>NZ_JAUSYB010000001.1:321625-643251 GCF_030816505.1 Microbacterium sp. W4I20 | reverse complement strand
GTCGAGTGCGCCCGTCGGCTCGTCGGCGAACACCAGTTCGGCGCCGGTCGCCTGGGCGCGGGCGATCGCCACGCGCTGCGCCTGACCGCCCGAGAGCTCGCCGATGCGACGATCCTCCATGCCGGCGAGCCCGAGCGCCGCCAACCATGCTGCGGCATGCTGCACGGCGTCGCGGCGCGGGATGCCGTTGATCATCGACGCGAGCGCGACGTTCTCGACGGCGGTCAGCTCGGGGATCAGCAGTCCCTGCTGGAAGACGAAGCCGAACCGCTCGCGCCGCAACCGGGACCGCGCGGATTCGCTCATGCCGGTGACGTCGACCGGCGCCCCTTCGGCGGGGCGGAAGATCACCGACCCGGCATCCGGGGCGATGATGCCTGCGAGCACATGGAGGAGGGTCGTCTTGCCGGAACCCGATGCGCCCATGATCGCGACCGACTCGCCGCGGTGGATCGCGAGATCGACGCCGGCGAGCGCGCGAGTGGTTCCGAACGACTGGGAGAGGGCATGTGCTTCGATCACGGGGATGTTCATGCTTCCAGCCTCGTGATCGCGCAGCGCCGGGGCGTCGGCCGTGCGGATGACGATGCAGGCCCGACGTCATCCCGGAGAATGAGATCGGGCCCGCACCGTTCGCTCAGATCTTCTTCTGCCAGGCGCCCGCGTACGACACCGGCACGAAGCCGATCGCCTCGTTGATGCTCAGCATGGGGCGGTTCTCCTCGGCGTTGAAAGTCGACACGACGGCCGACAGCGGCATCAGCTCGCGCCAGCGCAGCAGGTTCGCGCACTTGACGATCGTGCCGAGCCGGTGTCCGCGGTGGTCCTTCGACACCAGGGTCCCGAACTGATGGGTCACCCCGGAACGGTCGGCGGCGATGAGCAGCTCGTTGTAGGCGACGAGCTCACCCGTCGGCTCGTGTCGCACGGCCACCACCGAGACCGCCTGACCGGCCGCGGTGAGACGCGCCTCCCGGCGCACCACACGGTCGGCATCCCAGTGCTCGGCGGCGAAGTCCATGTCGCCGCTCGGCGCGTCGGTCGACAGTCGGGCCAGCACGGCGGCGAACCCCTCCCGAAGCTCCGGCGGAGTCGGCATCATCCACTCCACGACACGGTAGTCCGAGCCGGCGAACGCCAGCGCGTCCGCGAGCGCCTTGCGCTGCGGTTCGGCGTCGCCGCGCAGGTCGAACTCGCTGTTGCGCTCCACCTGCTCCAGCACGAAGCCCCGGGATTCGAGCAGATCGCTGAGCGGGATCGCCGGGATCCGTCCCCAGCCCGTGCGCGGCACGAGCATTCGCTCCGCCTCTTCGGGGCGGTGCAGTGACCAGATCTGCACGACGCTGCGCCCGCGCGCCCGCGCCTCTTCTTCGGCGCGCTCCATCAGCGCTTGCTCGACTCCGCGCCCCCAATGCTCGGCGGGCACGAGAAGGTCGACCTCGGCGGCGTGGGCATCCGTCTCCTGGGCGAAAGCCATCGTCACCATCCCGACGATCCGGCCTTCCAGGCGGGCGACGAATCCGAGGTCGATGGAGTCGGTGTCGTCCTGCCAATCAGGCAGCATCTGCGCAGCATCCGGGGCGAGGTCGGGAATCCCGACGGCCTCGTCGCAGATCAGACGGTTGAGGTCGCCGTACGCGCGGAAATCCGCGGCGTCGGCATTCTCCAGCGAGGCAGGGACGATCAGTCGGTCGATCGTCAGTGCGACGGTCTTCATGTCAGTTCCTTCTTCCAGGCGCCTTCGTAGGCGGTGGGGGTGAAGCCCAGGGCTTCGTTGATGGAGAGCATGTGCCGGTTCTCCTCGGCGTTGTAGGTGATCACGCTCGGTGATCCCGGTGCGACCTCGGACCAGGCGAGCAGCGCCGCGCACTTGACCAGCTGACCCAGCCGATGCCCCCGGTGCTCCTTCAGGACGAGGGTGTCCTCCTGGTGCGTGACCTCCGCGCGATCCGGACCGATCGCGAGCTCGGTGAACGCACTGAGTTCGCCGGTGAGGACGTGCTCGGCGGCGGTGACCTGCATCGTCTGGCCCATCTCCGCGATCCGTGCCTCGGTCTCGGTCAGGCGCGCGACATCCCAGATCTCCTCGTCCATCTCAAGGCCGGCGGCCGGAGCGTCGGTCGACATGCGCGACTTCAGCCAGGCGTACCCGGCGGCCCGGTCCGCGGGCGTCGGCAGCATCCACTGCACGATCCGATAGTCGGCCGCCGCGGCACCGGCTTCCGCGAGGAGATCTCGCGCGCGCTGCACTGCCTCCAGCGACAGCTGGAGGTGACTGACGCGGTAGACCTGCTCCAGGCGGAAGCCCTGACGCATCAGGAATCGCGCGACATGATCCTCGGGCACGCTGCCGAAACCGGTCGGGGCCTCGATGCGTGGTCCCGCGCTCGGCTGCTGCTCGGTCCAGTTCTGCAGGACCGTGCGTCCATGCTCGCGAGCGACGGCTTCCAGATGGGGGAGCACGGCACTGCCGATGCCACGGCCCCAGACCTGCGGTCGCAGCTCGATCGACACGATCGCCACCCGGGAGCCTTCTTCGTGCGGGATGTTGACGACCGCGCGTCCGACCATCTCGTCAGCGATGTACACCGACCACGAGAAGGTCGTGCGATCCGTGCGCGAACGCAGGATCGGCAGGAGAGCCTCCGGGGTGAGGGCGTCTTCGTCTCGGCCGGTGATCTCGCGATAGACCAGATTGCGGACGCGGGCGAGTTCGCGGAACTCGCCCGCGTCCGCCGCGTCCGCCCGTGCCGGGAGCACGAGCGGACGCAGGGTCGCGTCGGCGGTGAGCGGGATGGTCATGATCTGATCTCCGTTCAGCGCATGCCGCGCTGCAGGTCGAAGGTGAGCAGGGCGTAGGACTCCGCCGCGGACCGGTTCCGCTCCGCGAGGGAGCGGGGATCGGCGGGGTCGGTGTGCAGGCCTCGGCGCACGGGCCGGGGGCGCTGCGCCCGCTGGAGCAGCCAGAGGCCGATCCGGAGGGACAGACGATCCGAGAGCGCGAGCTCTCGCAGTTCGTCGGGGCGGGGGATCTGGAGGACCTCGTGGTCCTCGGTATCGGGCGGGTGGGCAAGGCTGCGGTGCAGCGTCGTGTTCACGATGATTCCTTCGAGATGAATGATGAGTGGAGGCGCGGAGGCGGCACCAGCGTCTGCCGAAGCGGACGGGGCGGCGCGGGAGGCGGCAGCGCATCGGTCCGCGAAATGCGGATGCCGAGGGGCGGCGGGAGATCCGTGATCTGCGGAGAGATCAGACGGTGGGGCGCGGACGAACCGACGAGAAGAGGCCCGCTACGGGCCGGAGTTCTCGGGCTGCGGTTCTAAGACTGCGCGCGGGAGCGGTCGCCGGCGGTTACCGAGAACGCGAAGCGCGGCGCAGAGTGCGCGGGCGCGGTGAGGCCTGTGGCCTGTGCGTTGAGCTGAGTCATCATGATCGGTAACCTCCTTTCGTGTGGCGATCCGGAAGTCACCGTAGCGAACGATCGCCGAGAACGTCAAGCACAGCATCGGGGTCTCGGCGTGTCGCGGTCGGTGCGGGTTCCACGGTCGTCCGCGCGGGATGCCGGGGGATCGGCGTGATTCCGGTAGCGTAGCGGCGTGATTCTCCCCGGACGAGCGGTGCCCGCATGCATCTGAAGAGCCTGACGCTCAAGGGGTTCAAATCCTTCGCCCAGCCGACCAGCTTCGTGTTCGAGCCTGGTGTGACCTGCATCGTCGGACCGAACGGATCGGGCAAGTCGAACGTCGTCGACGGTCTCGCCTGGGTGATGGGCGAACAGGGCGCGAAGACGCTCCGCGGCGGCAAGATGGAGGACGTCATCTTCGCCGGCACCTCGACGCGCGGACCGCTCGGTCGCGCGGAGGTGCAGCTCACGATCGACAACGCCGACGGTGCCCTGCCGATCGAATACGCCGAGGTGACGATCAGTCGCACGCTGTTCCGCAACGGGTCCAGCGAGTACGCGATCAACGGCGACAGCTGCCGCCTTCTCGACGTGCAGGAGCTCCTCAGCGACTCCGGCCTCGGACGCGAGATGCACGTCATCGTCGGCCAGGGGCGACTCGACACGGTTCTGCAGGCGTCGCCGGAGGATCGGCGCGGCTTCATCGAGGAGGCCGCCGGCATCCTGAAGCACCGGCGACGCAAAGAGAAAACCCTCCGCAAGCTCGATGCGATGGAGACGAACCTCACCCGTCTGAGCGACCTCGCCGGTGAGATCCGACGCCAGCTCAAGCCGCTCGGCCGCCAGGCGGAGATCGCGCGGGAGGCCCAGACCATCGCGGCTGTCGTCCGCGACGCCAAGGCGCGCATCTTCGCCGACGACGTCGTGGCCCTGCGCACCGCTCTCGCAGATCACACGCGCACCGAGCACGAGCGGCACACCGAGCGCCTGGTGCTCACCGATCAGGTCGAAGGCGTTCGCGCCGGCATCACCCGGTTGGAGCAGGACCAGAACTCCGTCGCGGTCGATCAGGCGCGCAGCGTGGCCTTCGGGCTCGAGCAGGTGCAAGAGCGCATGCGCGGCCTCTACACGCTCGCGAACCAGCGCCTCGCGCTGCTCGGTTCGGAGGAGGACGACGCGGCGGTCACAGCCGTCACGGTCACGCAGAGCACCATCGATGAGGCGAGGGCGGAGATCGACGTGATCTCGGCCGGCCTCGGCGACGCTCAGGATGCGGCGGTCACCGCCAGCCGCGAGGTCGTGCACGCTCGTGCCGAGCTGGACACGCTCGACGTCGACATCGCCGAGCAGAGCGCCCTCGTCTCCGAGTACGACATGCGTCTCACCACGCTGCGCGGAACAGCGGATGCCGCAGCCTCGGCCCTCGCGGCCGTGCGCGGAGCGGTCCTCCGGCAGGAGAACGCCCTCGAGGCGGCGAACATCCGGCGCCGGGAGGCGACCGATGCGCTCGAGAGCCTCGACGACGCCGAGGCTCCGGAGGGGACGGCGGTCGAGCACGCCGCGGCCTACGACAGTGCGCAGCGCGCAGCATCCGCTGCAGAGTCCGAGCGAGAGGCGCTGCGAGAGCGATTGCACACCGCCGAGCGCGAGGTCGACTCTCTGACCGCCAAGGCCGCCGCGCTGAGCAGTGCGCTCGCTCTCTCGGGCGGAGCTGCCGAGATCGTCAAGGAGGGCGGTGCCGGCGTGCGCGGTCTCGTCGGCGACGCCGTGCAGGTGCTTTCCGGCTTCGAAGCCGCCATCGCGGCGGTGCTCGGTCCGCTCGCGGAGGGGGTCCTCATCGACTCGGCGGCCGACGCCTTCGCTCTCGCAGCACAGGCGACCGCGCAGCGACGGGGAGTCGTGGACTTCGTGGTCGCCGACTCGCTGCGTCCGAACGTCGAGCTGCCCCGCATCGAGGGGGTCACGCCCGCGATCGAGACGGTCACCGCCCCGGACGGCGTCCTCGGAGTGCTGTCGCACGTGCTTATCGCGTCGGATCTCGATTCGTCACGTGCGGCTCGCGCAGCGCTCGACGTCGCCGGCGACACCACCACGACCATCGTCACGATCGGCGGCGACGTGATCACGGCGCAGACGCTGCGCACCGGTTCCGGAGGCGAGCGCTCGCGTCTGGAGCTCGCCGCAGAGCGCGACGCGGCCAGGGAGCGACTGACCGAGATCCAGATCGTCGTGGATTCGCTGCGCGAGGCGCGCGAGGACGCGAACGAGACTGTGGAGATGACGCGCCGTCAGGCGAAGGACGCACTCCGCGCCCTCCGCGAGCACGATGCCGCGCTGGCCACCCACGCCGAGCAGGTGAACCGGATCACGGTGCGTCATGAGTCGGCCGTTGCCGAGTGCGAGCGGCTGGAGACGGGTCTCGCCCAGGCCCAGGCGGCGGTCGCGGACGCCGAGGCGAAGGCCCTCACTGCGAAGGAGGCGGTCGAGGCCGCCATCTCCGCCCCGCGTCCGGTGCTCGACGCGACCGCCCGCGATGGCCTGCTCGATGCCCTCGAAGCGGCGCGGGAGAACGAGGTGCGCGCCAGGCTCGAGATCGAGACGCTCCGAGAGCGGGTGCGCGCGGCTCAGGCGCGAGTGACCAGTCTGGAGCGGCAGAGGGAACAGGAGCGGGATGCCGCGGCCGAAGCTGCACGGCGCGCGGTCATCCGGCGCGGGCAGCGGGAGGCGGCCTCCGGTGTGGCGGAGGAGCTGCCCCGCATCCTCGATTCGCTCGACCGTTCGGTCACCGAGGCCAGGCTCGCGCTCGGCGAAGCCGAAGCTGCGCGGTCGGCACAGAACGAAGAACTCGTCGCGCTGCGCGCGCAGGAGACATCTCTTCGCGAGCGTCTGGCGGGACTCACCGAGAGCGTGCACGGTCTGGAGTTGCAGATCCACGAGAAGAAGCTGCACCTGAACAGCCTGCTGGAGCGCGTGTCGTCGGAACTGGCGCTCGACGAAGATATTCTCATTGCGGAATATGGTCCGGATCAGCTGGTTCCTCGCGATCCAGGGGGAGAGCCGGCGGACGGCGAGCTCATCGACGATACGGCGATCCCGTTCGATCGCCGTATCCAGCAGCGGCGACTCGCCGAGGCAGAGCGCAAGCTCGGCCAGCTCGGACGGGTGAACCCCTTGGCGCTCGAGGAGTTCGCAGCCCTCGAGCAGCGCCACGCCTTCCTCACCGAGCAGCTGACCGATCTCACCCAGACGCGCCAAGACCTCCTGACGATCATCGGCGACCTCGACGAGCGGATGCAGACGATCTTCGCGAGCGCCTTCGAGGACACGAAAGAGGCGTTCGGCCAGGTGTTCCCGCTGCTCTTCCCCGGCGGAACCGGCAGCATCAGCCTCACCGATCCCGAGAACATGCTCACGACGGGCATCGAGGTCTCGGTCCGTCCGGTGGGCAAGAAGATCGAGCGTCTGTCCCTGCTCTCCGGTGGAGAGCGTTCCCTGGCGGCGGTCGCGCTACTGGTCGCGATCTTCAAGGCCCGTCCGAGCCCGTTCTACATCCTGGATGAGGTCGAGGCCGCTCTCGACGACGCGAACCTCGGGCGATTGCTCACGGTGTTCGAGCAGTTGCGGGAGACCTCCCAGCTCCTGGTCATCACGCACCAGAAGCGCACCATGGAGATCGCCGACGCACTCTACGGCGTCTCGATGCGTCAGGACGGTGTCTCCGCGGTGGTCGGCCAACGGGTCGGGGATCGGGTCTCCGCCGCGAGCTGATCCACTCTCCGTCGTGACGCCCGCGCGGATCATTCTCGTCCGCGCCCCGTAGGCTGGACGCATGGCGGAGAAGTCCTGGTCTCTCGGTCGCGCACTGCGCGGCATGTTCGTCAAGCCCACCATCGACGAGACGACCTGGGAGGACCTCGAGACCGCGCTCATCACCGCCGACTTCGGCCCTGACATCAGCGAGCGCATCGTGGAGGAGCTGCGTCAGAAGGTCGATCGGTACCGCACGACGGATCCGCAGGACCTGCAGCGGATGCTGCGCGAGACGCTCGAGGAGCACTTCGCGAAGTTCGACACCACCCTCAAGCTCACCGAGCGCCCCGCGGTGGTTCTTGTCGTCGGAGTCAACGGCGTCGGGAAGACCACGACCATCGGCAAGTTCACGAAGTTCCTCCGTGGCTTCCAGCGGAGCGTGGTGGTCGGTGCGGCAGACACCTTCCGTGCGGCGGCCGTCGACCAACTCGCCACCTGGGCGCAGCGCGGGGGAGCGGCGATCGTCCGTCCTCAGCAGGAGGGGCAGGATCCGGCATCCGTCGCGTTCCAGACCGTCGACTACGCGAAGCGCGAGGGGATCGAGATCGCGATCATCGACACCGCGGGGCGCCTGCACACCAAGGGCGGCCTGATGGACGAGCTCGGCAAGATCCGCCGCGTGATCGAGAAGCAGGCGCCGATCAGCGAGGTGCTGCTCGTCCTCGACGCGACGACGGGTCAAAACGGCGTGCTCCAGGCGCAGTCCTTCCTCGAGCACGCGGGCGTCACCGGACTGGTCATCACGAAGCTCGATGGCTCCGCCAAGGGCGGCTTCGTCCTCGCGGTGCAGGAGCGCACCGGCATCCCGGTGAAGCTTCTCGGGCAGGGTGAGGGGATCGATGATCTCACCGGTTTCACCCCCCATGTTTTCGTCCAATCGCTGGTCGGTTGAGGAGAGGGCTACCGCAGTGAGCACGAGGCTGGTTTCATAGCGTTATGGCGATCGAACACGACTACTTCGGACTCCTGTCGTCCGGTCCGGACGGCTCGATCTTCTGGTCCGAGACGGTGGAGCTGGGGGACCAGAGCGTCACCGTCGACCTCACGGCGCCCGACCAGGACGACGTCTCCGCAGACGCCCTCGACATCGCCGCCTCTCTCATCGCCGGGCTGGAGAGCGTCGACGACACCGCACGCCGGGGCATGCTCTCCGAGGTCGACGATCGCACGAGCGAAGTGACCGAGTACATCCTCCAGCAGCAGGAGGCCTACGGGGACGACCTCCCCGATGTGCTCGTCGACGTCTCGGGCGATCCCGCCGTCGACATCATCCGGTCTCTGCGGCTCATGAGCATGACGATCCTCGCGGACGAGCACGGCGGATCCGAACCCTTCGCCGTGTTGGAGTACGCGCTCGACGACACCTCCAGCGACGACGTGCTGCTCGTGAACCTCGGTTCCGACGGCGGCGTGCAGTCCGTGATGAGCGCCGACTGAGCCTGACTGCCGGGGGCTACACGGCCTGAGCGAAGCCCAGGTCTGCGCTCTCCGCGATGTGGGCCAGGTGTGACGGGATCTCACGGCCCTTCGATGCCATCGACTGCGCCCACAGCCGCCCCGCCCGGTACGAGGACCGCACCAGGGGACCGGCGAGCACACCGAGGAATCCGATCCGCTCCGCCTCCTCCTTGAACTCCACGAACTCCGCCGGCTTCACCCAGCGCGCGACGGGGAGATGGCGTGGCGTCGGCCGGAGGTACTGCGTGATCGTGATGATGTCGCATCCGGCCTCGTGCAGATCCTGCAGGGCCTGCACCACCTCTTCGGGCTCCTCGCCCATGCCGAGGATCAGGTTCGACTTGGTGATGAGTCCGGCGTTGCGTCCCTGCGTCAGGACGTCGAGCGACCGCTCGTAGCGGAAAGCCGGACGGATCCGCTTGAAGATACGGGGAACGGTTTCGACGTTATGCGCGAAGACCTCGGGTCGGGCGTCGAAGATCTGGCCAAGGAAAGCCGGATCGGCGTTGTGCTCGTTCGCGAGCAGCTCGACGCCTGTGTTCGGGTTGAGTTCGTGGATCTTACGCACGGTCTCGGCGTTGAGCCACGCGCCCGTGTCGGGCAGGTCGTCGCGTGCGACACTCGTCACGGTGGCGTAGCGGAGTCCCATCTTCTGCACGCTCTCGGCCACTCGGCGCGGCTCGTCGGTGTCGTAGGCGTCGGGCTTGCCGGTGTCGATCTGACAGAAGTCGCAGCGTCGCGTGCACTGCGATCCGCCGATGAGGAAGGTGGCCTCGCGGTCCTCCCAGCACTCGAAGATGTTCGGGCAGCCGGCCTCCTGGCACACGGTGTGCAGGTCTTCGCTCTTCACGAGCGAATACAGGGCGGTGTATTCCGGGCCCATCTTCGCCTTGGTCTTGATCCACTCGGGCTTTCGCTCGATGGGCGTCTCGGCATTGCGGATCTCGAGGCGGAGGAGCTTTCGTCCCTCGGGTGCGGCGGCGGTCATGCGAGAACTCCGGCGAGGTCGGTGGTCGTGTATTCGGTGGTGAAGGCCGCGATCACGGCCTCGACGATGTCGGTGGGGGAGACCGAAGTGCCGGTCGTCTCGCTGACAGTCGTGACCCCGGCGTCGGTGATGCCGCACGGGATGATGCCGCGGAAGCCGGCGAGGGAGTTGTCGCAGTTGATCGCGAACCCATGCATCGTCACGCCCTGCTGTACGCGTACTCCGATGGCCGCGACCTTGTCCTCGGACAGCGGGCGGCGCACCCACACCCCGCTCCGGCCGTCGACCTGGTACCCGTCGACACCGAAGCCACGGAGCACGTCGATCAGGAGGCGCTCGAGGCGGCGCACGTGGGCGACGACGTCCATCGGCTCCGGCAGACGCACGATCGGATACCCGACCAGCTGACCCGGTCCGTGCCAGGTGATCTTCCCGCCGCGATCGACGTCGACCACAGGCGTGCCGTCTTGAGGTCGCTCCTGGGGCTCTGTGCGCTTGCCCGCCGTATACACCGCTTCGTGCTCGAGGAGGATCAGCGTGTCGGGGCGCGTGCCGTCGACGACGTCGGCATGGATGCGACGCTGCAGCTCCCAGCCCTCTGTGTACGGAACCGGATTCGGAGCGAAACCGGGTGTGAGGATGTCGAGCATGCTCGTCTGCCCCTTCGAGAAGTTGTTGGAGTGTGTCTAACAATACTCCTCGTGAAGGCGGGAGAGCTCAACGCGCCGGGTCGGCGGTAGCGTGAGGGCATGAACTCCACCGGTCGAGCAGGTCGTCCCCGCGCCTCGTCGCGCGAGACGCTCGCCGAAGCGGCCTGCGAGCTGTTCCTGGAGCGCGGTTACGACGCGACCTCGGTGGCCGACATCACGCAGCGCGCCGGAGTGAGCCGGTCGAGCTTCTTCAACTACTTCACCTCGAAGAGCGACGTGCTGTGGTCGGGCATCGACGAGAGGATCGAGCACGCGGCAGCGTCGCTCCGCGACCTCGGTCAAGGGGCGGCGGGTGACTCGGTGCGCGGCATCCTGCTCCAGATCGTCCGGGACTTCGCACCCGACCCGCTTGCGCTGGCGCTGCGCAACGCACAGGCGATGGGGCTGGAGGACGAGCTCGTGCGCGACACCGGACTCCGCCACGCGCGCCTGGCGGCGGCCGTGTCTTCCGCTGCCACGGCAGCCGGCTACGACGTGCTCAAGGCCGACATCCTCGGTGCCGCCCACGCAGCGGCAGTGCTCTCCTCGCTGAGGGTCTGGGCCGAGCAGGGCGCCGGTCGTGGCTCGCCCGAGACCGTTCTTCGTGAGGCGCTCGGAACCATCCACGACCTCCCCTGGGCGGATTGAGCAGACCCGCGGACGAAATGCCGGATGCCGGACACGTCATGAGTGAACCCACCCCCGAGGAGGAACTCATGATCAGGGATCAACTGGACGACCTGTTGGATGCTGCGGCACCCGCCGTGACCACGATCACGGCCGATGACGTGCGGGCGATGGTGCTCGCCGCTCGATCCGAAGTACCGAAGCAACCGCGCGCACGCCGCGCAGCGATCCTGAGCGGCGCTTTGGCGGTCCTGCTCGTGGGCGGCGCGGGCGTGGCGACGGCCTCCGGAGATTGGCTCTGGAGCGATGGACTGGAGAACCCCGATCGCAGCTACAGCTACACATCGCCCACCTGGGGCGAGTGCGAGATCCGGTTCAGCCAGCTGGACACGCACAATCCACTGATCCAGGCGGACGTCGATCGGATCATCGACGGGTGGTTCGCAACGACCGACGTCGAGGCCGCAGCGGCTCCGTTCGTGGACGATCATCTCCGTCAGATCGAGTCCGATCAGGCCGCAGCCGTGGATGAGGTCTTGGATCCGCGCCAGCCCGACCTGAACTCCTGGTTCTCCCACGACGCCGCTCTCAGCCAGGCGCTGTATGAGGAGCTCAAGGCGCACGGCTACGACAGCGGTGCGGGGGACCTGGAAGGAGCCGAAGCCCACAGCCAGGTGCACTGCGAGGGCGAGGACTGGGGCGGCGAGGGTGGCACCCCGTGAGGCGTTCGGACGAGCCGGTCTCGAAAGCACTCGAGAGCTGCAGCGCCGACATCCTGAACTACCTCGCCCGACGCGTCGGTCCTGACGACGCGCCCGACCTCCTCGGCGAGACCATGGTCACCGCCTGGCGCCGGGGTCGTGACCTCCCGGACGAGCCAGAGCGTGCGCGGATGTGGCTGTTCGGCATCGCTCGCGGAACCCTGCAGAACCACGCGCGGGGCGCCCGGCGACGCTGGGCCCTGGCCGATCGCATCCGACTCCATGTGCAGGGCGAGACCACCGCTCCACCCTCGGATGCCGGTGCAGAGGTGCGCGACGCGATCGAGCGGCTCGATCCCGACCTCGCGGAAGTCGTGCGCCTGGTGCACTGGGATGGGTTCTCGCTCACGGACGCGGCCGAGCTCCTCGGCATTCCGTCATCCACGGTGCGCGGTCGCTATCAGCGGGCGAAGAGCGAGCTTCGTGCCGCGCTGAGCGTGGAGGCTCCGCTCGCGTAGAATCGACAGCACCATGGCTACCTTTGGCACGCTCTCCGATCGGCTCACCGAGACCTTCCGCAACCTTCGCACGAAGGGCAAGCTCACCGCGGCTGACGTCGACGGCACCGTGCGCGAGATCCGTCGCGCGCTGCTCGACGCCGACGTCGCACTCGTCGTGGTGAAGGACTTCACGGCGAAGGTGCGCGAGCGCGCGCTCGGCGATGAGGTCAGCAAGGCGCTCAACCCGGCGCAGCAGGTCGTGCAGATCGTCAACGAGGAGCTCGTGCAGATCCTCGGCGGCGAGCAGCGCCGTCTGCAGTTCGCCAAGACCGCGCCCACCGTCATCATGCTCGCCGGCCTCCAAGGTTCGGGTAAGACCACCTTCGCGGGCAAGCTCGCCAAGCAGCTCGAGGGCGAGGGGCACACGCCCCTTCTGGTCGCCGCCGACCTGCAGCGCCCCAACGCCGTCAACCAGCTTCAGGTGGTTGCCCAGCAGGCCGGTGCCACCGTCTACGCGCCCGAGCCGGGCAACGGCGTCGGCGACCCGGTGAAGGTCTCGCGTGACGGCGTCGAGCACGCCCGCCGGCACCAGCACGACGTCGTCATCATCGACACCGCCGGTCGCCTCGGCGTCGATGCCGAGCTGATGAAGCAGGCCGCCGACATCCGCAAGGCCGTCGACCCCGACGAGGTGCTGTTCGTCATCGACGCGATGATCGGTCAGGACGCCGTCAACACGGCCAAGGCCTTCCAGGAGGGCGTCGACTTCACCGGCGTCGTGCTCTCGAAGCTCGACGGCGATGCGCGCGGTGGTGCGGCGCTGTCCGTCGCATCCGTGACCGGTCGGCCGATTATCTTCGCCTCGACGGGTGAGCGTCTCGAAGACCTCGAGCCGTTCTACCCCGACCGCATGGCGAGTCGCATCCTCGACCTCGGCGACATCCTGACCCTCATCGAACAGGCCCAGCAGGCCTTCGATGAGGAAGAGGCCATGAAGATGGCCGAGAAGCTTGCGACCGAGGCCTTCACGCTGGAGGACTTCCTCGAGCAGCTGCAGCAGATGAAGAAGATGGGCTCGATGAAGAAGATGCTCGGGATGCTCCCGGGTATGGGCCAGATGAAGCAGCAGCTCGAGGACTTCGACGAGCGCGAGATCGACCGCACCGAGGCCATCATCCGTTCGATGACGCCCGGCGAGCGTCGCAACCCGAAGGTGCTCAACGGTTCGCGCCGCCTGCGCATCGCGCGCGGCTCCGGCATGACCGTCACCGACGTCAACCAGCTCGTGCAGAGGTTCGAGCAGGCGGCCAAGATGATGAAGACCGTCGCGCGAGGCGGCACCCCGAACATCCCCGGGATGGGTGCGGTTCCCGGCATGGGTCGCCCTGGCGCCTCGTCGAAGCGCGGCAAGAAGGGCAAGTCGTCCGGCGGATCCCGCTCGGGCAACCCCGCGAAGCGCGCTGCCGAGAACGCCGGTGTCGCATCGACTTCGGCTCCGACCGGCTCCGGCTTCGGCCTGGGCGGTGGAGCACCTCAGCAGCCGAGCGAGGCTGACCTCGCCGAGATCCAGAAGCTCTTCGGCAAGAGCTGATCCGCGGTCAGCGCGGCGCCGCGAGAGCGGGCGCCGCGGTGGGCTCTGCCGCAGGGCTGGTCATCCGCCCCCTGCGGGCGAAGATCTGACCGGAGACAAGCGCGCCGAGGGCGATCGTGAAGCCGATCACCTGCACGGCCGTGAACGCTTCTCCGGCGATCAGCGCGCCCAGGATCGTCGCGACGATGGGGGAGAGCAGCGCGAGCAGTCCGGGAGCGATGACGGGCAGCTGCTGGATGCCGCGGAACCACAGTGTGTACGCCACGATTCCGCCGGCGGTCCCGAGCCAGAGATACCCGAGCGCCGCGCCGCCGTCGATCGTGGCGGGCACGCCCTCGACCAGCAACGTCACCGGCAGCAGGAGGAGTCCGCCCGCGGCCAGCTGCCACCCGGCGTAGGCGATCGGGCCGACGCCGGACGGGCGGCCCCAGCGCTTGGTCAGGATCATGCCCACGCCGGTGGCGGTGACGCCCCCGAGCGCCGCCAGGATTCCCCAGAGGTCCAGCGACGCCGCCGGTCCGAGCACGACGAGCGCGACTCCACCAGCGCCTGCGACCGCCGCCGCCGCGGTGGCCGGCCGGATCCTCTCCTGCAGCACGAGTGAGCCGAGCACCAGCACGATGAGCGGCTGCGCGCCCGCGACCGCCGCCGCGACGCCGCCGGGGAGCCGCTCTGCCGCGAGGAACAGGAGCGGGAAGAAGGCTCCGATGTTGAGCCCGCCGAGCGCGAACGCCTTCCACCACCAGGTGCCTCGAGGGAGTCGGCGGCTGACCGCGATGGCGAGCAGGCCGGCGGGCAGAGAACGGAGCAGTCCCGCGAACAGCGGATGCCCGAGGGGGAGGAGCTCGGTCGTGACGAGGTACGTCGTTCCCCAGGCGATCGGGGCCAGTGCCGTCAGCAGGAGGATGGTGACTCGGTTCATGCTTCCAGGCTCCTCTGACAACTTCGATGAGTCCAACGCATGCTTGTCACGCAAAGCATGAAGCGGGATCATGGTCGGATGGAGTTGCAGCAGCTGAGGTATGTCGTCGAGGTCGCCGCGACGTCGAGCTTCACTCGCGCTGCGGAGCGCTGTTTCGTCACCCAGTCGGCTCTGAGTCATCAGATCGCCGCGCTCGAACGCGAACTCGGGCAGCGGCTCTTCGTACGATCGAGTCGCAGAGTGCGCCTCACCGAGGCCGGGGAGGCGTTCGTTCCTCACGCGCGAGCGGCGCTGCTCGCCGCAGAGCAGGCGAAGGAGGATGCGGCGGCCGTCGCCGGGGACGTCGTCGGAACTCTGCGCCTCGGAGTCATCCCGACGGTCACCGCCGTCGGCCTGCCCGCGCTGCTCGTCGCGTACCGCGCGGCGCATCCGTCGGCTCGTGTGGAACTGCGGGTGGGCAACAGTGACTCGTTGACGGCGGCGGTCCGCGATGGCGATCTCGACGTGGTGCTCCTCGGGCTCCGAGAGGGCCAGGCTCCGAGCGGCGTCGCCTCGCGGGTGCTCTCGTCCGATCGTCTGGTCGCGGTCCTCCCGCCTGGCCACGACCTCGCGGCATCGGCATCCGTCGATCTTCGCGACCTGGCGGGCATGACGTTCGCGGACTTCCCCGCCTCGACGTCGGGTCGCGCACAGAGCGACGCGGCGTTCACCGCAGCCGGTATCGAACGCGACGTGGTCTTCGAGGCGGATTCCGCCGAGCTGATGCTCGGTCTGGTGGCCGCCGGCCTCGCGATCGCACTGCTGGCTCCCGGAGTCATCGTGCGGTCGGGAGTCGATGTGGTCGCCGTCGAGGTGCGGGACGGCCCGAAAAGGGTCGAGTACGTGGCATGGGATGTGGCTGCGCCACGCAGCGTCGCCCGGGCGTTCCTCGCGATTCTCGCGAACCACGAGCGCCTCTGACCGCATGCTCGCCGGTATTCTGCGTCACTACGGATCTCCGCGATGGCGTCCGGTAGCGTGAACGGCTGCGAGTTCGAGCCGGAGAGATCCTCCCGCCGACGATCGCTGAGAGAGAGTGACGAGTGGGATTCCTCAACTTCGGGAAGAAGAAGTCGGCTGCCGAAGTCGATCCCGATCTCGACGACCTGACGAAGGAACAGGCTGCTCTACTCCGCCGACTCTTCGCCGAGCTCTGGCCCGCTGCGGAGGGCACGGTCACGGTGCACGGGGACTATGCGGAGAGCTCCTCCGGCGGCCAGTTCGGGTTGTACAACCTCTCCCGTGCGGTGAAGCTCGAGCCGGAACAGAACTGGCCGCAGGTCGTCGAGCGTCACATCTCCGGCTTGTTCAGCCGCAGGTCGGAGCCCACGGACGACGAGCTCTCCGATGACGAGATCCTGTCGCTCGTGAAGGCCCGCCTCATCCCGAGCACCTACCTGCCCGAGAGCCACCGTGCCCAGTTCACCTACCGTCGCGCGATCGTGAACGACCTCGAGGCGATCCTGATGCTGGACTATCCCGAGACCGTGTCCACCGTCCCGGATGCGATCGTCAGCCGCTTCGACGCGGACCGCCTGTGGCCGGCGGCGATCGCCGCGGTCTCCGCCGAGCCTCTCGCGGAGATGCAGACACTGGATGCCGGAAGCGGTCCGTTCCACCTCATCGCGACGGAGTCGATGTTCACGGCGAGTCGTGCCCTCGACATCCCGGCGCTGCTCGCTCGCGTGGGTGTGCCTTCCGCGCCGTATGGCGTGCTCTTCGCCGTGCCTTCGCGTCACCATCTGGCGTTCCACGTCGTGGAGGGCCCGAGTGCGCTCCAGGTGGTGCACGGGATAGCTCAGTTCGCTCAGATGGCCTTCTCGGACGGCGTCGGCGAGATCTCGGCGAACGTGTACTACTGGAGTGCAGCGGGATACGAGCAGGTCACGACCACCCGCGAAGACGGATCGGTGACGGTCGACGGAACCGGCGCCTTCTTCGCGACGATCAACGGCTTCTGATTTCGCGCACGGAAAAGGCGGGCCCGGAGGGATTACCTCCGAGCCCGCCTCGATGATCGCGTGTGATCAGTTCACGTCCTCGTCGACCCAGTCCATCGACTTGGTGACGGCCTTGCGCCACAGGCGCAGCTGACGGTCGCGCTCACCGGCCTCCATCAACGGCTCCCAGCGCTTGTCCTCCTGCCAGTTGGCAGAGAGGTCATCCAGGCCGTTCCAGAAGCCCACCGCGAGGCCGGCGGCGTACGCCGCACCCAGCGCCGTGGTCTCGGCGACGACCGGACGCACCACCGGGACGCCCAGGACATCGGCCTGGAACTGCATGAGTGCATCGTTCGCGACCATGCCGCCGTCGACCTTCAGCTCGGTGAGGTCGACTCCGGCATCCGCGTTGACCGCGTCGAGCACGTCGCGCGTCTGGAACGCCACGGCCTCGAGCGCCGCGCGAGCGATGTGGTTCTTGTTCGCGTAGCGGGTGAGGCCGACGATCGCGCCGCGAGCATCCGGTCGCCAGTACGGAGCGAAGAGTCCCGAGAAAGCCGGGACGATGTACACGCCGCCGTTGTCGTCGACCTGCTCGGCCAGCTTCTCGACCTCGGGGGCCGAAGAGATGATGCCGAGCTGGTCCCGGAGCCACTGGATCAGCGAGCCCGTGACGGCGATCGAACCCTCGAGCGCGTAGTGGGTCGGACCGTCACCGAGCTTGTAGCCGACGGTGGTGAGCAGCCCGTTCTTCGAGTGGACGATCTCCTCGCCCGTGTTGAAGATCAGGAAGCAGCCCGTGCCGTAGGTGTTCTTGCTCTCACCGGTCTGGAACGCCGCCTGGCCGAAGGTCGCCGCCTGCTGGTCGCCGAGGATGCCGGCGATCGGCGTCTCACGCAGCAGAGAGGAGTCCTCCGCGTTGCCGTACACCTCGGAGGAGGAGCGGATCTCCGGCATCATCGAGCGCGGCACGCCGAACACCTCGAGGATGTCGTCGCGCCACTCGAGCGTCTCGAGGTCCATGAACATGGTCCGGGAGGCGTTGGTGACATCGGTCGCATGCACACCGCCGTCCACGCCGCCGGTGAGGTTCCAGAGCACCCAGCTGTCGGTGGTGCCGAAGGCGAGGTCACCCGCCTCCGCCTTCTCACGGGCACCGTCGACGTTCTCGAGGATCCAGGCGATCTTGGTGCCGGAGAAGTACGTCGCCAGCGGAAGGCCGACGATGTCCTTGAACCGGTCTCCGCCGCCATCGGCCGCGAGACGGTCGACGATCTCCTGCGTGCGGGTGTCCTGCCAGACGATCGCGTTGTAGACCGGCTTGCCGGTCGTCCGGTCCCACACCACCGCGGTCTCGCGCTGGTTGGTGATGCCGATCGCGGCGATGTCGTGACGGGTGAGGTCGGCGCGGCTCAGCGCGAGCCCGATGACCTCCTGCACGTTGCGCCAGATCTCGGCGGCATCGTGCTCGACCCAGCCGGCCTTCGGAAGGATCTGCTCGTGCTCCTTCTGGCCCGACTCGATGATGCTCCCCTTCTTGTCGAAGATGATGGCGCGGCTCGAGGTCGTTCCCTGGTCGATGGCGATGATGTAGTCAGCCACTGTGCTTCTCCTTTGAATAGCTTTGCGGTTGCGTTGTGCGTCGGTCAGCCGGCGAGGCCGAGGAGCGCGGGAGCGGCGAGAGCGGCGAGCACACCACCGAGGAGCGGACCGACGACGGGGACCCACGAGTAGGACCAGTCGCTGGAGCCCTTGCCCTTGATCGGCAGGATGGCGTGGGCGATGCGCGGGCCGAGGTCACGGGCCGGGTTGATGGCGTAGCCGGTCGGTCCACCGAGCGAGGCGCCGATCGCGACGACGAGCAGCGCGACGGGGAGCGCGGTGAGCGGTCCGAGGCCTCCGGGCGTGCCGACCTCGATGTCGCCGTAGTCCGCGAACGCGAAGATCACGAACACCAGCACGAACGTGCCGATGATCTCGGTGACCAGGTTCCAGCCGTACGAGCGGATCGCGGGACCGGTCGAGAAGACGCCGAGCTTGTTGGCGGCCTCCGGCTCCTCGTCGAAGTGCTGCTTGTAGGCGAGCCACGTGAGGACGGCACCGATGATCGCGCCGAGCAGTTCAGCACCGGTGGCCGTCAGGAACATCACGAACGAGATCTTGCCGGCGACCAGCAGGCCGATGCCGACAGCGGGGTTGAGGATGGCACCGGAGTACGCGGAGGCGAGCACACCGGCGAAGACCGCGAGGCCCCATCCCCAGTTGACCATCAGGAAGCCGCCGGCGAAGCCCTTGTTCTTCGCGAGAGCGACGTTGGCGACCACACCACAACCGAGGAGGATCAGCATCGCTGTGCCGACCAACTCCGACAGGAAGTAGAGACCGAGATTCACATCAGCCATGTCTTCATTGACCTTTCTTGAGTGTCAGGGCCCCTCTGCCCCGACACGGTGAGGGAGTTTCGCCGCGAGGAGGGCGGCGGTCGGAGTTCTCGTCAGCCGCGGGCGCGGGACGAGATGTGGAGTCCATGTCGTTCGTTCAGCAGCAGACGGGTCTGCTCGAGTTCAGCATCGTGCCGCGCACGATCCCAGCCCAGGAGCGGAGCCAGCGCGTCGGCGATCTCGTCGAGCACATCGGCATCCGCGTTTCCGACGAAGGCGATGCTGGTGCGGCGGAGGACGATGTCCTCCAGGCGGGCCACCATCTCGTGCTTCACCATCCACTCGAGCTCGCGGGTGGAGAGGTCACCGCCGGCCAGGGGAGCGTCGTCACCCTGTTCGACATACTCCCAGACCTGCGCGGCGCGCGTGCCGTAGCGGGCTATCAGGCGCTCGGCGCGGTCACCGGCTCCGGCGAGGTTGTCCTGGATCCAGATGCGCTTGGCCTTCTCGGTGCGGGGGAAGTCGCGTCCGCCGCCGATGGCTCGGCCTGCCGTCGAGACGGTCCTGGTGCGGTCGATCAGCCCGAGCACGACGTCGGAGACCGATTCGCCGAGTGCCCGGAAGGTCGTCCACTTGCCGCCGACGAGGCTCACCAGCGGCACTGCGCCCTTCTCGTCCACCTCGATGCGGTAGTCGCGCGACACGAAGCCGGGAGCGGTGTCCTCATGGCGGGGCAAAGGGCGGATGCCGGAGAACTTGTAGACGATCTGATCCCGCGATACCGGGATCTTCGGGAACACGTGATGGACCAGGTCGAAGAAGTAGTCGACCTCCTCGTCCGTGCAGACCGCGATCTCGCTCGGGTCGGCGTCGATGTCGGTCGTGCCGACCATGACGCGTCCCTTGAGCGGGTAGATGAGCACGATGCGACCGTCAGAGTGCTCGAAGAAGATCTCCCGACCCTGCGTCGCCTCGAGGAGCTCGGGGTGGTCGAGGACGATGTGCGAGCCCTTGGTGCCGCCCATGTAGCGGCTGTCGAGGCCGAGCGCGTCGTTGGTCAGGTCGGTCCACGGGCCGGAGGCGTTGACGACGACGTCGGCCTGCACCTCGAATTCGGTGCCGCTCTCGCGGTCACGGAGCACGACCTTGGCACCGTCGCGGGCAACGGCTTCGACGTAGTTGAGGGCGTGCGCGCCGGCGTGGGCGGCGATGCCGTCCTGGAGGACGTCCAGAGCCAGGCGCTCGGGGTCGTGCATCGAAGCGTCGTAGTAGGTCGCCGTGTACTTGATGTTCGGGTCGAGGTGCGGCAGTTCGGCGAGTGCGCGCTTGCGCCCGAGGAAGCGGTGGCGCGGAACCATGCCGCCGTCGCGCGAGAAGGTGTCGTAGATCGTCAGCCCGACCTTGATGAGGAACGCCCCGCGCTCCTGGGGCTTGCCGCTCTTGTGCGTGAGGAAGCGCAGGGGAGCGGCGAGGATGCCCGAGAACGTCGAGTAGATCGGGATCGTCGTCTGCAGCGGCTTGACGTAGTGCGGCGCGATCTTGATCAGGCCGTTGCGCTCCTGCACGGACTCGCGCACGAGACGGAACTCGCCGTTCTCCAGATAGCGGATGCCGCCGTGGATCATGTGGCTCGACGCGGCCGATGCGCCCGAGGCGAAGTCGCCGCGCTCGACGAGCAGTACGTCCACGCCCTGCAGGGCGAGGTCCCGGAACGCCGAGATGCCGTTGATCCCGCCGCCGATGACGAGGACGCTCGTGCGTCCGGATTCGCGGATCGCGCGAACCTCGGTGCGCTCCGCTGATGAGTGTGTCGAATCGGTCATTCTCGCGCTCTCTTCCTTGCTTGCCCCCAGCATCGACCTGCACGACCACGGTGCGCAAGTCCACTGCACATATGTGCAAGGATCGAGAGCAAGGAGGATCGAATGGCCGCTCCCGGAGCGCAATCTCGCGACGAGAAGCTGATCGCCGCGCTCACCGCCGCGCAGCTCTACTACATGCAGGACAAGACCATGGAGGTCATCGCACAGGAACTGCGCACGTCTCGTTCCTCCGTCTCGCGTCTGCTGAGCTTCGCGAGGGAGAGCGGCCTGGTCGACATCCGCATCAATTCGCCTCTCGAGCGACTCGGGATGCTGGAGCAGCGCATCCGTGACCGACACCACGTCGCCGCCCATGTGGTGCCGATGCCCGAGATCGTCAGCGAGGTCGAGCGACTGGAACGGGTCGCCCTCACGGCCGGACGGTTGCTGTCGCAGTTCGTCGACTCGAACATGATCATCGGGGTCGCCTGGGGCTCGACGATCAGTGCCGTCAGTCGGGGGCTGACCCAGAAGGAGACCCACAACACCACATTCGTGCAGCTCAACGGTGCGGGGAACACCCAGACCAGCGGCGTGGAGTACTCCAGCGACATCCTGCAGCGCTTCGGCAGCGCCTTCGGCGCGCAGGTGCAGCAGTTCCCGGTGCCGGCGTTCTTCGACGATCCCGCGACGCGCGAGGCGATGTGGCGCGAGCGCAGCACCCGCCGGGTGCTGGACCTGCAGGCCAAGATGGACATCGCGGTGTTCAGCCTGGGATCACCGGCCGCCGAGGTCCCGAGCCGGGTCTACGTCGGCGGCTACCTCGGGCGCGAGGACTACCGAAGCCTCCGCGAGGACCACGCCATCGGCGACGTCGCGACCGTGTTCTTCCGGGCGGATGGATCGTGGCGGGACATCCGGGTCAACGCCAGAGCCACCGGGCCCGGGCTCGATCGGCTGCGCCGAGTGCCGCGGCGGGTCTGCGTGGTGTCCGGTATTCCGAAGCTGATCAGCCTGCGGGCGGCGATCGCCGCCGAACTGATCACCGACGTGGTGCTCGACGAAGGACTCGCGCGTCGCCTCGTGGAGGACTGAGACCCGCGGCCCGTCGGCCGGGCTACTCCTCGATCGAGGACTCGGGGCCGGACCGGAACTCCCGGATCAGGTGCTGTACGACGGCACCGAGATCGCCACCCGTCGCGTTGGCGATGACGAGCTGCCGCTCGTAACTGGCGCCGTTCTCGAGCGTCGTGGCGTTGCTGGTGAATTCGCGCAAGCACCCGAGCTCGACGGCGACGGGCGCCAGCTCCTCGAGTGTCTCGGCCAGGTGCTCGCGCACCGGGCGCTGCGTGCCGTCCGCATCCACGATCACTCGTGCATCCAGGCCATAGCGCGCCGCGCGCCACTTGTTCTCCCGGTGGAACCACGCCGGCATCTCGGGCAGCGTGCGCCCCTCGTCGAGCTGGCGCGAGAAGTGCTCGACGAGCACCTGCGTGAGCGCGGTGACGGCGGCGAGCTCCGGGAGCGTCGACATGCCGTCGCAGGCGCGCACCTCGATGGTTCCCCAACGCGGCGCCGGGCGGATGTCCCAGCGCACCTCTGTCGCGTCGGCCATGACGCCGGTGCGCACCATGTCGTCCAGGTACGACTCGTACTCCGACCACTCGCTCAGGGGCCACGGCAACCCGGCCGTGGGGAGTTGCTGGAACACGAGCGCGCGGTTCGAGGCGTACCCCGTGCGTTCGCCGGCCCAATAGGGACTCGATGCCGACAGCGACTGCAGGTGGGGGAGGAAACCGGCGAGGGCGTTGATGATGGGGAAGACCTTGCGCTGGTCCTCGACGCCGATGTGCACGTGGATGCCCCAGATCATCATGTTCCGGCCCCACCACTGCGTGCGCTCGATGAGCTTGTGATACCGGGTCTTGTCTGTGACCTGCTGGTCGTACCACTGCGCGAACGGGTGGCTCCCCGCGGACAGCAGTTCGATCCCGGCCGGATCGGTGGCCGTGCGCACGGCCGCGATCGCGTTGGCGATGTCATCGATGGCGTGAGCGACCGAGTCGCCGATCCCGCTCGTCACCTCGATCGTGTTCGTGAGCAGCTCACCCGTGACCGTATGGCGTTCGCTCTCGCTCTCGGCCTCCAGCGCATCCAGCAGCTCGGGGGCACGTCCGACGAGATCACCGGTCGCGGGATCCGCGAGCATGATCTCCCACTCGATGCCGACGGTGGAGCGGGCCGAGGAGGCGAATTCGAGCTTCACGAGCACAGTCTGACACGCGGGCATCACGACACGGCACCCGCCGTTTCGCCGCGTTTCGCGCCTGGGCTGTGCATCTGGCAGAATAGAAGGTCGGACGACGTGCTCGACCCTCTATCCAGCACACGTCCTCCCTCATCAGAGCTTCCGCCGGGTGTGCACCCCACTCTCCAGGCGATCAGTTCCTTCCTTCCACACAATTCAGGAGAATCGTGGCTGTAAAGATTCGTCTCAAGCGCCTGGGCAAGATCCGTGCGCCGTACTACCGCATCGTCGTCGCCGACTCGAAGACCAAGCGCGACGGTCGCGTGATCGAGGAGATCGGCAAGTACCACCCCACCGAGGAGCCCTCGTTCATCGAGGTCGACTCCGCACGCGCGCAGTACTGGCTCTCCGTCGGTGCGCAGCCGACCGAGCAGGTCGCCGCCATCCTCAAGATCACGGGCGACTGGGGAATCTTCAAGGGCGACAAGGACGCGAAGTCCACCCTCAAGGTCAAGGAGCCCAAGGCTCCCTTCGAGATCGACGCTTCCAAGAAGTCCGTCGTGAAGCCCAAGGTCGAGAAGAAGGCCGAGGCTCCCGCCGAGGCCGCTCCCGCCGCCGACGCGGAGGCCGCTGAGGCTCCCGCCGCCGACGCAGAGTAATCCGTCGTGCTCGCCGCCGCGCTCGAACACATCGTCAAGGGGATCGTCGATCACCCGGAGGATGTCCGCATCAACGAATCCACATCGCCGCGAGGCGATCTCCTCGAGGTGCGCGTGCACCCCGACGACCGTGGACGCGTGATCGGGCGCGGCGGCCGCACCGCGAAGGCCCTTCGCACCCTCATCAGCGCTCTGGCCGACGGTCGTCGGGTCCGCGTCGATGTCGCGGATGACTGACGTGGTGCCGAAAGACCGGAATCAGGGCAAGAACCAGCTTCGAGTGGGGCGCCTCGTCAAGGCCCATGGCCTCAAGGGTGCGCTGAAGCTGGAGCTGTACACCGACAACCCGGCCGGGCGCTTCGTCCCCGGGGCCGAGTTCACGTTGCAGGTGCCGGAGGCATCTCCGTGGCACGGCAAGGACGTCAAGGTCCGCGAATACCGCGTGATGAACGGCAACCCGGTGGTGTTCTTCGACGACGTCGATGATCGCGAGGCGGCCGAGACCCTCGTCAAGGCGATCCTGTGGATCGACCAGGACGACGACGAGGTCGAAGACGACGCCTGGTTCGACCATCAGCTCGTCGGACTCGATGTCGTGCGTGACGACGTCGTCATCGGTCGTGTCGCGCGCGTGGAGCACTTCCCTGCCCAGGACCTTCTCATCGTGAACACTGCTTCGGGCTCAGCGGCCGGGTCCGAGGTCATGGTGCCGTTCGTGTCGGCCATCGTGCCGACCGTCGATGTCGCCAGTGGCCGCGTCATCGTGACCCCGCCGGCCGGGCTCTTCGAGGAGCTTCCTGAAGCGGCGGATGCGGAGACCGCTTCGGATGCCGAGACGGCTTCGGATTCCGAGGACGCGTCGGACGCCGCCGCGTCCGAGTGACCGCTGATACGGTTCCTCCGTGCGCATCGACGTCCTCTCCATCTTCCCGTCGTACTTCGACGGACTGACGCTCTCGTTGCTCGGCAAGGCGCGTGATGCGGGCCTCCTCGAGCTGAACGTGCGGGACCTCCGCGACTGGACCTCGGACCGCCACCGCACCGTCGATGACACTCCATACGGCGGCGGCGCCGGCATGGTCATGAAGCCGGAACCTTGGGGACTGGCTCTCGACGAGCTCGCTGCGCCATCCTCGGAGGCGGATTCCGTGCGTCCCACCATCATCTTCCCGTCGCCCGCCGGGGAGGTCTTCACCCAGGCGACCGCCCGTCAGTTCTCGATGCGCGATCACCTGATCTTCGGATGCGGACGCTACGAAGGCATCGACGAGCGCGTGTTCGAGTACGCCGCCGACCTCGGTGAAGTGCGCCTGATCAGCCTCGGCGATTACGTGCTCAACGGGGGAGAGGTCGCCACGATGGCGATGATCGAGGCCATCGGACGGCTGATCCCCGGAGTCGTCGGCAATCCCGAGAGTCTCGTGGAGGAGTCGCACGAGGACGGGCTCCTCGAGTACCCGTCCTACACGAAGCCATCGAGCTGGCGGGATCGCACGGTCCCCGACGTACTCCTCAGCGGGAACCATGCGGTCATCGCCGCGTGGCGCCGCGATCAGCAGCTCGAGCGCACCCGCCGCCGTCGGCCGGATCTGCTGCCGGACGACCGCGTCGAGCCGTAGGACCCGCGCGTCAGAGCATCCGCTCCGCGCCCCGCTCGATCTCGAACACGACGCCGTGCGGATGCCGGAGCGACAGCGCGCCGGCAGCATCCAGTCCCCGCAGCTCGGCGCGCAGCATCCGTCCGATCATCTCGTGGCTCACCAGCAGGGGCAGTCCGGCTGACGCCCAGCCGCAACTGCTCAGCGCCTTGCGGGCGCGCGCACGCGCCTGCGCATAGCTCTCGCCGCCGGGGAACGACCATCCCCAGCGGTTGGCCGCGCGCTCCTCCCGTGCTCCGGGGTGCTTCTGGTCGATCTCGTCCCAGGTCATGCCCGCGAGATCTCCGTGATGGAGTTCAGCCAACTCGGGCACCTCGATGACGTCGACGCCGATACGACCGGCGATGATCTCGGCCGTGTGGAGAGCTCTGCCCAGCGGGCTGGAGCAGATCGTGCCGATGCCGATCTGTGCGAGGCGGGCAGCCATGGCGTTCGCCTGGGCGATCCCGTCATCGGTCAGGGGGGAGTCCAGCTGTCCCTGGAGCCGGCGCTGGAGATTCCAGGTCGTCTGGCCGTGCCGCACCAGGAGCAGGCGCTCCGGGACGTGACGGTCCTGCGGGATCATGGACTCAGAATGGCACAGGACATGGCGGAACCGTGCGTCGGGCTTCTTGCCGCGCTGATAGCGTCGGATGATGGTCGATCACGCACTCGCACGCTCGTTCGAGAGCATCGGAGAGGACTATGACCTCTACCGGCCGGGCTTTCCCTCGGCTGCTGCGGAGATCATCGTTCCCGAAGTCGTGGGGCGTGCCCTGGACCTCGGGGCGGGCACCGGAAAGTTCACACGACTCCTTCTCCGACGCGCGGACCGCGTGATCGCCGTGGAGCCCTCCGTGCCCATGCTGACGGTGCTCCGAGCGAACCTCCCCTCGGTCGAGGCAGTCGCGGGCACGGCCGAGAACATCTCCGTCGAGGAGGCGTCCGTCGACGTGGTGACAGTGGCGCAGGCGTTCCATTGGTTCGACCGCGAACCGGCGTGCGCCGAGATCGCACGGGTGCTGGTGCCCGGTGGCGCGCTCGGCCTGATCTGGAATCGCGCGAACCCCGCCTGCGCCTGGGACATGGCCTGCCAGCGGATCGCGCATCCCGCGGTGGACGCGACCGACGCCACCGTCGAGAGCGCTGCGGAGGAGCTCCCCGGATTCGAGTTCGTCCGTCATGACGAGGTGGCGTGGACCGAATGGATCTCTCGGGAGCACTACGTGCAGCGCTGGTCCACCGTCAGCAGCTTCCTGGCCGCGGATCAGCCGCGGCGATCCGCCATGCGCGCGGCGATCGATGATGTCCTCGACACGTCCCCCGAGACTCGGGGCAGGACGGACTTCGAGCTCGACCACGTGACCGAAGTGTTCGTCTACCGTCGGGTATGAGGATCTGGTCGCTGCACCCGCGGTACCTCGACCGGCAGGGGCTGATTGCGGGCTGGCGGGAAGCGCTGCTCGCGCAGGCCGTGCTGGCGGGGCGGACGCGCGGCTACGTCGCGCATCCCCAGCTCGAACGCTTTCGCGCGGTCGCCGAGCCGCGAACACTGATCGCCGGGTATCTCTCGTCGCTCGCGGATGAAGCGGACGCACGGGGCTACCGGTTCGACCGGTCGCGCATCGACCGGCCGGGATCGGTCACAGACGACAGGCTCGCGGTCACGACGGGGCAGCTGGCCCTGGAGTGGCAGCATCTGCGCAGTAAGCTCTCGGCGCGCAGTCCTGACGTGCTCGACAGGTGGCGAGACGTGACCGTGCCCGCGCCGCATCCGCTGTTCGTCGTGTCGGAGGGCCCGGTCGCCCCCTGGGAGCGGGTGCTTCCTCCGGCGTGACGAGGGTCGACGACCTCAGTCGACGCCGAGGAACGAGCGATCGGTCAGGATGATCGGACCGCTTTCGGTGATCGCGATCGTGTGCTCGGAGTGGGCACCACGCGAGCCGTCGACGCTGCGCAGGGTCCAGCCGTCGGGATCGGTCACGAGCTCGTCCGTGGTCGCGAGGAACCAGGGTTCCAGCGCGAGCACGAGTCCGGAGCGCAGCGGAAAGCCTCGCCCGGCGCGGCCGTCGTTGGCGACGTGCGGGTCGCCGTGCATCGTGCGGCCGACACCGTGGCCGCCGAAATCCGTGTTGATCGAGTAGCCCTCCCCATGGGCGACCGCGGCGACCGCCGCGGAGATGTCGCCGATGCGGTTCCCGACCACAGACGTCTCGATCGCGGCTGCCAGCGCGCGTTCCGTGGTGTCGATCAGGCGGAGGTCCTCCTCGCGCGGCGTGCCGACGATGAAGGAGACGGCCGAGTCTGCGACCCAGCCGTCGACGGACACGGCGAAGTCGAGGGTCACGAGGTCGCCGTCGCGCAGGGTGTAGTCGTGGGGGAGGCCGTGCAGCACGGCATCGTTCACCGAGGTGCAGATGACCTTCCCGAAGGGACTCGCCCCGAACGAGGGGTGATAGTCGATGTAGCAGGACTCCGCGCCCGCCTTGCGGATCATGTCGTGGGCGCGGCGGTCGATCGAGAGCAGGTTCGTCCCGACCTTGGTCTCGTCCCGCAGGGTGGCCAGCGTCTCGGCCACGAAACGTCCCGCGGCGCGCATCTCGTCGATCTCGGCGGGGGTGCGCAGTTCGATCATCGGGTGTCCTCTCGTCCGTTCCATTCTCCCTGATCGCCGGAGTGCCGCGCTGCCGCGCGCTCACAGCGAACACCGGGGTCTGCGTCATCGCGGCGTCGTACGATCTGACCATGTGGTTGCGTCAGGCGTTCTTCCGGTGGCTGCTTCCGGCTGCCTTCCTGCTGCCCTTGTGGCTGCTGATCGGCTGGGGCGTCTTCCAGGGCGGCTGGTCGATCCTCTGGGTGCTGTTCATCGCCCTGCCCTCCGTGTTCCTCGGGCAGCTGCTCCTCACCCTGCTGACGCGTTCCCGGCCGTCGGTCCGCGTGGAGCGCGCCGTCTCCTGGTGGGACGTCGCAGGATTCTCGCTGTGGCACGGACTCACGATCGCGGTCGGGTTCTTCATCGACGGTGCGTTCGGCTGGTTGCTCACCGCAGCGATCGTCGTCGGGATCGCGCTCATCTGGTTGCAGCTCTGGCAGCTGTGGGACGAGGCGAAGGGGAGCGGCGCGCGCTTGCGCGAGACGATCTCGTGGTCGACGATCCCGGCTGCCGACGAGCAGGCGCCGCCGACCCGCGCACACGAGGTCATCGTCGTCCGCGAGAGCGACGATCACCGCTGACCGGACCGTTTTGGTCGGGGACCGCATCCGTGGCAGAATGGTCCTTTGTGCCGTGACCCGCTCTGCCACAGGGGAGCCCGCGGTCGCGTCAGCGCCGTTCGGCACACTCCCTTTCTTGTTCCTTTGAATACATGCATCCGACCTGTGGCGAGTGCAGAGAGAGACGATCATGCAGATCCTCGACGCTGTCGACGCGGCTTCACTCCGCTCCGACATCCCCGTCTTCAACCCCGGTGACAACGTGAAGGTTCACGTGAACATCACCGAGGGCTCCCGCTCGCGTATCCAGGTGTTCCAGGGCGTCGTCCTCGGCCGCCAGGGCGACGGTGTGCGCGAGACCTTCACGGTCCGCAAGATCAGCTTCCAGGTGGGCGTCGAGCGCACCTTCCCGGTGCACTCGCCGGTGATCGACCACATCGAGGTCGTCACCCGCGGTGACGTGCGCCGCGCAAAGCTCTACTACCTTCGCCAGCTCCGTGGCAAGAAGGCCAAGATCAAGGAGAAGCGCGACCGCTGACGCGCAGCATCTCCACAGCACCCCGGGACACGATGTCCCGGGGTGCTGTGTTCTCTCCCCGGTGTGCGAACCTTGATACGGCCGCGATCTCGGCGGTGAAAGACTGTGAAGGAACCTGATGACCGACTCCTCATCCGCGCCTGCGACCCGACGTCGTCGAGGGTTCCTCATCTTCCTGCGCGACGTGCTGGTGATCGTGGTGATCGCCGCGCTCGTCTCGTTCGTCGTGAAGTCGTTCGTCGTGCGGTCCTTCTACATCCCGTCGGCATCGATGGAGCGCACGCTGCTGGTCAAGGACCGGATCCTCGTCGATGAGCTCACGCCGCGGTGGGCCGCTTACGAGCGCGGTGATGTCGTCGTGTTCAAGGATCCGGGCGGCTGGCTGGATCCGGAGCCGCAGAAGCCCGCGCAGCCTCCCCTCGTGCAGGCTGTCGACTGGGTTCTCAACTTCGTCGGAATCTCGGCGACTGACTCGCAGGACCATCTCGTCAAACGGCTGATCGGCCTCCCCGGCGACCATGTGGTGTGCTGCAACGCCCTGGGGCAGATCACCATCAACGGGGCTCCCATCGACGAGCTCGACTACTTGAATCTCCCCGAGGGAGACACCGCAGCCTCGGACGAGCCGTTCGATGTCGTCGTCCCCGACGAGTCGGTCTGGCTGCTCGGCGACAACCGCGATCGCTCGCGCGACTCCCGGGCGCACCAGGAGCTGCCGAGCGGTGGATTCGTCCCGCTGGGAAACATCGTCGGCAAGGCTTTCCTCACCACATGGCCTCTGGACCGGATGGGTGCGATCGACGGCCATCACCAGAGCTTCAACGGAGTTCCGGACGCGGAATGACCGTCATCACGCCGAGGCTGACCCTGGAACGTCGCCTGCTGGGGGAGTGCGAGCTGCTCATCTCGCTCGACGAGGTCGGCCGCGGGGCCCTTGCCGGTCCGGTCGCCGTGGGGGCCGCCGTCATGGATGCCGCAGGCGCCCGACGACGAGTGCCTGAAGGACTGCGGGACTCGAAGCTGGTCACAGAGAAGCGTCGGCCGGATGTCGCAGCGCGCGCCGCCGCCTGGGTGCAGGCATCGGCCGTGGGCTGGGCGAGTGCTGCGGAGATCGACGAGGTCGGGATCATGCGTGCTCTCGGGCTGGCTGCGTCGCGCGCGGTGCAGGCGGTCGTCGACCAGGGGGCGGGGATCGAGAACGCGCTCATCCTGCTCGACGGCAATCATGATTACGTGTCCAAGGTGCACCCGGTGCCGCTCCGGGTGCGGCCGGTGATCAAGGCCGATCGCGATTGCGCATCGGTGTCGGCGGCATCGGTGATCGCGAAGGTAGCCCGTGACGGGTACATGGCCGAGCTTCACGGAAGCCATCGCGACTATCAGTGGGATCGGAACAAGGGCTACGCGAGCCCGGAGCACCGGGAGGCCATCCGCGCGGTCGGGCTCTCGCCGTTCCACCGCGCGTCCTGGGCGATCACCGACGCTCCGACCCTGTTCTGACGCGCGCGGGGCGCGGGCCTCTGGCCGGATGCCGCGAGGGGCGCTCGGCGACTCTAGGATGGACACATCATGGATGAGGAAGCCTTCGACGACTACGACCGCGAACTAGAGCTGGCTCTGTTCCGGGAGTACCGGGACGTGGTGTCCCAATTCCAGTACGTCGTCGAGACCGAACGCCGGTTCTATCTGGCCAACGAGGTCAATGTCGTCCGCCGGGACACCGAACACGACTTCTACTTCGAGATCTCGATGAGCGACGTGTGGGTGTGGGACATCTACCGCGCTGACCGCTTCGTCAAGGCGGTGCGCGTGCTCACGTTCAAGGACGTGAACGTCGAGGAGCTTCAGCGGCGCGAGTTCGAGCTCCCGCAGGAGCTTTCTCTCGACGGAGAATGACGCTCGCCCAACTCGAGGACCTTCTCGGCGTCGCGCGGAGAGTGTCACCGTCTTCGGGCCTTCTCCACAGCGCGGCCGATCGACGACTTGTCCCGAAAGACTGCGATCATCGCTGATCGACGGCGTCTGGCGTCGTCTCCTCGCACGATGCTGAGGGCATGGCAGCAAAGGATGAACTCGGCAGAGCAGGCGAAGAGCGCGCCGCGCAGCATCTGACGCAGAGCGGCTACGCCGTTCTGGACCGGAACTGGCGCTGTGGTCAGGGTGAGATCGACATCGTCGCCTCGCGTGGACGACACCTCGCGGTGGTCGAGGTGAAGACACGGCGTTCGGTGGCGTTCGGTCATCCCTTCGAGGCGATCGACGAGCGAAAACGGCGGAGATTGTGGGGACTCGCCCGTGCGTGGCAGGCGGCCCATCCCGATCTCGCCCGCGGTCTCGTCGTGCGGATCGAAGCGATCGGCATCGTCGGCACCGACCCGGCGAACGGTACGCTCGAGCATCTCGTGGACATCACGTGAGCACGGCGCGTACCTGGGCGGTCGCGCTCACCGGCGTCGACGGGCATCTCGTCGAGGTCGAGGCCGATCTGTCGAACCAGACGCCCGAATTCAAGATCATCGGTCTGCCGGACAAGTCGCTCGGGGAGGCCGTGCAGCGCGTGCACAACGCCTGCAAGAACGCCGGGCTCGATCTGCCACGACGGCGCCTCACCGTGAACCTGTCACCGGCGAGCCTGCCCAAGCAGGGGGCGGGTTTCGATCTCGGCATCGCCGTATCCGCGCTGGCGGCCGGTGGATCGATCGAACGGCGAGCGATCGCCGGCACCGTCCACATCGGCGAGCTCGGGCTCGATGGTCGGATACGCCCTGTCCCCGGGGTTCTTCCCGCGGTGTTCGCGGCGGCAAAGGCAGGATTCGAGCGCGTCATCGTACCGCGAGGGAATGAGGCGGAGGCAAGGCTGGTGCCGGGTGTCGAGGTGCGCGCGGCGGCGTCGCTCGCGGAGGTCGCCTGCTGGCATGGTGCAGATGTCGAGGTGATGGAGGTGGAGGCTGTCGTGTCGGCGTCATCCGGCTCTCAGAGCGACGACGTGCTCGACCTGTCGGACGTGGTCGGCCAGGAAGAAGCCGTTGACGCGCTCATCGTCGCGGCTGCCGGAGGGCATCACCTGCTTCTCAGCGGACCGCCCGGTGCCGGGAAGACGATGCTGGCTCGGCGGCTGCCGGGGATCCTGCCGCCGCTCACTGAGGAGGAAGCCCTGGAGGTCGCGTCGATCCGGTCGCTCAGTGGTGAACCGGTCACGGCTCTCGATCTGCTGCCCCCGTTGGAATCCCCACATCACAGTGCCTCGGTGGCGGCATTGGTCGGCGGTGGGTCGCGCGCAGCGCGGCCGGGAGCGATCGCCCGTGCACACGGCGGTGTGCTGTTCCTCGATGAGGCCGCGGAGTTCTCGCGTGTCGCCCTGGACGCTCTGCGTCAACCTCTCGAGGCCGGAGTGATCGAGGTGCACCGTGCGGGCTTCACCGCCCGGTTCCCGGCGAGGTTTCAGCTCCTTCTCGCGATGAATCCCTGCCCGTGCGGGAATCACGGAGTCAGAGGAGCCGAGTGCATGTGCCCGCCGATGGCGATCCGCCGCTATGCCACGCGCCTCTCGGGGCCTCTGCGAGATCGCATCGACATCGACCTGCAGGTGAGACGGGTGGCCGCCTCCCGGGCGACCGCCGGGAACCGCGCCGAGGTGACGACGGCGCAGGCGCTCGCGCGTGTCGTGAGCGCTCGGGCACGCGCGGCGCGCCGTTGGGCCCGCACTCCGTGGCATCGCAACGCCGATGTGCCGGGAACCTGGTTGCGGCAGGGCGAACTCCGGCTCCCGCCGACGGTCCGATCGACGCTCGACAGGGCACTCGAGAGAGGAGCCCTGACGCTTCGGGGCTACGACCGGGTACTGCGGCTCGCGTGGACGATGGCCGACCTCGGAGAGATCGAATCGCCGGGTGCCGCCGAGATCGGTCGCGCTCTGCATCTGAAGAGAGGACTGACACCATGATGGACGCGCTTCTCGCCCACGAAGACCTCGTCGAACTGGCCCGCCGGATCCGCGGGGAGCACGACGTGGCCGATGCCGTCGCGCGCGCGGCCTGGACAGTCATCGCGGAGCCGGGTGACGCCGTGGCGGGCACCCTCATCGCCGAGCTCGGGGCCGCCGATGCCCTCGACTTCGCGCTCGGCAACCGGTCTGGACAGGCCTCACCGATGGGAAAGGCGACGGAGCGGGGTGGTCACGCCACACGCCGCGCGATGGCGGAGGGGCGCGCGCGGTGGCGACCTCGCGCCGATCCTCGCGCCGTGCGCGATGCTCTGCGGGGAGCGCTCGACGTGAATGCGACGCTGCTGGTGCCCGGTGATGAGTTCTGGCCGTCGTCGTTCCACGACCTGGAGGCGAACGCGCCGAGCGCACTCTGGGTGCGCGGTCGACCGGAGCTGCTCGTCGCCGAGCCGCGGGTTGCCGTCGTCGGAGCGCGCGCGGCGAGTGGCTACGGCGAGCACGTCGCGGCAGAACTCGCCGGTGACCTCGCAGCCACGGGCGCCGTCATCGTGTCGGGCGGCGCCTACGGTATCGACGGCGCAGCCCATCGTGCCGCGCTCGGTGTGCAAGGGGCCACCATCGCCTTCCTCGCGGGCGGCGTGGACCGCGCCTATCCGGCGCGGGTCATCAGCAGCTTCTGCGGCAGATCGTCGAGGCGGGCGCCGTCGTGAGCGAGCCGCCGTGCGGTGCGGCCCCCACGAAATGGCGATTCCTCGCAAGGAACCGTCTCATCGCAGCGCTGGGACAGGCGACCGTGGTCGTCGAGGCGGGGTGGCGCAGCGGCTCGCTGAACACCGCCGGCCATGCCGCTGCCCTTGGAAGGCCTCTCGGCGCCGTGCCAGGACCGGTGACGTCGGCATCCTCGGCGGGGTGTCATCGGCTGCTGCGCGAATACGACGCCCAGTGCGTGACGTCCGCCGCCGAGGTGCGGGAGATGTGGGGTGTGCTACCCGCTCAGGTGGAGCGCGGAGAAGCGATCGACCCGGATCAGGTCCGCCTGCTCGACGCGCTGAGTTCGCGATCGAGGATCTCGGAGACCGAGCTCGCCCGTCGATCAGGACTCTCACCAGACCGCGTCCGCGAGCTGCTCGGGTTCCTCGACCTGGACGGCAGAGTGGCTCGAGATGAGCGCGGGTGGCATCGCGTCGCGGCAGGGAGCGATTGAGAGCCTGCCCAGGCGCAGCGTTAGCCCCGGCGAGGCGTTGAACGTCACCGCACTATCGGAGGCAAGCTGGACGCATGGAACTCGCCGAGGCCGCAGAGGCGTTCGCCGAGCACCTCGAGAAGGTGCGCAGGCTGTCGCCGGCGACCGTCAAGGCCTACCGTTCCGATCTGCGCGACCTCGGTGCGTCGGCAGGACAGGTCGACCTCGACGCGGTCGACCTCGAAGCGCTGCGGGACTGGCTCTGGCGGGCGACCCAGCGCGGAGACGCCCGCTCCACGCTCGCTCGCCGCGCCGCCGCCGCCCGCTCCTTCTTCAGCTGGGCGCAGGAGGAGGGGCTCGTCGAGCACGATCCGAGCCTTCGCCTGATCGCCCCCAAGAAGGGCCGCACCCTTCCCACGGTCGCGTCCCACGACGCGATGTCCGGGCTCCTCGACGCGCAGCGTACGGCGGCCGACTCAGGGGACCCGATCGCGCTGCGCGATCATGCGATCCTGGAACTGCTGTACGGCGCCGGCATCCGCGTCTCGGAGCTCTGCGGACTCGACATCGACGACCTCGATCTCGACCGCGGCACCGCGCGGGTGCTCGGCAAAGGCTCCAAAGAGCGCGTCGTCCCGTACGGGACTCCCGCTCGGGATGCCGTCGCGGCGTACCTCCGACGCGCGCGACCGGTGTTGGTCGCACGGGCCTCGGTAGGAACGCCCGCGGTGATGCTCGGCGCGCGCGGTGGTCGAATCGGTCCACGCACCGTGTACTCGCTCGTCGCACGCGTGCTCGGACCGATCGTCGGTGCCGAGACCGTCGGACCGCACGCGCTCCGTCACACGGCAGCGACGCACCTCCTCGACGGAGGCGCCGACCTGCGGGCGGTGCAGGAGATCCTCGGCCACGCCAGCCTCGGCACGACGCAGATCTACACCCACGTCTCTGCCGAAAGACTGTCCGCCACCTACCGGCTCGCACATCCACGGGCCTGAGTGCGCCCGGACGCCTTGGCCTGCCTGCGGGCTGCGCGCAGTGTCGGCTCCTACAGCGCATCGCAGCAGGGGAGCAGCACGGAACGGGGCACCGAGCCGAACATCAGCATCGGGTTGATGTAGTCGCCCTCGAGACGCACTCCCACGTGGAGAGTTCCGGCAGCAGCATGTCCTCCGACGGCGAGAACTCCGATCTCGTCTCCCGCCGACACCGCGTCGCCCGGGTCGAGTGTCGACGTCACCGGCTCGAACGTCGAGACGAATCCGCCCTCATGCTCGATCGTCAGCAGCGCCCGGTCGACGACCGTTCCGCGAAACGCCACGACGCCGTCCGCGGGAGCGCGGACGACTGCTGCCGGCGATGCGACCAGATCTACACCGCGGTGCCCGGCTCCGTACTCGTGCGCGGGCGCGCGAAAAGGCTCGGCGATCCGCCGCGCGCCGTCGAGCGGCCAGAGCCAGGTGCCCTCGGCATCGCTGTCGGCGGCGGAGGCGCTCCGGCCGATCGACACGGATAGGAGGACGAGGACCAGGACGATCAGGGCCGTTCGTGAGGCGAGACGCATGACGGCATCCTGCTCGATGCTCGGGGGCGACCCGGCCGCCGAACGTCGACCCTGCGGTGCCGGGGGAGAAACAGCGGAGACCTCCGCTCGTGCAGGGCATGTGAGCACCCCACGTCCTGTATGCTGGGGGAGCACCTCGATATCGGGGTGACTACGCGTGCCCACAGCGACCGGCGTCTGAGAAGACAGAGGTCGCGGCATCCACTCCCACAGGTCCCGCTCCACGAGCGGGCGGGTGTGCGCCGGGCACCAGGAAGTCCGATCACCAGATCGGCAGAAACCTCAACGGCGCATCAACGCGCCAGAACAAGGAGACGACCATGGCTGTGGTCACCATCCGCCAGCTGCTCGACAGCGGCGTGCACTTCGGACACCAGACGCGTCGGTGGAACCCGAAGGTCAAGCGCTTCATCCTCACGGAGCGCAGCGGCATCCACATCATCGACCTGCAGCAGTCGCTGGGGTACATCGACAAGGCCTACGACTTCGTCAAGGAGACCGTCGCCCACGGTGGCACGATCCTCTTCGTCGGCACCAAGAAGCAGGCGCAGGAGATCCTCGCCGAGCAGGCCACTCGCGTCGGCCAGCCGTTCGTGAACCAGCGCTGGCTCGGTGGACTCCTCACGAACTTCCAGACGATCTCCAAGCGTCTCGCACGCATGAAGGAGCTCGAGGAACTCGATTACGAGGTCCCCGCGAACAGCGGCTTCACGAAGAAGGAGCTCCTCCTCAAGAAGCGCGAGCTCGACAAGCTGCACAAGTCGCTCGGCGGAATCCGCAACCTCACCAAGACGCCGTCGGCCATCTGGGTCGTCGACGCCAAGCGCGAGCACCTCGCGATCGATGAGGCCAAGAAGCTCGGCATCCCCGTGATCGGCATCCTCGACACGAACGCCGACCCGGACGACTTCCAGTACCCGATCCCCGGCAACGACGACGCGATCCGCTCCGTCTCGCTGCTGACGCGCATCATCGCCGACGCCGCGGCCGAGGGCCTGCAGCAGAAGCACAACCCGGAGACCGGCGACGCTGAGCCGCTGGCGGACTGGGAGCGCGAGCTTCTCGAGACCCCCGCCGACGAGGCGCCTGCGGCCGACGCTGCTGACGCTCCCGAGGTCCAGGAGTCCGCTGACGCCGCTGAGGTCGAGACCGCTGCCGACGAGGCCGCCGTCGTCGAGACGCCCGCAGCCGACGAGACCGCTGCCGACGAGGCCGGCGCTGAGGCGCACGACGAGGCGATCGCCGCCGCTTCCGGTGAGGAGACCGCTGAGGTCGCCGCCGCCGAAGCGACCGACGCCAAGTAATTCCCGCGAACATACCCACTTTCACGAAGCAAGGAGCCACCACACATGGCCAACTTCACCATCGCTGACCTCAAGGCGCTGCGCGAGCAGCTCGGCACGGGCATGGTCGACACCAAGAAGGCGCTCGAGGAGGCTGACGGCAACGTCGAGAAGGCCACCGAGATCCTGCGCCTCAAGGGTGCGAAGGGCAACGCGAAGCGCGCTGACCGTTCCACCAGTGAGGGCCTGATCGTCGCTCGCGAGCAGGATGGCGCCGTGACGCTCATCGAGCTCGCCTGCGAGACCGACTTCGTCGCCAAGAACGACCGCTTCATCACCCTCGCCGAGAAGGTCGCCGACGCTGTCGCGGCCGTCAAGGCCGACACGCTCGAGGCCGCTCTCGCTGCGACGGCCGGTTCGCAGACCGTCGAGCAGCTGATCTCGGAAGAAGCCGCGATCATCGGCGAGAAGGTCGAACTGCGCCGCGTGCGCACGGTCACCGGCGACAAGGTCGAGGTGTACCTGCACCGCACGAGCAAGGACCTGCCTCCGCAGATCGGTGTCGTCGTCGCCTACACGGGTGACGACGCCGAGACGGCGCGCAGCATCGCTCAGCACATCTCGTTCGCCAACCCGTCGTACCTCGCTCGCGAGGACGTTCCGGCTGACGCGGTCGAGAAGGAGCGCGAGATCGTCACCGAGATCTCCCGCAACGAGGGCAAGCCGGAAGCGGCACTGCCCAAGATCGTCGAGGGCCGCGTCTCCGCGTTCATCAAGCAGGTCGCCCTGCTCGAGCAGGACTACGCGAAGGACAACAAGCTCTCTGTCGCCCAGGTGGCGAAGGACGCCGGTATCACCGTGACGGACTTCGCGCGCTTCAAGGTCGGCGCGTAACACTGTCGAAGGGGTTCGGATCATCGAGATCCGAACCCCTTCTTCGTGCCCACGAGGCACTATCTTGAATCGGGACGAGAGGACAACCCCCATGACCGAACGCACCGGACGCCGTCGCGTCCTTCTCAAGCTCTCCGGGGAGGCATTCGGCGCCGGGCAGCTCGGCGTCAACCCCGACGTGGTCGGTCAGATCGCGCGCGACATCGCCGCAGCGGTCGACCGGGTCGAGGTCGCCATCGTGGTCGGCGGCGGCAACTTCTTCCGCGGAGCGGAGCTCAGCCAGCGGGGCATGGATCGCGGACGTGCCGACTACATGGGCATGCTCGGCACGGTGATGAACGCTCTCGCGCTCCAAGATTTCCTGGAGCAGGCGGGCGCCGCCACGCGCGTGCAGTCCGCGATCGCCATGACGCAGGTCGCTGAACCGTACATCCCCCGGCGCGCCGAGCGGCACCTGGAGAAGGGGCGCGTCGTCATCTTCGGCGCGGGCGCCGGTCTTCCGTACTTCTCGACCGACACCGTCGCCGCGCAGCGCGCGCTCGAGATCGGGGCGGAAGAGGTCCTCGTCGCGAAGAACGGCGTGGACGCGATCTACACCGCCGACCCGAACAAGCACGCCGATGCAGAGCGCATCGAGCGTGTCACCTACCGCGACGCGCTCCAGCGCGGCCTCAAGGTCGTCGACTCGACGGCGTTCAGCCTCTGCATGGACAACAACATGGACATGCGGGTCTTCGGCATGGAGCCCGCCGGCAACGTCACGCGCGCCCTGCTCGGTGAGCCGATCGGTACACTCGTCACCGCCTGAGCGTGTGAGCGGGCGGAGACGGCTTCGCCCGATAGAATTTCCAGAACACCCCGACGATAGGAGCCACCGTGATCGCGGACGTCCTCGCTGAAACCACCTCTCGCATGTCTCGGGCGGTCGAGGCTGCCAAGGAGGACTTCTCCACGGTGCGCACCGGTCGTGCGAACCCGCAGCTGTTCCAGAAGGTGCTGGTGGACTACTACGGCACCCCGACGCCGTTGGCGCAGCTCGCGTCGCTGGCGAACCAGGAGGCTCGCACCCTCATCATCACGCCGTACGACAAGTCTGCCCTCAAGGCGATCGAGCAGGCCGTGCGCGACATGCCGAACCTCGGCGCCAACCCGACCAACGACGGCAACCTGGTGCGGGTCTCGATGCCCGAGCTGACGGCGGAGCGCCGCAAGGAGTACGTCAAGCTCGTCAAGACCAAGGCCGAGGACGCGAAGGTGCACGTCCGCGGCATCCGTCGCAAGGCGAAGGACGAGCTCGACGCGCTGAAGAGCGAACTGGGCGAGGACGAGATCTCACGCGCGGAGAAGGAGCTCGACGCGCTGACGCGTCAGCACGTCGACCTGATCGACGACGCTCTCAAGCGCAAAGAGGCAGAACTCCTCGAGGTGTAGTCACGATGTCCGAAGTCACGCGAGATCCCGAGGAGGGCGAACCGTCGGCGCGCCTGGGCGCGCGTGGTGCGGCGGCGCCCGACAACGGTATCCCGCTCGTGGACGGGGCCTTCCCGTCGTTCGACGTCGCGAGCGTTCCTCCTCGCCCGCCTCTGCCTCCCGTCGACGCGGACCTGCACGGCTCCTCGCCGCTCGACACGGCGGATCACAACGCGATCCGTGAGCAGTGGCGCGTACGGAGAGACGAGCTCAACAGCCACGTCTCCTACGCCCGCGATCAGCTCGATCAGGCGAATGAGCGCATCAAGCAGCGCACCGGGCGCGACCTGATCCTCGCCACGGTGATCGGTCTGGCCTTCGGCGCCGCTCTGTTGGCCTCGCTCCTGTTCATCAAGGCGCTCTTCGTGCCGTTCGCCCTCGCGGCCGCACTGCTGGGCGTGTGGGAGCTGACGAGAGCATTGCGCGCCTCCGGGCGTCGAGTCGATGTCGTTCCGCAGCTCATCGCTGCCGCCGTCCTGGTGCTCGCCGCTTACTTCGCGGAGCCATGGCTGAGTTGGGTCGTGGTATTCGTCTCCGTGGCGTTCGTCATCGTGTGGCGACTCGTCGGTCAGATGGTCGCCCAAGACGGCCGTACGTACGGCGACGTGCTCGCAGACGCCGTGATCGGCGGCTTCGTGCAGATCTACGTGCCGTTCCTCGCCGGGGTCGCCCTCATCCTGCTCGTCCAGGAGGGCGGGCAGTGGTGGGTCCTCAGCTTCATCGCGATCGCCGTCGCGGCGGACACGGGCGCCTATGCGGCCGGCTTGGCGTTCGGACGCCACCCGATGGCGCCGAAGATCAGTCCGAAGAAGACCTGGGAGGGATTCGGCGGCGCCGTCCTCGCATCTCTCGCGGCCGGCGTGCTGCTGGCGATGTTCCTCCTCGACCTCCCCTGGTGGGCGGGACTGATCATCGGAGCGAGCATCCTGCTCACGGCGACTCTGGGAGACCTCGGCGAGTCCATGCTCAAGCGCGACCTCGGCATCAAGGACATGAGCTCCTGGCTTCCCGGCCACGGCGGCCTCCTCGACCGCCTGGACAGCATCCTCCCGTCGACGATCCCCGCGCTCGGGCTCTACTTCCTCCTCTCTCCCTGGGTGGTCATCTGATGAACGAAGAGCGGATCGACGAGCAGACGGTGGCCGAGCAGCCCCCCGCGTTCGCGCTCACCAGCGGTCGCACCCGCGGCTATCACCGCACAGCGGTCGACACCTTCCTGGCATCTGCCCGACGTGCGTTCGAGACCGGGGGAGACGAGCTCGGCGCGGCCGACGTGCGCACCGCATCGTTCCCGCTCGTCAAGGACGGGTACGTCGTCGCGGATGTGGATGCCGCGCTGGGCCGCGTCGAAGACGCGTTCGCGGCCCGAGAACGGGAGCGCGTGGTACGCGCACAGGGCGCTGGCGCCTGGGTGGAGCAGGCGCGCGACGACGCCCAGGTCATCCTGGATCACCTCGCCCGTCCGCGCCGTCATCGCTTCGCGCGTACCGGTGTCCTCACCTTCGGCTATCGCATCGATGAGGTCGACCACGTGGCGACGCGCATCGTCCGCTACCTTCGCGACGGGGATGCATTGACCCCGGAGCAGCTGCGGTCGGCGGCGTTCCGGATGCAGCGCGGCGGTTACCGCGAAGAGCAGGTCGACGCCCTCCTCGATGCCACGATCGACGTGATTCTCGCTGTTCGCTGAGCTTCCTGATGGCCGTCTCAGGGACCTTTGCGTAGACTGTCTCTCATCGTGAACTCCCGAAACGACATGAATCTCGAACGTAGCGGCTCGTCGCAGGTCCCTGCAGCGATGCGCAATCCGGCGCGCGCGGGTACCAGACGATGGTCGAGACGACGCGGCGTGGTCAGCGTTTTCAGTGCCCTCGCGGTCGTCGGCTTCGCCGGCGCGATGGTCGCACCGACCGGGGTGGCCCTCGCTGAGCCGGCCCTTGCGGATGCTCCGGACTCGGCCTACTCGGTCGCTCTCGCCGACACGCAGAACCTCACGGTGACAGTGGAAGGCGCGGCGATCACCCCCGTCGAGCGCGGATCATTCGAGGTCTACGTGAAGCCGAAGCCCAAGCCGAAGCCGAAGCCCGTGGTGGCATCGGAATCCAACAGCGGCTCGACCGGCGGAGGGTCCCTCCCGCCGTACACGGGTGGCGGAGCACCGGCCGAATGGATGGCCGCGGCAGGCATCGCTCAGAGCGACTGGCAGTACGTCGACTACGTCGTCTCCCGCGAGAGCGGCTGGAACCCGAACGCGACGAACTCCTCTTCAGGTGCGTGCGGTCTCGTTCAGGCCCTGCCGTGCAGCAAGGTTCCCGGTAACGGCTACAACCCGGTCGACAACCTCCGCTGGGCGAGCGGATACGCGACGGGCCGGTACGGCAGCTGGGCGGGCGCGTACAACTTCTGGATCAACAACCACTGGTGGTGAGCAGGCACGATGCCCCGCTCCCGCAGACGACCTTCCGCGCGCCCTGAACCCGACGACTCGCTCGAGCGTCTGATCGCCGGGTGGAAACGATCTGAGGTTCGTCGTGGCAGCGAGTGGACGGTGCAGCCCGTATCGGCCGTGCAAGCGGTGAAGGAATACGTGTGTCCCGGCTGTGGGCGAGGCATTCCCCAGGGAACCGCGCATCTCGTCGCCTGGCGCGCGGACGGCGTGCTCGGGGATGCGGCCGACCTCGCAGCGCGACGGCACTGGCACACACACTGTTGGAGGATGGCGTGAGCATGGAGATCCGCGGACCGCTGGAGCTTCCGGCGCATCGGGAGGACATCGAACTCGGAACAGCCGATGGGCTGACGCTCGTCGGCGAACTGGCGCTGCCGGAGAGTGCCGCCCCCGCGGCGACGCTCGTGACGCTGCACCCGCTGCCGACCGCCGGTGGCTTCATGGATTCGCACATCATCCGCAAGGCTGCGGCGCGGCTGCCGGCTCTCGCGGATCTCGCGGTGCTGAGGTTCAACACCCGAGGCACGACTTCGCCTCGCGGCACCAGCGGCGGGACATTCGACGGCGGCGCCTCGGAGCAGTTCGACGTCGCGGCGGCCATGGCGTTCGTCCGAGAGTGGCAGCTGCCCCGGCCGTGGCTCGTGGGTTGGTCGTTCGGCACCGAGCTCGCGCTGAAGTACGGACGTGAGCATGACATCGAGGGGATCATCCTCCTGTCGCCCCCGCTCCACCGGGCGTCGGATGCCGAGGTCGCGGCCTGGGCGATGACCGATCGCACCGTCGTGGTTCTGGTGCCCGAGCTGGACGACTATCTGCGTCCGGCCGAGGCTCGCGAACGGTTTGCGTCGATCCCGCACGCGCAGCTGATCGCGGTCGAAGGCGGCAAGCACCTGTGGGTGGGCGAGACCCAGACCAGGCGCGTGCTCACCGAGATCGTCGCCGCCGTGAATCCGAACGCGCTCCCGCTCGCGACGCACTGGCCGTCGGAGGAGTGAGCACGGTCGTCAGCGTTCGTTCATCCGAGGGATGAGCACCTGGCGGTAAATGATCAGGACGCTGGCGGCCACCGGGATCGCGATGAGCGCGCCGAGCAGTCCGAGCAGGCTGCCGCCCGCGAGCGCGGCGACGACGACGACCGCCCCCGGGACCGACACGGCGCGGCTCATGATTCGCGGCGAGATGACGTAGGCCTCGATCTGCATGTAGATCAGGTAGTAGATCGCCGCGGCTATCGCGATACCGGGTGAGCCCACGCCGGGCAGCAGGCAGGCGAGCACGATGATCGTCGATCCGGTCAGGGTTCCCACCAGCGGGATCAGCGAGAAGAAGAACGCGACGACGGCGAGGACCGCGGGGAACGGCGCCTGGATGATACTCAGGTAGATGGCGCTGAGCACGCCGTTGATCACTCCCTGGGTCACCTGACCCATCACGTAGTAGCCGACTGAATCGGTGATCTGCTCCGAGAGGTCGATGAAGCGCTCGCGCTTGGAGGCGGGCACGAGCTGGTACACCGCCCGCTTCAAGGAGGGCGTCGACGCGGTGAGGTAGATGGTGAGGATGAGGACGATGAACGCCCCGAAGAGACCGCTGAGCACGGCGCCACTGGCCACCAGCACTCCCTGACCGATTGATCCTCCGATGTCGGTGAGGTTCGTGTTCAGCCAGTCCACGGCGTAGTTGAAGACCTCGTCCACCTTGAGGTTCGGGAAGGCATCCTGCATCCACTGCTTGAGGTCGTTGATCGCCTCATCGCGCTGGACGATCACGGAGATCTGCGCGATGAGCTGGGAGATCTGGTTCACGAGGACCGGCAGAACGATCAGGATTATGCCGACGAAGATCGCCAGCACCGCGAGGATCGTCACCAGCACGGCCAACCAGCGGGGGAGCCGTCGCCGCTCCAGGAAGGACACGAGCGGGTCGAGTCCCAGACTCAGGAAGAGAGCCGTCCCGAGATAGAGGAGCACAGTCGAGAGCGTCTCGACGCTGCTGATCAGCAGGATGCCGAGGCCCACGCCGAGCGTCGCCACCAGGGCGGTGCGGAAGGGGTTGTGGATCTTCATCGGGGCTCCTCGAAACGGATGCAATCAGGCTATCGAGCGGGCCGTGCAGAGAGCTGGCGACGTGCCGAGCGCTGGGACAGTGCACCGGTTTGTGGGCAACACACAGGAGCTTTCGCTAGTCTGGAATGTCGAGTGTTGCGTCTCGGACGGGTGTCTGCGACGCGTGAGGAGACTATTCGTGCGTTTCGTATGGGCCGTCGTGGCCTTCGTGCTGGCCGCGGTGCTGATCGGGTCGGGGATGGCTCAGCGCACCATCTTCCTCGGACCCGACTCCCAACAGACGAAGGTCGACATCGAGGAGCCGGCCCCGTTCGTCCTCCTCGACGGCGACGTCCTCCGGACCAACCCCGGGGCGCAGACCCTGCTCATCCGCGGCGGCGGAGAGATCTTCGCCAGCTACGGTCGCACGCCCGACATGGAGGCGTGGCTGGCGGACTCGGCTTACAACCACGTGACGGTCGACAAGGCGGGCGCACTCGAGGTCACGCACGTCGAAGCGGCTGCCCCGACCGACGAGCCTGCTGAGGAACCCGAGGCGGGTTCCGAGGAGAACCCCGGCGACGCGACGGGGGAGGAGCCCACCGGCCGCAACCCGGTCGGGTCGGACCTGTGGCTGGACTCCTTCAGCGACGAGAACGCCCTCATCGCCGACAACATGCAGCTGCCGGAGGGCACCAGCGTCCTGATCGCGCACGACGGCACCGAGAATGCCCCCGACGACATCGTCGTCTCCTGGCCGCTCGACAACACGACGCCCTGGGCCGGTCCGCTCATGGTCGCCGGCGGTGTCGTGCTGCTGATCGGACTCATCCTGTACATCCTCGGAATCCGCTATCAGCGGCGAGGTCGTGGCCCGCGGCGCAAGGGACCCGGTCCCATGCCGATCACCGAGCCCATCGATGTAGCCGCGTTGCCGGCCGCGGATCGAGCTGCTCTTGAACCGGCGACGGACGAGACCACTCCGAACAGCGATCCGACGCCGGAGGTCGAGGAGGCCGAGATCGTGGACGAAGCCAGAGAGCAGGATTCCCGCAACGCGATGCGCGCGTCCCGCCCGAACCGCCGCCGTCGCCTGTTGGCCCTTCCGGCTCTGGCGCTGACCGCCGTGCTCGCTGCCGGCTGCTCCGCTGAATCCTGGCCGCAGTTCGGAGACGCCGCGCCGACACCTTCGCCCACCCCGACGGTGATCGCACCCGAGAACCAGAAGCCGCCGGCTGTCACCGAAGCCCAGGCGACGCGAATCCTGCAGAACATCTCGGACACCCTCGTCGAGGCCGACACGGCCCTCGATCTCGATCTCGCCAAGACCCGCCTCGACGGACGGGCATTGGCCGCGCGGACCACCGAATACGCTCTGCGCACGAAGCTCACCGACACCCCGCTGCCTTCGGCGATCCCTACCGACAAGTTCGAGGTCGTGCTTCCCGAGGCGACCGACCGCTGGCCGCGCACCGTGCTCGTGCTGTCCAAGAGCACCGAGGATGACACCGTGCCGCCGGTGATCCTGACGATGACGCAGCAGGACCCCTGGGCGAACTACAAGGTCACCGACATGGCCGAGATGTCGGCTGACGTGGTGTTCCCTGAGGTCGCGGCACCGTGGTTGGGGAGCTCGCTCGTACCCTCCGACTCCGCCTTCCTGCGGATGCCGCCCGCCGAGCTCGCTGCAGCCTTCGCCGATGTCGTCGACGCCGGGGAGAAGAGCCCGTCGTACGACCTCTTCGACGACATCTCGCTGAGCCTGGCGAAGTCGATCACCGAGAGCCGCGCCGCCCTCAACCAGAAGCTCAAGGACAAGGGCGCCGACAAGACGTCGAAGGCGGCGTTCGACATGGTCCCCACCGGTGACGACCCCGTGTCGATGACCACACTCGACAGCGGCGCGATCGTGGCGATCTCGCTCGAGGACATCGAGAAGGTGACGCCGACCGTCTCGGATGCCGTCATCCGCCTCGCCGACAACCCGCAGGCCAAGGCACTGACGGGTGTGTCGGAGGCCGCCAAGGGCGTCGAGTCCACGTATGGATTCCAGTTGTTCTTCTCGGTGCCCGCACAGGGCTCCTCGGAGCAGATCCGACTCCTGGCCGTGCGCCAGGACATGCTGTCAGCGAAGGTGATCAAGTGAGCGAAATCTCCCCGGCCGCGCTGCGCGGCGCCGTAGACCTGTCGAGCCTGCGGAACCGTCCGGCCGCGTCACCGGATGGCGCCCCGGCCCCCGCGCCCGGCGTCGTGGATGTGGTGGTGGACGCCACGGACGAGACCTTCGGTCAGATCCTCGAGATCTCGCGCACGGTACCGGTCGTCGTCGACCTGTGGGCGGAATGGTGCGGTCCGTGCAAGCAGCTGAGCCCCATCATCGAGAAGGTGACCAGGGAGCTCGGCGGCCGGGTTCTCCTCGCCAAGGTCGACGTCGACGCGAATCCGCAGCTCGCACAGAGCTTCCGCGCGCAGTCGATCCCGATGGTCGTGGCGCTCATCGCCGGACAGCCGGTGCCGATGTTCACCGGGGCGGTCCCCGAGCAGCAGGTGCGCGAGGTCTTCGCACAACTGCTCCAGGTCGCCGCGCAGAACGGCGTCACGGGCTCGTTGTCCGTGGGCGACGCTCCGGCCGAAGCGGCACCGGAGGAAGAGCCGCCGCTGCCGCCCCTGCACGCGGAGGCCTTCGCAGCCATCGAGATCGGCGACTACGCCGCGGCGATCCGGGCCTACGAGAAAGCTCTCGCCGAGAATCCGCGTGATGAGGACGCGATCGCGGGTCTCGGTCAGGTCCGGCTGCTCGACCGCGTGCAGGGCCTCGACCTGCAGGAGGCGCGCGCTGCTGCGGCGAACGCGCCCCTCGACATCGATGCGCAGTTCGCGGTCGCGGACCTCGACATCGCCGGCGGTCACGTCGAGGACTCGTTCCTGCGCCTGCTCGACCTGTTCGCTCAGCTTCCCGCCGACCAGCGCACCCCCGTGCGCGAGCGCCTGGTGGAGCTCTTCGGCCTCATCGGTGCAGCGGACCCGCGCGTGATCGCGGCCCGGAACCGGCTGTCGTCGCTGCTCTTCTGACGAGAGCTGCTCTTCTGACGAGAGCCGGCTCTTCTGACGACAGCCGGTTCGGCGGGTCGTTCAGCCGTGGCTGATCGTCGGCACGTGCGGCTCGGGCTGATGACGCAGCCACAGCGTGGAGAGCGCGGGAAGGGTGAAGGTGGCCGTGGGCTGGCCACCGTCCTCGGTGTGCGCGATGACCATGCCCAGGTTTCCTGATCCGCGCCCACCGTAGTCACCGGCATCCGTGTTCAGGATCTCTTCCCACACGCCTTCGCGGGGGAGGACGAGACGGTGTGCGGTGCGCTCGACTCCCGCGAAGTTGCTGATCACGACCAGCCGACCACCGTGCGCGTCCCGGCGCTCGAAGGCGATGATCGTCGGCTCCCACGTCGGCGCGCCGAGGCGGGAGAAGGACGACCCGTCGCTATCCCGTTCCCAGAGCGGAGCCTGAGCACGGTAGGTGTGGTTCAGCGCACCGACGAAGCCCTGCAGCTGGGCGTGGGAGGGCTGATCGAGCAGCCACCAGTCCAGCTCTCGTCCCTCGGACCACTCCGCGAGCTGACCGAACTCCTGCCCCATGAAGAGCAGCTTCTTGCCGGGGTGCCCCCACATGTAGGCGAGGTAGGCGCGGAGGTTCGCCAGCTTGTGCCAGTGGTCTCCGGGCATCTTCGCCAGCAGGCTCCCCTTGCCGTGCACGACCTCGTCGTGACTGATCGGCAGAAGGTAGTTCTCGCCGAACGCGTAGACGAAGGAGAAGGTCATCTCGCCCTCATGATGCGCGCGGTACATCGGGTCGCGTTCGATGTACTGGAGCGAGTCGTTCATCCACCCCATGTTCCACTTGAACCCGAATCCGAGTCCTGCGTGATCGGTCGGTGCGGTCACTCCGGGGAAGCTGGTGGATTCCTCGGCGATCATCAGGATGCCCGGGTGCAGGCGGTATGCCGTCGCGTTGACTTCCTGGAGGAAACGGATCGCCTCGAGATTCTCCCGGCCACCATGGATGTTCGGCTCCCACTCACCCTCGTCGCGGGAGTAGTCGAGATAGAGCATGGATGCGACAGCATCCACTCGCAGCCCGTCGACGTGGAACTCCTCGAACCAGTACAGCGCGTTCGCGACGAGGAAGCCGCGCACCTCGGGGCGGCCGTAGTCGAAGATCAGCGTGCCCCAGTCCTGGTGCTCGCCGCGCCGAGGGTCCGGGTGCTCGTACAGCGGCTGGCCGTCGAAGCGCGCCAATGCGAACGCGTCCTTCGGGAAATGGCCGGGAACCCAGTCCATGATCACGCCGATGCCGGCCTGGTGCAGCCGGTCGATCAGATAGCGCAGGTCGTCGGGGCTTCCGAACCGACTGGTCGGCGCGTAGTACCCGCTGACCTGGTAGCCCCAGGAGCCGCCGAAGGGGTGCTCGGCGAGCGGCATGAACTCGACGTGCGTGAATCCGGCTTCCGTGACGTGCTGGATGAGCGGGTCGGCGATATCGCGATAGCCCAGACCGTTCCGCCACGACCCGAGGTGGATCTCGTAGATCGAGAGCGGCTGCGCTACGGCGTGGGTGGCCGCGCGCCGGGTCATCCAGGCGCCATCGGTCCAGACATACGACGAGGTCGCCACGACGGATGCCGTGTCCGGGGGCACCTCGGCGGCGAGTGCCATCGGGTCGGCCTTGAGGATCCAACCGCCCTCGCGCGTGCGGATCTGGTACTTGTACTTCGTGCCGGCGGACAGGCCCGGGATGAAGAGCTCCCAGAGACCGCTCACACCCATCGAGCGCATCGCGTGCGTCTCGCCGTTCCAGCCGTTGTGGTCTCCGACCACGCGCACCGCCGAGGCGTTCGGCGCCCAGACGGCGAACGAGACGCCGTGCTCGCCGTCGAGGGTGCGGACATGGGCGCCCAGAGCCTGCCACAGGCGTTCGTGCCGCCCCTCGGCGATCAGATGCATGTCGATGTCTCCGAGGGTCGGAGCATGGCGGTACGGGTCACCGGTGACGGATTCCTCGTCCTCGCCGTAGGTCGTCGCGACACGATAGGGGAGCGGAGGGCCGGGGTGCTGTGCCTCCCAGATGCCGTGGGCCACATGCGCGAGAGGGAGCCGGCTCCCGTCGTCGAAGACCGCCTCCACCGTGGTGGCGAGCGGGCGGCGGACCCGCACGACGGTCACGGTGCGGTCGGCAGCGTCCTTCATCGGATGCGAGCCGAGCACGGAGTGGGGATCGTGATGCTCTGCGGCGGCGACCGCCTCCCAGTCCGCGGATGCCGTGACGTCTTCCACGTAGCTCATGACCGGTCCCTCACCTTCAGGATGTGCACGGGTTCGGCGAAGGCGTCGAGCCGCACGTAGTTGTGCTCGTTCCAGGTCCACACCGCGCCGGTGAGGAGGTCCTCCACCTCGAACGTCTCGCCGAGCGGAACGCCCCACCGCGTGGTGTCGAGGTGCACCGTCGTCTCGCGCACCGAATGCGGGTCGACGTTGGCGACCACGATGATCGTGTCGGGCTTGCCCGTGCCGGTGAACTCGGCCGCGAGGTGCTTGCTGTAGACGAGCACGGAGTCGTCGTCGCTCCAGTGCGCCGAGAAGTTGCGCAGCTGGCGAAGCGCGGGGTGCGCCTGCCGGATCTCGTTCAGTCGTCGAAGCAGAGGGGCGAGCGACTCTCCGCGTTCTTCGGCGCCCGCCCAGTCCCGGAACTTGAACTCGTACTTCTCGTTGTCGTTGTTCTCTTCGGATCCGGGCCGCGCGACGTTCTCGAAGAGCTCGTAGCCGGCGTAGACGCCGTAGATCGGTGCGGCCGTCGCCGCGATGCAGACGCGGATGCGGTAGGCGGCCCTGCCCCCGAACTGCAGGTACTCGGTCAGGATGTCGTGCGTGTTGACGAAGAGGTTCGGCCGCATGTAGTCGCTGGTCTCCTGCGACACCGAGGTGAGGAACTCCTCGAGCTCCGCCTTCGTGTTGCGCCAGGTGAAGTAGCTGTAGCTCTGCTGGAATCCCACGGCGGCGAGTGCGCGCATGACCGCGGGGCGGGTGAAGGCCTCGGCGAGGAAGACCACGTCGGGGTCTTCGGCGTTGACGGTGCCGATCAGCCATTCCCAGAACTGCAGCGGCTTGGTGTGCGGGTTGTCGACGCGGAAGATCTTCACGCCCTGCGCGACCCAGTGGCGCACGATCCGCAACATCTCGGCGTAGATTCCCGCCGGGTCGTTGTCGAAGTTCAGCGGATAGATGTCCTGGTACTTCTTGGGGGGATTCTCCGCGTAGGCGATGGTGCCGTCGGGAAGGGTGGTGAACCACTCGGGATGCTCAGCGACCCACGGGTGGTCGGGCGACGCCTGGAGGGCGAGATCGAGGGCGACTTCCAGGCCCTCTTTCCGCGCGGCGCGGACGAACGCGCGGAAGTCCTGCGCGGTCCCCAGATCGGGGTGGATGGCGTCGTGACCGCCTTCCGCCGAGCCGATCGCGTACGGGGAGCCCGGATCGCCGTCCTCGGTGACGAGGGTGTTGTTGCGGCCCTTCCGGTTGGTCGTCCCGATCGGATGTATCGGCACCAGGTACAGGACGTCGAAGCCCATCTGCGCGACGCCGGGGAGGCGCTTCGCCGCCGTCCGGAACGTGCCGCTCTTCACCGTGCCGTCCTTGAGCCGCCTGGCTCCCTCGGAGCGCGGGAAGAACTCGTACCACGCGCCCACTCCGGCGCCGACGCGGTCGACCAGCAGGGTCTGGGGTTCGGCGGCGGAGCGAAGCGTCGTGAGCGGTCGTTCGGCGAAGATCCGGGCCAGCTCGGCATCCGTCGAGAGATCGATCGTGGTCTGGGCGTCCCCGCTCGCGAGCGACGCGGCATCCGCGGCCAGGCGCTTCCGTTGTGCTGCCGGCCGATCCGTCTCGGCCGCCGCGCGGCGCAGGAGCTCGGCCCCCAGAGCCGCCATCACAGGCACGTCGACGCCCGCGGCGACCTTGAGCTCGGCGGCGTGGGCCCACGTCGCGAAATCGTCGGAGAAGGCCTCGAACCGGTAGGTCCACGGTCCCTGCTCGTCCAGCGCGATCTCGGTCGACCAAGTGTCGGTGCCGTCGTTCCGCGGCGAGAGGCGATGCAGGCTCTCCTCGCCGCTCGGTGCGGTGAGCCGCACGTGCACGCCGATGATGTCGTGCCCCTCGCGGAACGCGACCACGCTGAACGGGACGACCTCGCCGACGAACGCCTTTGCGGGGAAGCCGCCGGGAACCGAGGGAGAGCCGTGCAGGAGCGGGATGCGCGGCGCTCGCGTGTCCGCGACTTCTGTCATCTCACCCGATGGGCGCGTCGGGATCTGCGCGGGGCTCCGAAGAGCCGGGGGCGGGGTTCTTCCAACACGTTCAGCCACAAGCCGAATCTACCGCGCTCGTCGAATCCGGCGCAGCGGGTGGACAACGCCGCCGTCGATTGACATCATTCGACGCGGAACAGTCTCATCGACGTTCCGGAGGTGGACAGAACGTCGCCCGGTGCGAACGATTCGGCGTCGTCGGAGGGCTGCTCGTCCGCGCTCGACCAGAGCGAGACGAACCGCGTCGCTCCCTCGATCTCCTCGGGCAGACGCACGTCGATGGGCGACTCCGTGCCGTGCACGATCAGCAGGATGCGGTTCGCGGCTTCGCGGTCGGGCGTGGACGCGGCCACGTATTGCAGCGTGCGATTGCCGGGGTCCGCCCACTGCCCGCTCTCCATCGTCTCGCCGTTCTGGTCGAACCAGTCCATGACGGAGGCGTTCGGGATGTGCTCGCCGAGACGCGCGTAGCGACTCGGTCGCAGGGCCGGGTTGGCGTTGCGGAGAGCGATCAGGCGGGTCACATGCGCGCGCAGGTCCTCCTGCCACGGCTCGAACTCCCAGCCGAGCCAGGTCAGCGCTGAGTCCTGCGCGTAGGCGTTGTTGTTGCCGCGCTGGGTGCGTCCGACCTCGTCGCCCGCCGTGAGCATCGGGATGCCGGCGGAGAGGAGGAGGGTGCCGAGCAGGTTGCGCATCGCCTTGCGGCGCGCCTTCAGGATGCTCGGATCGTCGGTCGGGCCCTCGACGCCGTGGTTGAACGCGCGATTCATGTCGGCGCCGTCGCGGTTCTGCTCGCCGTTCGCCTCGTTGTGCTTCACGTCGTACGAGACCAGATCATGCAGTGTGAAACCGTCGTGCGCGGTGACGAAGTTCACGCTCGCCAGCGGGCCCCGCTCATCCGCGAAGGTGTTCGACGACCGCGGCGAGCCGCGTCGCGAAGCCGCCGATGCCCACCGGCGCCGATGCCCTGCGCGCATAGTCGATGTCGCTCAGCCAGAAGTTGCGCACGCGGTCGCGATAGCGGTCGTTCCATTCGTGCCAGCCGGACGGGAAGTTGCCGGTCTGCCAGCCGCCGAGACCGACGTCCCACGGCTCGGCGATGAGCTTGGTGTCGGCGAGGATCGGGTCGTTCGCGATGGCGGTGAGAAGCGGATGCTCCGGCGTGTAGGTGTGCGCACCGTCACGCGCGATCGCGGCCGCGAGATCGAACCGGAACCCGTCGATCTGCATCTCCTCGGCCCAGTACCGGAGGGAGTCCAGAACCAGCCGTGCGCCGGCGTCGACGGAGGTGTCGAGCGTGTTGCCGCATCCGGTCGTGTCGATGTACACCCCGGCGTCGTCCTGGCGGTAGTAGCTCGCGTTGTCGATGCCGCGCAGACTCGAGCGCGGGCCGCCGATGCCCTCTTCCGACGTGTGGTTGTAGACGACGTCGAGGATGACCTCCAGGCCCGCCTCGTGGAGCAGCCGAACCATGCCCTTGAACTCCGCGAGGACCGCCTCGGGGCCTGCCTTGCGGGCACTCTCCGTGGCGTAGGCGTTGTGCGGGGTGAAGAAGTTGAGGGTGTTGTAGCCCCAGTAGTTCGTGAGTCCGCGTTCGAGCAACCGAGGCTCGGGAACGAAGGCGTGCACCGGGAGGAGCTCGATCGAGGTGATGCCGAGCGAGTGGAAGTGCTCGATCATGGCCGGGTGCGCGAGCCCCGCATAGGTTCCATGTAGCGCCGGCGGCACGTTCGGATGGCGCTTGGTGAGGCCCTTGAGATGACCCTCGTAGATGACCGTCCGATCGAGCGGGACCCGGGGCTTGCGGGAATCGCCCCAGTCGAAGCCGTCGACGATGACGACCGAGCGCCACTCCTCGTAGCCGTCGCCCTGGGCGAGGCCCCGGGCGTACGGGTCGAGCAGCATGCTCTCGGGGTTGTATGTGTTCCCCGGGCCGTGCGGGCCGCCGACGCGGATCGCGTACCGGACACCGGGCTGCAGCAGCGGCGTGGTGATCTCCCAGATCCCGCCGGGGCGCCGCTCCAGGGGTGCTTCATCGGTCGCCCAGTCGAGGTCGGTGGCGTCGAACACGACGAGTTCGACGGAGGACGCGTTGCGTGACCAGACGCGCAGCGTGCCGACGCCGTCGTGCAGACGGACGCCGAGGTTGTCGAGGGCTGGACCGCCGGGCGCGGTGAAGTCTCGGGACTCGGGCATGAGTACACACTAGGCGGATGTTCCGCGGTCCCACGCCACGGTGCACTCGGTTCCACGTGCGCTCTGCGCCCGGCGGCAGAATTCGGGGGAGAATCGGAGGATGCGGCACTACCTCGATCACGCGGCGACCACGCCACTGCGGCCGGAAGCGCGCGACGCCTGGCTCGCCGCGTCCGAGACGATCGGCAATGCCTCGTCGACCCATGGGGCAGGTCAGGACGCGCGCAGGCTGCTCGAGGAGTCGCGCGAACGCGCGGCCGCCGTGCTCGGCGCCGACCCGATCGAGATCGTCTTCACCTCCGGAGGCACGGAGTCGATCAATCTCGCGCTGCAGGGCATGTGGCGGGCGCGTGCCGCCGGCACGGAGGCGATCGTCATGCCGGATGCCGAGCACCACGCCACCATGGACACCGTCGCAGCGCTCGTGGAGGAGGGGGCGGTGCTGCGTGCGGTTCGGGTCACGTCGGTCGCCCGGATCGACACCGTAGCCTTCGCTGCCGAGCTTCCGGGGGCCGCGCTCGCGACCGGGCTGTTCGCCAATAACGAGGCGGGCACCCTCAACGACGTCGCGGCGCTGACGGCAGCCGCCGCGGCCGCCGGAGTGCCGATGCACGTGGATGCGGTGGCGGCACTCGGCCATGTGCCGCTGTCCTTCCGCGCGCTGCGGGCGGATGCGGCTCCGGGAGTCGGACTCGTGGCGATGAGCTTCGCCGGTCACAAGATCGGCGCGCCCGTCGGTATCGGCGTGCTCGTCGCGGCGAGGACGGCCCGGCTGACGGCGCTGCTGCGCGGCGGCGCCCAGCAGCGGGGCCTTCGGGCGGGTACGCAGGACATCGCCGGCGCCGCCGCGTTCGCCACCGCAGTGGAGCTCGCCGAGGCGGAGCGGGAGAGCGAGTCGGCGCGGCTGCGCGCGCTGCGCGAGCGGCTGGTATCCGGCATCCGGTCGGCCGTCCCCACGGCCGAGCTCCTCGGTGACCCCGACCAGAGACTGCCCGGCAACGCTCACCTCCTGTTCCCCGGTGCCGTGGGAGAGAGCCTCCTCTTCCTGCTCGACGTGGCCGGCGTCGCGGCCTCGACCGGATCCGCCTGCCAGGCCGGAGTCGCGGAGCCCTCGCACGTCGTCATGGCGATGGGACGCAGCGAGCGGGATGCGCGCAGCGTTCTGCGCTTCTCGCTCGGCCGCACCTCCACCGAGGTCGATGTCGACGCGGTCACCGGGGTGATCGCCGATGCTGTGGCGCGGGCATCCGGGTCCGGCTCAGGCGGGCGCTCGTAGACTGTTCTCATGCGGATACTTGCGGCGATGAGTGGTGGGGTGGACTCCGCCGTCGCGGCTGCGCGTGCGGTGGACGCGGGCCACGACGTGGTCGGCGTGCACCTGGCCCTGTCGCGGGCAGGCGGCACCCTCCGGACCGGCAGCCGCGGATGCTGCACGATCGAGGATGCGCTCGACGCCCGCCGTGCCGCGGATCTGCTCGGCATCCCCTTCTACGTCTGGGACTTCTCCGAGCGGTTCCGCGACGACGTGATCGGTGACTTCATCGCCGAGTACCAGGCCGGTCGCACCCCGAACCCGTGCATGCGGTGCAACGAGAAGATCAAGTTCGCCGCGCTCCTCGAGCGTGCGATCGAGTTGGGATTCCACGCGGTGTGCACGGGCCACTACGCCACGCTGATCGACGGCGAACAGGGACTCGAGCTGCACCGCGCGGCCGACAACGCGAAGGACCAGTCCTACGTGCTGGGCGTGCTGACGACGGAGCAGCTCGCGCACACCTACTTCCCGCTCGGCACGACTCCGTCGAAGGCCGTCGTGCGCGCCGAGGCGGAGGCCCGCGGTCTGACCGTCGCGCAGAAGCCCGACAGCCACGACATCTGCTTCATCCCCGACGGCGACACGCGCGGCTGGCTCGCCGAGAAGGTCGGCACCGCGACGGGCGAGATCGTGGACCGCGCCGGCGCCGTCGTCGGGTCCCACGAAGGGGCGCACAGCTTCACCGTCGGCCAGCGACGCGGACTCAAGCTCGGCGTGCCGGCGGCGGACGGGAAGCCGCGGTTCGTCCTCGAGGTGCGGCCGGTCTCGAACACCGTGGTCGTCGGGCCGAAGGAGGCTCTCGCGATCGCGGAGATCGCCGGACAGCGGTTCAGCTGGGCGGGCGCGGGACCCGCCGACTCGTCGTTCGAGTGCCACGTGCAGATCCGCGCGCACTCCGAGCCGGTGCCGGCGACGGCATCCGTGTCGGAGGAGGGACTGCGCGTCGTGCCGGTCGAGCCGCTCGACGGTGTGGCGCCGGGGCAGACAGCCGTGCTCTACGTCGGCACCAGGGTGCTCGGGCAGTTCACGATCGACACCACCGTGTCGGCCGTTCCGGTCGGCGCGTAGCCCTCGATGGATGTCGGCACCCGCTCGTAGACTGGCGGGGTGCCGGAGAACATCTCGCTGGAAGACGCCCGAACCGAAGCCCGAGAGCTGACCACTCGCATCCTCGATGCGAAGGACGCCTACTACGGGCGAGACACGTCGGTCGTCGACGATTTCACCTATGACGGATGGATGCACCGGCTCGAGGAGCTCGAGCGGCTGCATCCCGAGCTGCAGGGCCAGGACTCGCCCACGCAGACGGTGGGCGCCGCCGAGGCGACCGGCCTCGCGACCATCGAGCACGCCGACCGCATGCTGAGCCTCGACAACGTGTTCTCGCTCGACGAGCTGCGGGAGTGGGCTGCGAAGACGCAGAGCTCCGCCGGCCGGCGGGTGGACTGGCTCACCGAGCTGAAGATCGACGGACTCGCCATCAACCTGCGCTATGAGAACGGCGTGCTCACCTCGGCCGCCACGCGTGGCGACGGACGGGTGGGCGAGATCGTCACGGAGAACGCGCTCCGGTTGCCGGAGATCCCCGAGCGGCTCAGCGGAGAGGGGCACCCGACGATCGTCGAGGTCCGCGGTGAGGTGTTCATTCCCGTCGCCGCATTCGAGCGGTTGAACGCCGCGCAGGCGGCGTTCCGCGACCGCGCCTACGCCGATGCTCTGGCGCGCTGGGAGGCGCGCGGCGGTGGGAAGAAGCCGTTCGACGAGGACAAGGCGCGCACGGCCGCGGCACGGCGGTTCCCCTCGTTCGCGAACCCGCGGAATGCCGCGAGCGGCGGCCTCCGCCAGCAGATCGACAAGAAGGACGGGCTCGAGCTCGAGGCGGGACTGCTGCGCATCGAGTCGCTGGCACTGTACGTGCACGGCGTCGGCGCGTGGAGCAACCCACCGGTGGCGGCACAGAGCGAGGTGTACGAACTGCTCGCCGAATGGGGCCTGCCGACGAGCCCGCACACGAAGGTCTGCCGCACGATCGACGAGGTGGCGGAGTTCGTGGAGTACTTCGGCGAGCACCGGCACGACATCGAGCACGAGCTCGACGGCATCGTCGTCAAGGTCGATGAACTCGACCTGCACGATGAGCTGGGCGCCACGAGTCGCGCACCCCGCTGGGCGATCGCCTACAAGTACCCGCCGGAGGAGGTGCAGACGAAGCTGCTCGACATCGTGGTCTCCGTCGGCCGCACCGGTCGCGCCACGCCCTTCGCCGTCATGGCTCCGGCGCAGGTCGCAGGATCCGTCGTACGCCAGGCCACGCTGCACAACAAGGACGTGGTCAAGGCCAAGGGCGTGCTGATCGGCGACACGGTGGTGCTCCGCAAGGCGGGTGACGTCATCCCCGAGGTGCTCGGCCCGGTGGTCGAGAAGCGCGACGGTACGGAGCGCGAATTCGTGATGCCGGACGTGTGCCCGGAGTGCGGCACGCCGCTGCGGCCGATGAAGGAGGGCGATATCGACCTGCGCTGCCCGAACGCTCGCTCGTGTCCTGCGCAGGTGCGCGGCCGGGTCGAGCACATCGGCTCCCGCGGCGCGCTCGACGTCGAAGCCCTCGGAGAGGTGACGGCGGCCGCTCTGACCCAGCCCACCTCGCCGTCGGTTCCGCCGCTGGAGACCGAGGCCGGATTGTTCGCTCTCACGCTCGAGCAGCTGGTGCCGATCGAGCTCGTCGTTCGCGACTCCGAGACGGGGCTGCCCAAGCAGGACGACGACGGGCTCGTGAAGACGAGGGCGCCTTTCCGGCGCAACCCCACCGCGGCCGAGAAGAAGGCGGGTGCCGAGGGGCCTCAGCCCTCCTCGCAGGCCCTGACGCTGCTGGCCGAGCTGGAGAAGGCGAAGACGAAGGACCTGTGGCGCCTGCTGGTGTCGCTCAATGTCCGCCACGTCGGGCCGTCCGCGGCCCGCGCGCTGGCGCAGTGGTTCGGTTCGCTCGACGCGATCCGCGCGGCGTCGCGGGATGAGTTGGCGGCGGTCGAGGGAGTGGGGGGAATCATCGCCGACTCCCTGCTCGCCTGGTTCGAGATCGACTGGCATCAGGAGATCCTGCGACGCTGGACCGAGGCCGGTGTGCAGTGGGCGACTCCTGGTCACCCCGGACCGGGCGGCGCCGTTGCTGCCGGGGGCGTGCTCGAGGGCGTCACGGTGGTCGCCACCGGTTCCCTCGACGGCTACACGCGAGAGGGCGCCCAGGAGGCGATCATCCAGGCCGGCGGCAAGGCGGCGTCGAGCGTGTCGAAGAAGACCGACTTCGTGGCGGCCGGTCCCGGCGCCGGATCCAAGCTCGGGAAAGCCGAGGAGCTCGGCATCCGCATCCTGGATGCCGCACAGTTCCATATCCTCGTCACCGAAGGGCCTGGCGCACTGGAGCAGGCGAGCGACGACGCGTGAAGCGCTACGGACCGCTGATCGCCGTTGCCGATGCACTGGCCGTCGGCGACCCCGGACGAAATCACCTGCGGCTGACACCGGACGCGGTGATCCTGCGCGAGGGCAACGGCAACCGCGGCATCCTCTCGTGGGACGGAATCGAATCGATCGTGCTCGACGTGCCGACGACGCGCTTCCGGCTCCCCGGCCTCGTCAGCACCGTGGTTCTCGGAGCTCTCACGGCCGTCGTGCTGGCCGATCTCGATGCCGATCCCGACGACGGTGCCGTCACGCTGACCGTCGACGGCGAGTCCACGACCGTGCCGCTGAGTCGTCATCACGTCGGCGGCTACTGGGCGCCGACGGTCGATGGCGCGCATCGGCTGCTGGGACACCTCATCGCGAACCCGGAGCAGCGGGCATTGCTCGCACATCCGGAACCGCTGATCGACATCGCCGCCCAACTCGCACGGGAGGCCGTCTGACGCCGCCGCACGAGCGCAGAACGACGCGAACCTCGCAGAGATCCGGTGGGATTCCTGCGAGGTTCGTGTCGTCCGCGGTGTGGTGCGTCAGCTCTTGTGTCGCGGCTTGCGGAACGGCTTCTCGTCCCGATCGCTGCGGGCCGGGCGCTCGTCGCGGTCACGGCGCTCGTAGCGGGGCGCGCTGTCGCGGGAGTCCTCACGCGGGCCGCTGCTGCGGCGTCCGCCGGCCGGACCACGGTCCGGCTTGATCTCGATCAGACGACCCGAGATGCGCGTGTCCCGCAGCTTCTCGAGCACGGAGGGGCTGAGATTGGCGGGGAGTTCGACCGTCGAGAAGTCGGGGCGGATGTTGATCACACCGAAGTCGTCGCGACCGAGGCCGCCCTCGTTCGCCAGCGCACCGACGATCTGACGCGGCTCGACCCGGTGACGGCGGCCCACCTCGATGCGGTACGCGGTGTAGTCGCCGCGGCCACGGCGCTCCGTGCGCGGCTCGCGAGGCTCGCGGGAATCCCGCCCGGCACGTTCCTTCGGCGGGCGATTGTCGGCCTCGACAGCCCTCGTCAGCGGATCGTTCGCCGGATCGAGGAGCAACGGCTTGTCGCCCTGTGCGACCACGGCCAGCGCAGCGGCGACATCGCCCTCGGGGACGTCGTGATGACGGACGTAGTGCGCCACGATGTCGCGGAACGCCTCGATGCGACCGGTCTCGGAGAGCGCGGTGGTGATCGCGTCGTCGAAGCGGTTCAGACGAGTGGTGTTCACGTCCTCCGTGCTCGGCAGCTGCATCTGAGCAGGCTGCTGACGCGTGGCCTTCTCGATGTGCTTGAGCAGGTAGCGCTCGCGCGGCGTGATGAAGCTGATCGCGTCACCCGTACGGCCCGCCCGCCCGGTGCGGCCGATGCGGTGCACGTACGACTCGGTGTCGGTGGGGATGTCGAAGTTGATCACGTGACTGATGCGCTCGACGTCGAGGCCGCGGGCCGCGACGTCGGTCGCCACGAGGATGTCGAGCTTGCCGTCCTTCAGCTGGTTCACGCTGCGCTCGCGCTGCACCTGCGCGACGTCGCCGTTGATCGCGGTGGCGGAGTATCCGCGCGCCCGCAGCTTCTCGGCGAGCGTCTCGGTCTCGTTCTTCGTGCGGACGAAGACGATCATGCCGTCGAAGTTCTCGACCTCGAGGATGCGGGTGAGGGCGTCGACCTTCTGCGCGTACGACACCACGAGGTAGCGCTGCGTGATGTTCGTGCCCGTGGCGGTCTTCGACTTGATGCTGATCTCTTCCGGCTCACGCAGGTACTTCTGCGCGAGGCGACGGATCTGCGGGGGCATCGTCGCCGAGAACAGGGCGACCTGCTTCTCGGCGGGAGTCTGCGCCAGGATCTGCTCGACGTCCTCCGCGAAACCCATCTTCAGCATCTCGTCGGCCTCGTCGAGGACCAGGTACTTCAGCTCCGACAGGTCGAGGGTGCCCTTGGCGAGGTGGTCCATGATGCGGCCGGGGGTGCCGACGATCACGTGCACGCCGCGGCGCAGCGCAGAGAGCTGCACGCCGTAGCCCTGTCCGCCGTAGACGGGGAGGACGTGGACGCCCTTCATCTTCGAGGCGTAGGACTCGAAGGCCTCGCACACCTGCAGCGCGAGCTCGCGCGTGGGCGCCAGCACGAGGGCCTGCGGGATCTTCTGCGACACGTCGAGGCGCTCGAGCACGGGGAGCGCGAAGGCGGCGGTCTTTCCCGTACCGGTCTGGGCCTGTCCGACGACGTCACGACCCGAGAGCAGGGTCGGAATGGTCGCCGCCTGGATAGGGGAAGGCGTCTCGTAGCCGAGATCCTTGATGGCTTTGAGGACGGGCCCGGTGATGCCGAGTTCCTCGAATCCGGGGGTCGCGGGGGAGTCCTCGGGGGCGTCGGTCAGCACTGCATCTTCAGGAGTCACTTCCCAAGGGTAGCGCCCCGGCGGTGTCCGCCGCCTGTGAGGGCGTCCTCAGCGACCGGTCGTCAACGCCAGGAGCTTCTCCTTGACCTGGCGGCGAAGGACCTTCCCGATGAGCGATTTCGGCAGTTCGTCGACCACGAAGATGCGTCGCGGGACCTTGTAAGGGGTGAGGATGCTGCGCGCGAACTCGCGGATCGCCTCCACGTCGACGTCACTGCCGCCGTCGACGACGATCGCGGCGACGACCTCTTCGCCGGAATGCTCGCTCGCGAGACCCACGACCGCAGCATCCGTGACCTGAGGATGCTGGCGAAGTGCGTTCTCGACCTCGGTGGGCGCGACGTTGAAGCCGCCGGTGATGATGAGCTCCTTGATGCGGTCGACGATGCGGACGAAGCCGGCGTCATCGATGGTGACGATGTCTCCGGTGCGGAACCAGCCGTCGGCGAAGACCTCCTCGGTCTCCTCCGGCTTGCCGTAGTACCCGGAGAACACCTGCGGGCCACGGACCACCAGTTCTCCCGGTGATCCCTCCGGCACGTCCTGGGTCGGGTTCTCCGGATCGACGACCCGGCATTCCGTGCCCGGCAGCGGGAGGCCGACGGTTCCGGGCACGCGATGGGCGGCGACCGGGTTGGCCATCAGGACGGGGGAGCACTCGCTGAGTCCATACCCCTCCACCAGGAAGCCGTGCGTCGCCTCCTCGAACGGGACGACGAGGTCGTGCGGCAGCGCCATGGCGCCGGAGATGGCGACCTCGATGCCCTCGAGTGACACTCCCTTCGCGCGGGCGGCTGCGAGCAGCCGGTCGGCGATGGGCGGTACGAGCGGCAGGAACGTCGCCGGATGCTTCTTGACGACGTCGAGCACCAGGTCGGGGTCGAACTTCGGGAACAGTACGAGCCGCGCGCCCATCGACATCGCGAAGGTGAGGCAGAGGGTCAATCCGTAGGCGTGGAACATCGGCAGCACCGCGTAGACGACGCAGCCGTCGCCCCGCGTGATCGAGGGAACCCAGGCCCGTGCCTGCGCGGCGTTCGCCAGGAGATTGCGGTGCGTGAGCGAGGCGCCCTTGGGGGTGCCCGTGGTGCCGGAGGTGTACTGGATGATCGCGAGGTCGTCCGTGGACGGCTTGGGGTGAGTCGCGGGGATCGGCGTGGAGGCCACGAGCGAGTCCCACGCGACGGTGCCGCGCACGTTCTCAGTGAGGGCGGCGCGCGATTCGCGGGCCTTCGCCACGGGCAGGCGGAGCGCGAGGCGCGTGAGGAAGGGCATCGCGCGCGTCACGTCGACCGACACGAGGTTCGCGACCGCGAGGTCGACAGGGAACTCCTGCACCGTGCGCGCCACCTTGTTCCACACGATGGCGTGCTTCGCGCCGTGATCCTCGAACTGCTTGCGGAGTTCGCGCGGCGTGTAGAGCGGGTTGTGCTCCACGACGACAGCACCCAGGCGCAGCACCGCGTAGAACGCCACGATGTGCTGCGGGCAGTTGGGCAGCACGATCGCCACGGGGTCTCCGGCGCGGACACCCAGGTCGCGGAGTCCGGCGGCGGCGCGGTCGATCTGGGTCTGCAGATCCGCGTAGGTCGTCTCCCTGCCGAAGAACTGCAGAGCAGGGGCGTCGGGATAGTCCCTGGCGGACGCCGCGACGATGTCGATCAGCGAGCCCTCGACGGGGGCGAGGTCTTCGGGGACTCCCGCCGCATAGCTGGCGATCCATGGGCGCGGAGGCTGGAACTGGCTCACGTGCCCCAGCATAGAGCGCGCGCGTGGTCTCAGAAGGGGCGCCCTATACGAGACAACTAGACTGGAAGCGTGTCTGAAATCACCCCTGAACTCGTGCGCCATCTCGGCGTGCTCGCGCGTATCCAGCTGAACGACGACGAGGTGACGCGGCTCACGGGCCAGCTCGACGCCATCGTCGACAACATCGCCAAGGTGTCGGAGGTCGCGACCGCCGACATCGTCGCGACGAGCCACCCGATCCCGCTGAGCAACGTCTTCCGTCCCGATGAGGTGGGGGAGACCCTCACCCACGAGCAGGTGCTGCAGAACGCACCGGATGCCGCCGACGGCCGCTTCCGGGTCACCGCGATCCTGGGAGAAGAGCAGTGAGCGACATCATCCGCCTGACCGCCGCGGAGCTCGCCGACAAGCTCGCCTCGCGCGAGATCTCCAGCGTCGAGGCCACTCAGGCGCACCTCGACCGGATCGCCGCCGTCGACGGCGACGTCCATGCCTTCCTGCACGTGAACGAGCACGCGCTCGAGGCTGCGGCAGCCGTCGACGCGCAGCGCGCGGCGGGGGAGCAGCTCGGCCCGATCGCCGGCGTGCCGCTGGCCATCAAGGACGTCCTGGTCACGAACGACCAGCCGACGACCAGCGGTTCGCGCATCCTCGAGGGCTACCGGTCGCCGTACGACGCGACCGTCGTCGCGCGGTCTCGGGCCGCGGGTCTCATCCCGCTCGGCAAGACCAACATGGACGAGTTCGCGATGGGCTCCTCCACGGAGCACTCCGCCTACGGCCCGACCCGCAACCCCTGGGACCTCGATCGGATCCCCGGCGGCTCCGGCGGTGGTTCGGCGGCGGCAGTGGCTGCCTTCGAAGCTCCGCTCGCGCTCGGCTCCGACACCGGCGGATCGATCCGTCAGCCGGCGCACGTCACGGGCACCGTCGGCGTGAAGCCCACCTACGGCGGCGTGAGCCGCTACGGGGCGATCGCGCTGGCCTCGAGCCTCGACCAGGTCGGGCCGGTCACCCGCACGGTGCTCGACGCCGGGCTCCTGCACGATGTGATCGGCGGTCACGACGCGAAGGACTCCACGTCACTGCGCGACGCCTGGCCCTCATTCGCGGATGCTGCGCGCGAGGGCGCCCGCGGAGACGTGCTCAAGGGTCTGAAGGTCGGCGTGATCCGCGAGCTCCCGGACAGCGGTTTCCAGCCCGGCGTGGCGGCGTCCTTCCGCAGCGCACTCGCCCTGATGGAGGCTCAGGGGGCGGAGATCGTCGAGATCGGCGCACCGCACTTCGAATACGGCGTCGCCGCCTACTACCTGATCCTCCCGGCCGAGGCGTCGAGCAACCTGGCGAAGTTCGACTCCGTCCGCTTCGGCCTGCGGGTGACCCCCGACGGGAACCCCACCGTCGAGGACGTGATGTCCGCCACCCGCGACGCCGGCTTCGGCGACGAGGTCAAGCGCCGCATCATCCTCGGCACCTACGCGCTGTCGGCGGGCTACTACGACGCGTACTACGGCAGCGCGCAGAAGGTCCGCACGCTCATCCAGCAGGACTTCGCGAACGCCTTCGCCGACGTCGACATCATCGCGACGCCGTCGGCGCCGACGACGGCGTTCAAGATCGGGGAGAAGATCGACGACCCGCTGCAGATGTACCTGAACGACGTCACGACGATCCCGGCGAACCTCGCCGGCGTGCCGGGCATCTCGATCCCCAGCGGTCTCGCCGAGGAGGACGGCCTGCCGGTCGGCATCCAGTTCCTGGCGCCCGCCCGCGAGGACGCGCGTCTCTACAAGGTCGGCGCCGCACTCGAAGCCGTGTTGCTCGACTCCTGGGGAGCCCCGCTCCTCTCCCAGGCGCCCGCCCTTCGACAAGCTCAGGGACCCAGTAACGGAGGAACCCGCTGATGGCCACCGCCAAGCTCATGGACTTCGACAAGGCGCTCGAGCTGTTCGAGCCGGTCCTCGGTTTCGAGGTGCACGTCGAGCTCAACACGAACACGAAGATGTTCTCGGATGCGCCGAACCCCGCCAACGAGAAGTACCACGCGGCAGAGCCCAACACCCTCATCGCGCCGGTCGATCTCGGGCTGCCGGGGTCGCTGCCCGTCGTGAACGAGACGGCGATCCGCTCCTCGATCAGCCTGGGTCTCGCGCTCGGCTGCTCCATCGCCGAATCCAGCCGCTTCGCCCGGAAGAACTACTTCTACCCGGACCTCGGCAAGAACTACCAGATCTCGCAGTACGACGAGCCGATCGCGTTCGAGGGCTCCGTCGAGGTCGAGCTCGAGGACGGCACGGTCGTGACCATCCCGATCGAGCGCGCGCACATGGAGGAGGACGCCGGCAAGCTCACCCACATGGGTGGTGCGACCGGACGCATCCAGGGCGCGGAGTACTCGCTCGTCGACTACAACCGCGCCGGCGTCCCGCTGGTCGAGATCGTCACGAAGGTGATCACCGGGACCGAGCACCGCGCTCCCGAGGTCGCGAAGGCCTACGTCCAGACGATCCGCGACATCGTCCGTGGGCTGGGCATCTCCGAGGCCCGTCTCGAGCGCGGCAACCTGCGCTGCGATGCGAACATCTCACTGCGCCCCCGCGGCACCGAGAAGCTCGGCACCCGCACCGAGACCAAGAACGTGAACTCGATGCGTTCGGTCGAGCGGGCGGTCAGGTACGAGATCCAGCGTCAGGCGCAGATCCTCGCCGACGGCGGCACGATCACACAGGAGACGCGGCACTGGCACGAGGACACCGGCACCACGTCGCCGGGCCGTCCGAAGTCGGATGCCGATGACTACCGGTACTTCCCGGAGCCCGACCTGCTTCCGGTGGAGCCTCCCGCGGCACTGATCGAAGAGCTGCGCGCAGCCCTGCCCGAGCAGCCGGTCGCCCGGCGTCGTCGCCTCATGACCGAGTGGGGCTTCACCGACCTGGAGTTCCAGGACGTGCGCAACAACGGCGTGCTCGAAGAGGTCGCTGCCACGATCGCCGCAGGAGCCTCTCCCGCGAGCGCGCGCAAGTGGTGGACGGGCGAGATCTCCCGCCTGGCGAATGCACACGAGAAGGATGCCGCCGAGCTGATCAACCCGGAGAACGTCGTCGCGCTGCAGAGGCTCATCGACGCGGGCACCCTCACGGACAAGCTGGCGCGTCAGGTGCTCGAGGGCGTCATTGCCGGTGAAGGTACCCCGCAGCAGGTCATCGACGCGCGCGGACTGGCCGTCGTGTCCGACGACGGCGCACTGATCGCGGCCATCGACGAGGCCTTCGCCGCGCAGCCCGATGTGCTGGCGAAGATCAAGGACGGCAAGGTCCAGGCCGCGGGTGCGGTGATCGGCGCCGTCATGAAGGCGATGAAGGGACAGGCAGACGCCGCGCGTGTCCGCGAACTTATCCTCGAGCGCGCCGCTCAGTAGCGTGCTCCCTCGGGCCGCACGTCGGCGGCCCGAGGGAGAATGGTCGTATGGGTCACGGTGACGGTAGAGGGCAGGTCACGTCCGCCGCCGACGCTGATGACAGCGGCACCCGCATCCTCCACGTCGACATGGACGCGTTCTACGCTGCCGTCGAGGTGCTCGATGACCCGAGCCTCCGCGGCCTGCCGCTGATCATCGGCGCCCCGGACGGACGCTCGGTCGTGTCCAGTGCCTCGTATGAGGCCCGCCGCTACGGTGTGCGCGCGGCCATGCCGGTGTCGCAGGCCATGCGACTGTGCCCGACGGCGCGCATCGTGGTGCCGCACTTCCATCGGTACCAGGCCGTGTCGCGGCAGGTCATGGACATCTTCGAGTCGTTCACCCCCCTCGTGGAGCCTTTGTCCGTCGACGAGGCGTTCCTCGACGTGCAGGGCGTCCGGCGTCTGTGGGGGAGCCCGGCGCAGATCGCGGCATTGATCCGCGCGCGCGTTCACGAGGAGGTCGGCATCACCTGCAGCGTCGGGGTGGCTGCGACGAAGCATGTGGCGAAGATGGCGTCGACGATCGCGAAGCCCGACGGGATGCTGGTGGTCCCGGCATCCGAGACGCTCGACTTCCTGGCGCCGCGCTCGGTCCGAGCGATGTGGGGAGTCGGCCCCAAGGCCGCGGAGACCCTCGAATCCCGCGGCATCCGCACCATCGGGGACATCCGCGAATCGTCTCGCGAGATGCTGGAGCGAGCGGTCGGTCCGGCTCTCAGTGCGCGACTCACGCTGCTCGCCCGCGGAGAGGACGCCCGCGAGGTCGACACGGAGCGCATCGAGAAGAGCATCGGTCACGAGGAGACCTTCGAGACCGACATCCTCGACCGCGACTTCCTCCGCGCTGTACTCCTCCGGCTCGCCGATCGCGTGGCCGCACGACTGCGGCGCGCGGAGTGGGAGACGGCGACGGTCGCGATCAAGGTGCGCTTCGACGACTTCCGCACGCTGAGTCGTTCGCAGACGCTGGGCGAGCCCACCGCGGTCGGGCAACGCATCGGAGAAGCCGCGCAGACCCTGTTCGAGCAGATCGACCGTCGAGATCCGATCCGCCTGCTCGGGGTGCGCGCGGAGAACCTGCGACCCGCCGGTGGGGGCGGTCTCGCCCTCTGGGACGACGACGAGCACTGGCGGAAGGTCGAGGGCGCGATGGATGAGGCGGTCGCCCGATTCGGCACGGCGACGATCAGCCGTGCCCGACACATCGGCCGGGCCGACGGGCGCGGTGCGGCGCAGCATCCGAAGGCTCACGGGTTGGATTGACCTCACCGTTCGCGGAGCTTGTCGGCTAGCGTGGAACCATGCCGAACATTGCACTGGAACTGGGTAAGCAGATCGCGTCCTTCGGCGTGAAGAGCGCGTATGGCGAGCCGCAGGATGTCGACGGGGTGAGCATCACCCCGGTGTCGATCACCTACTCCGGCTTCGGCGGAGGAAGCGGCGAAGGCGCTGAAGGCGGTGGCGGCGGCGGCGTCTCGATCCCGGTCGGCGTCTACGTGCGCCGCGAGGAGGGACTGCGATTCGAGCCGAACATCGTCACGCTGCTCGTCGTGGCGGGTCCGTTCGTCTGGATCACCGGCAAGGCGCTCTCGCGCATCATCCGTGCCCTCAAGAAGTGACGACCCCGTCGCGGCTGCCCTCGAGCGAGCCGCGACGCTGATCGAGCACGACGTCCGTGCCCTGGCTGCCGCGAATCCGGTGGTGCTGATCGACGGACGAAGCGGAGCGGGCAAGTCTTCCCTCGCCGCACGCTTGGCGGCCCGCTGGCCCGTGGAGGGGCGCGTGCAGCTCATCGCACTCGACTCGATCTACCCGGGATGGGACGGGTTGGACGCCGGTGTCGATCGCGCACTCGACGGGATCCTCCGACCGCACGGCCGCGGCTACCTCGGGACCTGGCAGCGATGGGACTGGGCCGAGCAGACCGAGGCCGAGAATCACGCCGTCGATCCTTCGCTCGGTGTCATCGTCGAGGGGAGCGGGCTCCTGACCCCGGCCACCGCGAGGCTCGGCGACGTGCGCGTCTGGGTGGAATCCGCGGAGCCCGGTCGCAAGGCTCGCGCTCTGGCCCGAGACGGCGAGACCTATCGACCACACTGGGACCGGTGGGCCGAGCAGGAGCAGCGGCACGTCGAACGAGACGATCCCCAGGCGCTCGCGACTCGCGTCGTCGAGGTACCGTAGTCGGTCAGCGGCCGAGCCGCGCGTCCGCCTCGTCCGCGGCCTGGATCAGGACCTCCAGGCGATAGCCGAGCCAGTCGTACACGTCGCGGCGCCCGTCTCCGTCGTCGAGCTCGTGCTCGTCCGTTGTGATGCCGAGTCGGCTGGCGATCACGAGTCGGAGGGACGTCAGGGTGCGGAGCCAGGCGTCGATGTCCTCTTCGAGGATGACCAGGTCGCGCGCAGCGAGAGCCTCTTCCTCTGTGAGCGAATCGACGTCGGTCTCGAAGGGCGCGAGTGCGTGTCGCACCCTCTCGGCATCGAGGAGGCGCCGGTCCAGGAGGTCGTCACGGGTGCTCTCGGCGAAGCTCTTCGCTGCCTCCGCGTCTTCGGGATACGCACTCGGCGTCAGGCGTTCGACCGCGGGGTCGTCAGGGTTCCGCTCCGCCACGACTTCGCGGAACTCCTCCACGAGGCGCGCGAGATGAGCCCCCTCGATCAGCGCGAGCGGGAGCACGATGCGCTGCGACGCAGTCACTGGGGCGCCTTTCGGACGGTCGCCCAGAGTCCGTAGTCGTGCATCGCCTGCGCATGCACCTCCATGGTCTCGCGGGGCCCGGTCGCGACGATCGCATGCCCGTCGTGGTGGACGGCGAGCATGAGACTGGTCGCGTGATCGAGGGAGTACCCGAAGTACGTGCGGAACACCCGGACGACGTAGCTCATCAGGTTCACGGGATCGTTCCACACGACCACCTGCCACGGCTCCATCGGCGCGGCACTCAGGTCGGTGCCCTCGTCGATCTCCGGGGCGGCCAACGGGGCGCTCACGCCCACCCCATCTCGTGGAGCTGTTCGTCGTCGAGACCGTAGAAGTGGGCGATCTCGTGGACCAGGGTGGTGTGGATCTCGTCGCGGAGCTCATCCTCCGTGTCGCACTGGTCGAGGTGGGACTCGCGGAACACGACGATCCGGTCAGGAAGCTCGCCCATGCCGTACTGCGCTCGCTCGGTCAGGGCCAGGCCGTCGTAGAGCCCGAGGAGGTCGAGGCTTCCGTCCTCCGGACGGTCCTCGACCACGAAGATGACGTTCTCCAGACCGTCGACCATGTCGTCGGGCAGCTGATCGAGCTCGTCGATCACGAGCTTCTCGAAGGCTGCGGCATCCATGTCCATCGGGTCCAGCCTAGGGGCGGGGCGCTGCGGTGAGCGCCTGTCAGTGCAGGAAGACGAGCAGCGCTGCGACGCCGATGAAGAGCACGCCGAAGACACTGTTCAGGATGCGCTGGCCGCGAGACGTCTGGGTCAGGCGGCGGAACGGCCGCGCGGCAGCGGCGAAGAATCCCCACATGACGATGACGTCGACGATGATGACGGTCGTGATGAGGATGAGGTACTGGGGCACCGCCGGCTGGTCGAGCCGGATGAACTGGGGGATGAAGGCCAGGAAGAAGACGACGGCCTTGGGGTTGAGGAGATTGACCCAGAACCCGCGTCGGATCATCGACCAGTGACTCTCCCGGGAGTCGACGGGGGCGATGGTATCGTCGACGACCACTGTGGGCTTCGAGAGGATCAGTCGGATGCCGAGGTACACAAGGTAGGCAGCCCCGGCATACCGGATGGCGTTGAAGAGGAACTCGGACCGCGAGACCAGCAGTCCGACGCCCGCGGCGACGATCGCGACATGGACGACCAGAGCGATCTGCTGCCCGATGATGCCCCAGATCGCGCGTCGCCACCCCTGGTTGAGAGCGTTCGACATCGTGTTGATCGCCCCGGCGCCGGGGGTGAAGCTGATGATCACCGAGGCGGTGAGAAGCGAGAACCAGACCGCGAGTGACACCTGCTCAGTCTAGAGCTCTGCAGGAGCGTGGAATGCCTGCTCCCGACGACGCAGAAGAGGCCCGAATCGCACGATTCGGGCCTCTTCACTGGGGTGAGTAACGGGACTCGAACCCGCGACATCCGGCACCACAAGCCAGCGCTCTACCAGCTGAGCTATACCCACCATGTGCCCGCCGGAGCAGGCAACCAGATGAGTCTATTACATGTTCGGAGTGAACTCCGACACCGTGCGGGTAGCGATGTCCCGTGCGTCATCGCTGGAGGGTCCTGGCTCGTCGACGAAGACTGCTTCGCGGTAGTAGCGCAGCTCGCGGATCGATTCCAGGATGTCGGCGAGGGCGCGGTGGCCGCCGTCTTTCGAGGGCGCCTGGAAGAAGACGCGGGGGTACCAGCGGCGCGAAAGCTCTTTGATGCTCGACACATCGACGTTGCGGTAGTGCAGCCACTGATCGACCTGGGGCATGTACTTCGCGAGGAACATGCGATCGGTGCCGATCGTGTTGCCGGCGAGTGGTGCCTTGCGCTCCAGCGGCACGAACCGGCGGATGTACGCGAGCGTCTGCGCCTCGGCGTCTTCGACGGAGATGCCCTGCGGGATCTCCTCGATGAGACCGGACGTCTCGTGCATCTTGGTGACGAAATCGTTCATGTGCGCCAGAGCAGCCTCGCTGGGCCGGATGACGACCTGGAAACCAGGGTCGATGGGGCGGAGTTCGAAATCGGTGATGACGACGGCGATCTCGACGAGTTCATCGACCGCGAGATCGAGCCCCGTCATCTCGCAGTCGATCCATACGAGACGATCGTTCTCCGACGCAGATACCATGCAGCCATCCTATCGACGGGCCCGACATCGGCCGCCCGGGGCGGTACGCTGGATGCATACGCCTTCGTAGCTCAGAGGAAGAGCAGCGGCCTTCTAATCCGCCGGTCGCAGGTTCGAATCCTGCCGGGGGCACCAGCATTTCCCACGATTCGCCGATGCGGGCGACGTGGCGCGACCCGGCCAGGTCCGGGGCTACGAGTAGCGACGGGCGACGAGCCGCGACGGGCTAGGAGTAGCGCAGCGCCGCGACGGCGTCGTCCGCTCGCCAGAACTCGCCGACGATGCGGAACGCTCCGGTTGCCAGGTGGAGACGCTCGGCCCGGTACCGGAGCCCGAGGGGATCTGCGGTGATGCGCAGGTGGCCCAGAACGCGTTCGTTGCGGTCCTGCACCCTCCAGAGGTGGTCGGCCGCCCGGACCAGATGTTCACGGGGGGAGGAGAGCCGAGGCGTCGCATACGGAACCTCGGGCAGGTATGTGGTCAAGCTGTCGGACATCGGAACTCCTTTCCTGATTCGAACATATGACCGACCACCGACATTCCGCACCGCTACCCTCGAACGGCCGCTGCGGTGACGTCTGCACGGTTCGCCCCGAGTCCGAGTTGTCCACCGATCGCGTCATTGGGGCGAGAGCGCGGCGAGTGCGCGGTGCACGCTGGAGCGACCCGGGCACTCGGCTCGGACAGCGAAAGGACAGATCATGATCGACACCGTGACCATCGTGGGCAGAGTCGCCACCGAGCCGACCCAGGGACAGACCGGCAGCGGCCCTGTGACGAATTTCCGGATGGCGAGCAGTCACCGGCGATACGACAACACGACACAGACCTGGGTCGACGGCGACACCAACTGGTTCTCGGTCGCAGCCTTCCGACAGCTCGGCGAGCACGCGAAGGCGTCACTCCGGACCGGCGACAGCATCATCGTCACCGGGCGTCTGCGCATCCGCTCCTGGGAGAGCAACGGCAAGCAGGGGACCAGCGTCGACATCGACGCCGACGCCATCGGGCACGACCTGCGGTGGGGGACGACGGCCTACCGCCCGCGCGCGCGATCCGCTTCGTCCGAATCGGGCGCGCGCACTGCGGCCGGTGCGGAGAGCGAGGCGAGCGAGGTACCGGGTGATGAGGACGAGGCGGACTCGCCGGAGGGCACCGACATGTCCGACCTCGATCTGGCCTGGGCCGAGACGACGGCTGACCCGGCCCCCGCGCGGGGCTACTGAGAGCTGCACACGCCGCTGCCTCCGTTCTGACCGGTCGTCGTCGCCGCTGGGTCCTCGGCCCGTAGACTCAGCAGGTGCTTCGTCGACCGGTCTCCACGGCCCCGCGTGCGGCTGTCCCCCTTGCGGTGATGGCCGCCGCTCTGCTCGCCCTGTCCGCGTGTACGCCGGGACCCGAGCCCTCCGCGTCGCCCAGTGCCGAGTCCTCGCCGTCGCCGACATCGACGACCCCTGCGGGGCCGGTACTGGTACCCGATGGGACTGCGTCGGAGAACCTCCCGCTGTTCACGAAGGTCACGGATGCCGTCTGGGCCTCCGATGAGCGAGGAGCGGGTCGGGCGTACATCGATGCGCTGATCGCGGCAGGGTTCGAGCGCGACATGATGCAGGTCACTCGTGACCAGACGACCGTCGGCAATCCGGCCGAGAGCCTCCAGTTCTCGGTGCGCTGGGGCGACGAGGAGTGCCTGATCGGCCAGGTGGGTCCGTCTACCGGGCAGGTCGTCACCACGGTCATGCCTCAGCTCGCAGAAGGGCGCTGCCTGATCGGTACGACTCGGCCCATCGACTGGTGACTCAGCCGAGGGCCGGTAGGCTGGAGTGTCGATCTTCGACGCCAACAGAAGGAGCGGTTTTCGGTGGCTGAGTACATCTACTCGATGGTGCGTGCACGCAAGGCAGTGGGCGAGAAGCTCATCCTCGATGACGTCACCATGGCATTCCTTCCGGGAGCCAAGATCGGCATGGTCGGTCCGAACGGCGCCGGAAAGTCGACGATCCTCAAGATCATGGCCGGCCTCGACACGCCTTCCAACGGTGAGGCCAAGCTGTCTCCCGGATTCTCCGTGGGCATCCTCATGCAGGAGCCGGAGCTCGACGAGACCAAGACCGTCATCGAGAACATCCAGGACGGCATCGCGATCAAGGCGAAGGTCGACCGGTTCAACGAGATCTCCGCCCTCATGGCCGATCCTGACGCGGACTTCGATGCGCTGCTGGCCGAGATGGGCGGTCTCCAGGAGGAGATCGACGCCGCCGACGGTTGGGACCTCGACTCCCAGCTCGACCAGGCGATGGATGCTCTGCGCACCCCGCCGGCTGACGCACCCATCGGTCCGCTCTCGGGTGGAGAGAAGCGCCGCGTGGCGCTGGCGAAGCTGCTCCTCCAGAAGCCCGACCTGCTGCTCCTCGACGAGCCCACGAACCACCTCGACGCCGAGAGCGTGCTCTGGCTCGAGCAGCACCTGCAGGCCTACAAGGGTGCGGTGATCGCGATCACCCACGACCGGTACTTCCTCGATCACGTCGCCGAGTGGATCGCCGAGGTCGACCGCGGACGCCTCATCGGCTACGAGGGCAACTACTCGACCTATCTGGAGAAGAAGGGCGAACGCCTCGAGGTCCAGGGCAAGAAGGACGCGAAGCTCGCCAAGCGCCTCAAAGAGGAGCTCGAATGGGTGCGCTCGAGCGCCAAGGGCCGCCAGACCAAGTCGAAGGCTCGTCTCGCCCGCTACGAGGAGATGGCATCCGAGGCCGAACGGACCAGGAAGCTCGACTTCGACGAGATCCAGATTCCGGCCGGCCCGCGTCTCGGTGGCATCGTCATCGATGCCAAGAAGCTGCACAAGGGCTTCGACGACCGCGTGCTGATCGACGGCCTCAGCTTCAACCTTCCGCCGAACGGCATCGTCGGCGTCATCGGCCCGAACGGCGTCGGAAAGACGACCCTGTTCAAAACGATCGTCGGCCTCGAGCCCCTCGACGGCGGCGACCTGAAGATCGGTGAGACCGTCAAGATCAGCTACGTCGACCAGTCGCGCTCGAACATCGACCCGAACAAGACGCTGTGGGAGGTCGTGTCCGACGGGCTCGACTACATCCAGGTCGGCAAGACCGAGATCCCTTCGCGCGCCTACGTGTCGAAGTTCGGTTTCAAGGGTCCGGACCAGCAGAAGAAGGCCGGGGTCCTCTCCGGTGGAGAGCGGAACCGCCTGAACCTCGCGCTCACTCTGAAGGAGGGCGGCAACCTGCTGCTCCTCGACGAGCCCACGAACGACCTGGACGTCGAGACCCTCAGCTCGCTCGAGAACGCTCTTCTCGAGTTCCCGGGCTGCGCGGTGGTCATCACCCACGACCGGTGGTTCCTCGACCGCATCGCGACCCATATCCTCGCCTACGAAGGCACCGATGAGAAGCCCGGCCAGTGGTACTGGTTCGAGGGCAACTTCGAGGCGTACGAGGAGAACAAGATCGAGCGCCTCGGACCGGATGCCGCGAAGCCGCACCGCTCCACGCACCGCAAGCTCACGCGCGACTGAGCCGGCCGTGTCCGAGACGACGCACGAGTCCCGCCTGCACATCCCCATCCATCTCCGGTGGGGAGACCTCGACGCCTTCAACCATGTCAACAACACCTCGATGCTCAAGCTGCTGGAAGAGGCGCGCGTCCGCGCGTTCTGGAGGGCCGGGCCGGGGGAGGAGGCACCGTCCACCGCGGTGCTCGACTCCGGGATCGACGAGGGCATCCTGACGCTCATCGCGCGACAGGAGATCGAGTATCTCGCACCGGTGCCCTACCAGCGACGCCCGCTCGAAGTGCAGATGTGGTTCGGCAAGCTCGGCGGGTCCAGCGTCGAGGTCTGTTACGAGGTGCACAACGACCCGAGCGCCGAGCCGCGCGTGATCTACGCGCGCTCGACAGCCGTGATCGTCCTCGTGGATGCCGCATCCGGCCGACCGACGCGACTGACGCAGGAGATGCGCGACGCCTGGGAGCCCTTCGTCGGCCCCTCGATCGAGTACGCGCACCGCTAGGCGGGTCGGGCCGACCGGGCGCGGCAGGAGGGAAGTGACCGCGTGGCGCGCTGGCGGAGATCACGCGCGAGGGCCCCGCGGGCCAGTACCGTCGACGTGTGCCCTCACGCCGCAGGTTTCCCGCCACGACATCGCCGGCGGCACGCGCGCGCTACGCGAAACGACGGAAGCGCCGGCTGGACCGAGTGGACAATGACCTCACCCCCGCGCAATGGACCAGGCTCGTCGCTGCCTGGGGTGGGTGCGCCTACTGCCTGACGCCGGGGGAGCCGCTCCAGCGCGACTGCGTGATGCCTGTCTCCCGCGGCGGACGCTACACGCTGGAGAACGTCGTGCCCGCATGCGCGTCCTGCAACGCGAGCAAGAGCAACAGCGAGGTCACCGGGTGGCTCCGACGCAAGAAGCTCGACGAGCGGGCCTTCCTGCTCCGCTACGCGACGATCCTGCCGACGATCGTCGGTGACTAGGCGTCCGGAACCCGGATCATGATCTCCTGGGCCACGCTCGCCACGAGATCGCCGTCGCGCGAATAGATTCGCCCGGTCGCGAGGCCTCGACCACCCCGGGCGTTGGGCGACTCCTGAACATAGAGGAGCCACTCGTCCACCCGCGCGGGCCGGTGCCACCACATCGCATGATCGAGGCTGGCGACCTTCAGTCCCGGCAGCGTCCAGTGGAGGCCGTGAGCCCGCAGGATCGATTCCTGGATGGTCATGTCGCTGAGATACGCGAGGGCGGCGCGGTGCAGCCGCTGGTCGTCCGGAAGGGGCGCGCGCATCCGCATCCAGACGCCCTGACGATTGGTGCGCTCATCGTCGTTCGGCAGGTAGAGGGGCGACCCGATGTGCCGGATGTCCGCGGCGCGCTCGCTCAGCATGCGTGTCGTTCCGGCGGGAACGCCGGCCACACGGTCCTCGTCCGGGGCGAGGTCCTCCGGTGCCGGCACCCCCGCGGGCATCGGCTCGGCATGCTCCACGCCGGGGTCCCCATCCTGGAACGACGCGATCATCGAGAAGATCGGCACCCCGTTCTGGTACGCCTGAGAACGTCTTGTGGAGAAAGAACGACCGTCGTGGATGCGGTCGACGGCGATCGTGATGCCCTGGCTCGCATCGCCCGGGCGCAGGAAGTAACCATGCATCGAGTGCACGGCACGGTCCTCCGGGAGAGTGCGTTCCGCAGCGATGAGACTCTGCGCCAGGACCTGCCCGCCATAGATGCGACCGGTCGGCATCGGGTGCGAGGCTCCGACGAAGATATCCTCCGTCGTCCGCGCCTCCGAGGCGTCGAGGTCGAGCACCTCGAGCAGTCGCTCGACGGTTCGAATGGCGTGGTCGTCCGCGTCCATGGGTTCCTCTCCGCGACCCGAGGGCGCCGCTCCGTTGGTAGTTTAGAGCGCGTGCCGCATCACCTTCTCCTCGCCGACCCGGACACCGCGAAGGACGTTCTCACCTTCGTCGGACGGGCGACGAGGATCACCGATGACGGCGTCCGGCTGCAGGCCGCGAACGGCGTCCTCGCCTTGACCACGGCAGCGCTCGCGCCGCACGGACTGTTCGATCAGACGCCGACGATCCTGGCGATGAGGATCGTGCACGCCGACCCCGAACTCGAGTGCGACATCGTGGTGGATCAGCTCACCGCCGCCGACGAGCCGCATCGCCTCACACTTCCAGACACCGGACTCTCGCCCGCGTGGGCGGGTGTCGCGCCACCCCGCGGTGCGTGGACGCCTGTGACGACGCTCCCGGCATCCGTCGTGGCGCAGCGGGCGCAGTGGGGCATCTCCGCTGTCGCTCACGGCGCGACCCCCGGTTCCGGTGAGGAGGCCGTCCGTGCGCTGCGTGCGGCGATCTGGGGCGAGCCGGATGACGATCTCGGCGGTCTGCCGCGCGGAGTCGCCTTCGCGGCCGACGCGCTCGGATTCATCTCGGGTGAGGAGCAGGTACCGGTCATGCTCTCGGGGCGGTGGACCCGCTTGGCGTTCCGTCGCGGCCATGTGCTCGCTCGGGGTCCCGTGGCGACCGGACTGACGGCCGTCCGCGGCACCGGCGCTGCCGAATAGGCTCGGTCGGGCTCAGCCGGCCGCGGCGCGTCCCGCCTGGCGTCCGGAGAACAGGCACCCGCCGAGGAATGTGCCCTCTAACGCCCGATATCCGTGCACGCCGCCACCACCGAAGCCGCTGGCCTCTCCTGCCGCGTAGAGCCCGGGAATGGGCGCGCCCCGGTCGTCCAGCGCGCGACCGTCGAGGTCGGTGTTGATGCCGCCGAGCGACTTCCGGGTGAGCACGTGGAGCTTGACGGCGATGAGGGGTCCCGCAGCGGGATCCTGCAGACGGTGCGGGGCCGCGGTGCGGATCAGCTTGTCGCCGCGATAGCTGCGCATCGAGCGCAGCATGCCGATCTGCGCGTCCTTGGTGAAGTCGTTGTCCATCTCGCGGTCGCGCGCGAGCACCTCGCGCCGCACGTTGTCGATGTCGAGGGCCTCGCCGCCGGGATGCCGCTGCATCTGCTCGAGGAGCGTCTCCAGATCTGCTTCGACGATGAAGTCCTCGCCCTCGTCGAGGAAGGACTGCACGGGCCCCGTCGGGCCTTTCGCCAGCCGGGACTTCAGTAACAGTCCGACGTCCTTGCCGGTGAGGTCCGGATTCTGCTCGCTGCCCGACAGCGCGAACTCCTTCTCCACGATCTGTCGGGAGGTGATGAACCAGGAGTGATCGTGACCGGTCGTGCGCAGGTGCGCGAGCGTTCCCAGCGTGTCGAAGCCGGGGAAGAGCGGTACAGGCAGTCGGGTGCCGGTCGCGTCCAGCCAGAGCGACGACGGACCCGGGAGGATACGGATGCCGTGCGAGGGCCACACCGGATCCCAGTTCGTGATGCCCTCGACGTAGTGCCACATCCGATCGCCGTTGATCAGCCGTGCTCCGGCGGTCGCACTGACGGCATGCATCGAGCCGTCGACGTAGGCGGGGACCCCGGTGAGCATGTGATCGGGCGGACTGCCGAGTCGCGCGGGCCAGGCTGCACGCACCAGGTCGTGGTTGCCGCCGATTCCGCCTGACGCGACGATCGTGGCACCGGCGCTGATCTCGAACTCGTCGATGACCTCTCGGGAGGACACCTCGCCGCGCCGTGCACCGCTCGTGGCCAGCACGTCGCCGCGCGCGCCCGTGACTGCGCCGTCGGTGACGACCAGTTCGGAGACACGGTGGCGGGGGAGGACCGTCAGGTGCCCCTCCCGCTCGCCCTGTTCGACGGCCGCCGCAAACGGGGCGACGATGCCGGGACCGGTTCCCCAGGTGATGTGGAAGCGGGGGACCGAGTTGCCTGGTCCGATCGCACCGTAGCCGCCGCGCTCCGCCCAGCCGACCACCGGGAAGAACCCGACGCCGCGTTCGCGCAGCCAGGCGCGCTTCTCACCGGCCGCGAACTGCAGGTAGGCCTCCGCCCACTTCCGGGGCCACTCGTCCTCCGGACGGTCGAATGCGGCGTTGCCGAACCAGTCCTGGGTCGCGAGTTCGAGGGAGTCCTTGATGCCGAGGCGCCGCTGCTCGGGGGAGTCGATGAAGAACAACCCCCCGAACGACCACCACGCCTGCCCACCGAGGTTGGTGCGCGGCTCCTGGTCCAGCAGGATGACGCGACGGCCCGCAGCGAGCGCTTCTGCGGCGGCGACGAGACCGGCCAACCCCCACCCGATCACCAGGACATCTGCGGACAGGGGCGTCTTCGTCATGGGGTCTCCGTTGATACCTGACTGGATCGTGTCTCGAGAGTGGGGCGTCCGCCAGGCTGGGTCCCGATCCCGGACGGCTCGAATGTGTTCACCATGGCATGCGCGGCGCGCTCGAGATAGTCCCAGAGCGTCGATTCGTGGAGGGGCGACAACTTCGCCTCGTCCACGGCGGTCCGCATGTGACGGAGCCAACGATCCCGCGCATCGGGATCGACGTGGAAGGGCATGTGACGCATCCGCAGGCGTGGGTGCCCGCGCGTCTCGCCGTAGGTGGTCGGACCACCCCAGTACTGCTCGAGGAACATCAGCAGCCGCTGTTCGGCGGGCCCGAGGTCTTCCTCGGGATACATCGGCTTGAGCACCGGGTCGAGCGCCACCTCGCGGTAGAACACCGAGACGATCTTCGCGAACGTCTCGTGCCCGCCGACCTCGTCGTAGAAGGTCACTTCGTGGAGCTCCCGTCATCGGTCGGCTTCTTGCGGCGCCAGATGCCGCGGTCGGGGATCACCGGCACGCCGGTCACGGCGTTCGGACGCGTGCGCGGCGGGTTCGCGCCGCGGACGCGACGCGCTCCGTCGAGGCCGGTCGGCACGACATCGACGAGGCTCGGCACCGCGATGCTCTTGTCGATGAGGGCAGCGCGGAGCCGCCGGCGCAGCTCCTGAGCGACATCGTCCTTCGCGTTGGCGCGCGTCTTGACGACGATGCGGACGACCAGTGCGTCGCCGCCGATCGACTCCAGCCCCCAGAGCTCGGGCTTCTCGATGATGCGAGTGCGCCACTTGGGGTCCTTCGCGAGGCCCTGGGCGGTCTCGAGCATCGTGTGCTCGACCTGCTCCAGATCGGAGTCGACGGGCACGCCGATGTCGATGATGGTGCGGGCCCAGCCCTGCGACATGTTGCCTATTCGGGTGACCTCGCCGTTGCGGACGTACCAGAGAGTGCCGTTCACATCGCGCACCTGGGTGATGCGCACGCTGACGTACTCCACCACCCCGCTCGCGAGGCCGAGATCGACGACGTCGCCGATGCCGATCTGATCCTCGGCGACGATGAACATGCCGTTGAGCACGTCCTTGACGATGTTCTGCGCCCCGAAGCCGAGGCCCGCGCCGACGGCGGCGGTGAGGAGCGTCAGAGAGCCGAGGAGGCCAGGAGAGAGCGCGCTGACGACGAGCACGAGCGCGATCACGACCAGCATCACGTTGACGATGTTCTGCAGGATCGAGCCGAGAGTGCGCGTGCGCTGCACGAGCCGCATGTCAGCGAGCGGCGATCGTTCCAGGGCCTGCGTGTCGTCGACATCCGCCTTGTTCTTCGCGCTGTCGACGATGCGGTGTACGACGCGGCGGATGACGACGCGCAGCACGAAACCGATCACGATGCAGCTGACGATGATGATCGCGACGGCGAGCGCCTTCATCCCGACGTCGCCGAGTACGACCAGAACCTTCTTCCACAGGTCGGGGAGCTCTGCAGGAGTGGCGGGGGGAGTGTTCTCGAAGGGGATCATCATCACCGCCGATTCTAGCGATCGGGCCTCTGCGCAGGCTGGAAGCGCTGCAGCAGAGGCCCGGTCACAGGATCCGCGGGATCAGTCCTCGGCGTCGCGGGACTGCGCGGCCAGCGCGCGCTCGACGTCCGCCAGGTTCTCCAGCACGAGACGGCGGAGGGCCGGAGCGGCATCCTGGTTCGCGGACAGCCAGGCGCGGGTCGCGTCCCGCAGCGCGATGTCGGCCAGCGAGGTCGGGAAGAGTCCGACGACGAGGTACTGCGCGATCTGGTAGGAGCGCGACTCCCAGATCGGGAGCAGCATGTCGAAGTACTTCGGCACGAACTCGCCGAGCACGGCGGCACCGGCCGGGTGTACGAAGCCGAGGGCGGCCGACCGCACGATCGTGTTCGGGGCGTCGTCCCGCTCGATCAGCGAGGCCCACGCGACCTGCTTCGACGCGGCGTCGGGAAGCGCGGCGCGTGCCTGAGCGGCGAACTCGCCGCCCTTCGCGGTGTTGTCCGCTGCGAGAGCGGCATCGATGGTCGCGGCATCCGTCGCACCGATCGTGGCGAGACCGTAGAGCAGCTGCCAGTTCAGGTCGGCATCGATCTCGAGGCCCGGCAGGGTCTCCTCACCGGAGCGCAGTCGGCCGACGACCCCGGCATGCTCGGGGCTGACCAGGGAGCTGGCGAACGCGGTGACGAACTGGAGCTGGCTGTCGCTGCCGGCGTCGGCGGCCTCGGCCAGCGCCCAGAGTCCGTCGGCGACCTTGAGGCGCGCCGCCTCGCGATCGGCCGGCGCCACGTACAGCGTGGCCGCGGAACGCAGCTGGGCGAGGGTCGTGCGAACAGTGGTCGACTCGGTCTCGCGCCCGATGTTGCCGAGCACGAGGTCGATGTAGGCAGATGCCGGGGTCTCGGCGTCGCGGGTCTGATCCCAGGCCGCGCCCCACACCAGCGAGCGGGCCAGCGGGTCGTGAATGTTTGCGAGGTGGGCGATCGCCGTGGCCAGCGACTTCTCGTCGAGACGGATCTTCGCGTAGGCGAGGTCGTTGTCGTTGAGCAGCACGAGGTCGGGGCGCTTCAGGCCCTGCAGCTCGGGCACCTCGGTGCGGTCGCCGTCGACATCGACCTCGACGTAGTGCGTGCGGGTCAGCGAGCCGTCGGTCAGCGTGTAGAAGCCGATGCCGAGGCGGTGCGGACGGATCGTCGGGTAGTCGGCCGGCGCGGTCTGCGTCACGGCGAACCGCGAGATGGTGCCGTCGCCGCCCTCCGCGATGACCGGCTCCAGAGTGTTGACTCCGGCGGTCTCCAGCCACTTCTTCGACCAGGTGCTCAGGTCGCGGCCGCTGGTGGCCTCGAGCTCCGTGAGCAAGTCGCTCAGCTCGGTGTTGCCCCAGGAATGCTTCTGGAAGTACTGCGAGACGCCTCCGAAGAAGGCCTCGATGCCCACCCACGCCGCGAGCTGCTTGAGGACCGAGCCGCCCTTCGCGTAGGTGATGCCGTCGAAGTTGACCTGTACGTCTTCGAGGTCGTTGATCTCGGCGACGATCGGATGTGTGGAGGGGAGCTGGTCCTGACGATAGGCCCAGGTCTTCTCCATCGCGTTGAAGGTGGTCCAGGCCTCGGTCCACTCGGTGGCCTCTGCGGTGGCGATGGTCGACGCCCACTCCGCGAACGACTCGTTGAGCCAGAGGTCGTTCCACCACTTCATGGTGACGAGGTCGCCGAACCACATGTGCGCGAGCTCGTGCAGGATCGTGACGACGCGGCGCTCCTTGACGGCGTCGGTGACCTTGCTGCGGAAGACATAGGTCTCGGTGAAGGTGACGGCGCCGGCGTTCTCCATCGCACCCGCATTGAACTCGGGGACGAAGAGCTGGTCGTACTTCGCGAACGGGTACGGAACGCCGAACTTCGACTCGTAGTACTCGAAGCCCTCACGTGTCTTGTCGAAGATGTAGTCGGCGTCCAGGTGCTGCCACAGGCTCTTGCGTCCGTAGACGCCGAGCGGGATCACGCGGCCTGAGGCGCTCGTGAGCTCGGAGAACGTCGACTCGTAGGGACCTGCGACGAGCGCGGTGATGTACGACGAGATGCGCGGAGTCGGCTCGAAGCCCCACGTCGCGAACTTCTCGGTTCCGGATCCCGCTGAATCGTCGTGCACGATGGGCTCGGGCGTCGGCGAGTTGGAGATGACCTTCCACGCCGCGGGCGCGGTGATCGTGAACTGGAAGGTGGCCTTCAGATCGGGCTGCTCGAAGACCGCGAAGACGCGGCGCGAATCCGGCACCTCGAACTGCGAGTACAGGTAGACCTCGCCGTCGACCGGATCGACGAAGCGATGCAGTCCCTCACCGGTGTTGGTGTACTCGCAGTCGGCGTCGACGACCAGCACGTTCTCGGCCTGGAGACCGGAGAGGGCGATCCGGGAGTCGGCGAAGACCTCATCGGGGTCGAGCAGCTCGCCGTTGAGGGAGATCTCCCTCACCTCACGCGCGATGAGGTCGATGAAGGTGAAGCTCTCCGGCGTCGCGGTGAAGCGTACGACGCTCCGGGAACCGAAGACCTCCGCACCCTTGGTCAGATCGAGTGCGATCTCGTACGACTGGGTGTCGACGACGTCGCGGCGCTCCTGCGCTTCGATACGGGTGAGGTTCTCTCCAGGCACAGCGGTACTCCCAGGGGTGAGGGGATGTCACCGGAGTCGGGCGCAGTTGGCGCCGACGGCAACCCTGACAGCCTACGCCAGAGCAGCGGGCACCCTCCCTCCTGAGAGGTGAAAGGATGGAGGGGTGACTGTTATCGAGCCGACCGTCGTCCGCTTCGCCTCATCTGCTGCGGCAGGGGGTGCTCCGTACGTGACCGTTCCGGTCGCATACGACGGCATCCTGTTGGCAGGCTTCGGCGGGCCCGAGGGCCAGGAGGACGTGATCCCGTTCCTCCGCAACGTGACGAGGGGGCGCGGCATCCCGGATGAACGGCTCGAGGAGGTCGCGCACCACTACCGCCACTTCGGTGGAGTGAGCCCGATCAACGGCCAGAATCGCGTGCTGAAGGCCGCTCTGGAAGCAGCACTCGCCGAACGAGGCATCGACCTTCCGGTGTACTGGGGAAACCGCAACTGGGCCCCGTACCTCGACGAGGTCGTGACCGAGGCATCCGCACAGGGCCACAACACCCTCCTCGCCTTCGCCACGAGCGCCTACAGCTCCTTCTCGAGCTGCCGTCAGTATCGCGAGGACTTCGCCCGGGTTCTCGAGGAGACCGGGCTCGGCGACACGGTGACGATCGACAAGATCCGCCCCTTCTACGACCACCCCGGCTTCGTCGAGGCATTCGAGCGCGGCGTGCGCGAGGCGGTGGAGGCGTTCTTGGCGCAGGGGATCGCCGCTGCCGACATCCAGATCCTGTTCTCCACGCACAGCATCCCGACGGCGGATGCCGAGCGGTCGGGCGCCCGCGACATCGACTGGGGAGAGGGCGGCGCCTACGCGGCGCAGCATCTCGCGGTGGCCGCCTGGGTGATGGACCGGGTGCGGCAGACCATCCCCGCCGCGGCAGATGTGTCGTGGGAGCTCGTCTACCAGTCGCGCTCGGGCCCCGCCTCGCAGCCCTGGCTGGAGCCCGACGTCTGCGATGTCATCGCCGAGCTGCCCGCCCGCGGTCGCAAGGCCGTCGCCGTGGTCCCGGTCGGATTCATGAGCGACCACATGGAAGTGCTCTGGGATCTCGACACCGAGGCGGCCGAGGCCGCGGAGGAAGCCGGACTGGCCTTCACGCGCACCCCGACGCCGGGGGTGGCGCCGTCGTTCGTGGCCGGCATCGTGGATCTGATCGAGGAGCGCTTGCAGGGGCGCCCCAACGCAGAACGCCCGCATGTCACGTCACTCCCTGGCGCATTCGACGTCTGTCGTCCCGGCTGCTGCGAGAACATCCGTGCCGGGTTCAAGCCGGCCGCCGCGGGCGTCGCGCCCTGACCTCACGCTCTCCTGCGTGCGCTTCTAGGATGGGAGCCATGCGCATCCACATCGCCACCGACCACGCGGGTCTCGACTTCTCCACGCAGCTGCAGGATCACCTGCGTGCCGCCGGGCACGAGGTCGTCGACCACGGCCCGATCGTCTACGACGCGGTGGACGACTACCCCGCCTTCTGCATCCGTGCCGCCCAGGCGGTCGTGGCCGATCAGGCTGCCGGCGTCGACGCGCTCGGCGTGGTCTTCGGCGGTTCGGGGAACGGCGAGCAGATCGCCGCGAACAAGGTGCAGGGCGTTCGTGCGGCTCTGGTCTGGAACCTCTCGACCGCGGAGCTCGCCCGCGAGCACAACGATGCGAACGTCATCTCCATCGGCGCGCGGCAGCACACCTATGAGGAGGTCACCGCCCTGATCGACCGCTTCATCGAGACGCCGTTCTCCGGAGATGAGCGGCACGTGCGCCGGATCGGCCAGATCGCCGACTTCGAGCGCGACGGCTCTCTGCTCCCGGACCCGAGGGACTGACATGCCCGAGGGTCACTCCGTCCACCGGATCGCGCGGCAGTTCGATCGGAACTTCATCGGCAAGACGCTGCACGCGTCGAGTCCGCAGGGCAGGTTCGCCGAGGGCGCTGCCGTGCTCGACGGACGAGCGGCTGTCAGCGTCAAAGCCGTGGGCAAGCAGATGTTCCTCGAGGCGGAGGGCGACCTGTGGCTTCGGGTGCACCTCGGGCTCTACGGGGCCTGGGATTTCGCCGGTGAGATCGTGATGGACCCCACCCATCGCCTCCGCCAACGGCCGGATGGGGCAGACGAATCAGCGCGGCACGGTGCTGGACGATCCGATCCTCGACGACGCGGGCGAGAACTCGCTGTCCTCGATCGGTGCTCCGCGACGCACTCGCGTGCACGTGCGCATGTCGGAGCAGACGAAGGGCCTCGCCGACGAAGGAGTCGAGTGGCCTCCTCCGATCGTCGGCCAGGTGCGTCTGCGTCTCATGACCGACATCACGGCCGCCGACCTGCGTGGCCCGACCGCCTGCGTCCTGCAGACTCCGGAGGAGATGCTCGCGACCGTCGCGAAGCTCGGGCCCGATCCACTGGTGGGCGATCCGGTGGAGAACGAGGAACGCTTCGTCCGGGCGGTGCGCAAGACGCAGACGGTCATCGCGCTGCTGCTCATGGACCAGTCGGTCGTGAGCGGCATCGGAAACGTCTATCGGGCCGAACTGCTGTACCGACACCGGCTCAACCCCCACACGCCGGGGAAGAACGTGCCGGAGGAGATCGTCCGTGCGATCTGGCACGACTGGGTGCGCCTGCTCGCGATCGGCGTCGAGACCGGGCAGATGATGACGATGGACGACCTGTCGCCGGAGGACTACCGCGCGGCGATGGCGAGCCGCGACGATCGCCACTGGGTCTACCACCGCGCGGGCCTGCCGTGCCGGGTCTGCGGCACCGAGATCGCCCTCGAGGAGATCGGCGCGCGCAAGCTCTACTGGTGCCCGCGCTGCCAGGCCTGACCCTGCGGCGCTCCGGTCCCCGAGTCCGGAGCACGGCATCCGCTCTAGGCTGATTCCATGCGACAGAACCCGAGCTTCACGCTGGCCGACGTCACCGAGATCCGCCGTGTGATCGACGCGAATCCGTGGGCGACGATCGTCAGCACAGGCGAAGACGGGCAGGTCGCCTCGCACTACGTCGTGCTGCTCGATGAGTCGCGCGACGACCTCACGGTCGTCGGCCACGTCGGTCGACCGGACGACCTCATCCACGGCTTGGGGGAGCACGAGCTGCTGGTGGTGTTCCAGGGCCCGCACGGCTACGTCTCGCCCGGTTGGTACGGTGATGTGAAAGCCGTGCCGACGTGGAACTACACCGCCGTGCATCTGTCCGGTGTGCCGGAGATCCTCAGCGACGACGAGAACCTCGCGGTGCTGGACCGGCTGGTCGAACGATTCGAGTCGCGGATGCCCGATCCGCGTCTGATGTGGGAGCGTCCCAACGATCCGGAGTACGTGCAGCGTCTCGCCGCAGGAACCGTCGGATTCCGGCTGACGCCGTCGCGTGTCGTGGCGAAGCGGAAGCTGAGCCAGAACAAGCCGGCGGAGACGATCGAGAACGTGATCGCCGCCCTGACAGACGACGGACCGTACGCGAACCCCGCCCTCGCCGCGGAGATGCAGCGGGCGCAGGATGCGCGAACGGGAGTCCAGCGGTGACCGGACGCGGAACAGAGATCGGTACCGTGCGGGCGGTGCGCATCGCCGGCCCCGGCCGGGAGTTCCTCATCGACGACGAACCCGTCGACATCCACATCGCGGACGGGCGCATCGTCGACATCGCACCGATCGGTGCGCTGCCGGCGCGCGGCGAAGTGATCGACGGCGATGGCGCGTGGGCGGTTCCCGGGCTCTGGGACAACCATGTCCACACTGTGCAGTGGGCGCTGGACTCGGAGCGGGTGCCGCTCGGCCAGGCCGCATCCGCCGGCGAAGCGGCGCAACGGATGAGCCTCGCCCCGTCTCTTCCCGACGGACGGCGAGTGGGCGCCGGGTTCCGCGATGCGCTGTGGCCCGACCTCCCGACGCTGAGAGTTCTGGACGCCATGACCGGCCCGGTGCCGACGTACCTGATCAACGCCGACGTGCACAGCGTCTGGTTGAACTCGGCGGCCCTCGCCCGCGAGGGATTCCGCAGTGCTGACGGGATGCTGCGTGAGAAGGACGCGTTCGAGATCTCGCGGCGCCTCAACGCCGTCGACCCGGCGCACGGTGACCGCGCCGTCGCCGAGGCGGGAGAGCGTGCAGCCGCGCGCGGCGTCACAGGCCTGGTCGACTTCGACATGGCATGGAACGCCGAGGCCTGGCCGCGCCGGGTGCGGGCCGGTTTTGCCGCCCACCGGGTCGAGTTCGCCCTGTACCCGTTCGACCTCGATCGAGCGATCGGCGCCGGGCTGCACACCGGAGAGGTCCACGAGGACGCCGATGCGCCCCAGAGTGCACGAGGTCTCATCCACGTCGGCCCGCTCAAGGTGATCAGCGACGGCTCGCTCGGCACGCGGACCGCTGCGTGCTCGCACGCCTATCCCGGCGATCCGGCGAACTTCGGCGTGCTGACCGTGCCGCCGGATGAACTGACCGAGCTGCTCACGCGCGCCACAGGAGCGGGGCTCGACGCCGCGGTGCACGCCATCGGCGATCGCGCGACGACGTCGGCACTTGATGCGTTCACGGTCGCCGGAGCCGTCGGGACGATCGAGCATGCGCAGCTCGTCCGGCACGCCGACCTCGCCCGGTTCGCCCGGCTGGGGGTCATCGCCAGCGTGCAGCCGCAGCACGCGCTCGACGATCGGGACCTCGTCGGACGGCACTGGTCAGAACAGACCGCGATCACCTACCCGCTCGCGTCGCTCCGTGCCGCGGGGGCGGAACTCCGGTTCGGTTCGGATGCGCCGGTCGCGGCGCTCGACCCCTGGCAGGCGATCTCCGCGGCCGTCACCCGGACCGACGATGACCGCGCACCATGGCATCCCGAGGAGCGTCTCACCATCGATCAGGCCTTCGAGGCGAGCGTGCGGTCCTCGCTGCGCCCGGGGGAGACGGCGGACATCGTCCTCTGCGGGCTTGACCCGCGCACGGCCACGGGCGGCGAGCTGCGCGCGATGCCGGTCATCGCGACGCTGCTGGGAGGCTGCGTGTCGCACCGCGCCTGACACCGCGCGTATACGACGAAGGCCGGTTCTCCGCTGCTGCGGAGGACCGGCCTTCGACGTTCGTGATCAGGCTGCGACGTGCGAGACCAGGAACCAGCGGTCCTTCTCGAGGCCGCGCTGGATCTCGATCGCGACGTCCTGGCTCGTCAGGTCGACCTCGTCCAGACCGTCAACCGCAGCCTTGACGTCGACGAGGATGGCATCGATGTCGGAGATGACGGCGCGGATGAGCTCGTCGGACTGCGTGAAGCCGGCCGGAACGGGGGTCGCGCCGGCCTTCGCGGCCACGGCGCTCACACGGGCATCGATCGGGAGGCCGAGGGCGACGATGCGCTCCGCAGCGGTGTCGGCGAAGTCGCCGGCGTGGGCGACGATCGTGTCGAGCAGCTCGTGGACGCCGACGAAGTTCGCGCCGCGCACGTGCCAGTGCGCCTGCTTGCCGTTGATCGTCAGGGCCTGGAGGCCGAGCACCACGGGGGAGAGGAACTGTGCCGCACCTGCGGCGACGGTCGGGTCGATGGCGGTGGTGGTGATGGTCTGTGCCTTGCTCATCTTGTGCTCCTCTGGAACGGATCTCTCGTACGTGTGAAGACAACGCTACTCACGCTCAGACATTCCGCAAGCAAGCTCAGGCTGGCCTCACTTCCGCGTGATTCCGCGGAAGTGAGGGTAGTCTCACCTCATGACCGTCGCCTCAGGAGCATCCGTTCTCGCCCTGCCGAACAGTTCCCCGTCGATCGATGGATCGGCCTTCGTGGCGGAGGGAGCCCGCATCGTCGGCGACGTCTCCCTCGGCGCCCGTGCCAGTGTCTGGTACAACGCTGTGCTGCGCGGTGACTCAGCGGGCATCACCATCGGGCCGGCGAGCAACGTGCAGGACAACGTCTCCGTGCACGTGGACGCCGGGCACCCGGTGGTCGTCGGCGCGCACGTCTCGATCGGACACAACGCGGTGGTCCATGGGTGCTCGATCGGCGACGGGTCTCTGATCGGGATGGGCGCCGTGATCCTCAGCGGCGCGCTCATCGGCGTCGGGTGCCTGATCGCCGGCGGCGCGGTGGTGGCTGGGCGGCACCGAGATCCCCGACGGATCCCTGGTGGCGGGTGTCCCCGCGAAGGTCCGTCGTGCGCTCAGCGACGAGGAGCGCGCCGGCCTCATAGCCAACGCCGAGATCTATCTGAGGCACCTGCAGACCCATGCCGCCGCGACGCAGGTCTGACCCGTCCGGCCGCTAGGCTGGAGGCCGTACGGGGCGGTGGCCAAGCTGGTTAAGGCAGTGGGCTCATAACCCAACGATCGCGGGTTCAAGTCCCGCCCGCCCTACCGTTCGATCACCGCTCCACGGCACGCTGCGGGCGACCGAGGTCGCTCAGACGGTCGTCGCGCTTTCCAGATGCTCTTCGACGAGGGTGATCCCGCCGCTCGAGTTCGCGGAATGGGCGAGGTCCTCGATCCAGGTCCGGCTCAACTCCGGCGTCTCCGCCTCCTGGAACACGAAGCGCAACGGAATCGACGGGTGCAGCCACAGGGTGGAGCGACCGGGGGTGTCGCCCTCCGGATGCCGCCAGGACAGCGTGAAGCTCTCGTTGCGGCGAAGCTTCGTCGCGATGACGACCTTGAGGTGTGCGAGAGCGCGATCCTCGATCTGGATCGGATCCTGAGCGTCGCCGTAGTACAGGCTTCCCATCGGTCAGACGGAGTCTCGGCGCAGGGTGGACGCGTGGGTCATGGGTGCTCCTCAGCAGACACGCAGAGCGGGTCGACTCGCGACCCCGGGGGATAGTTGAACCCTATCCAACCGTCAAGAGGGTGCCGTTCACTCGGGCGTGACCCGCCGTTACGTGCGAACAGGCTCTTCGCCTGGTGTCACCACTTGTGCACTGTCGCGGGTTGCCGTCGGCGCGACACCGTAGGTCGAACGGTAGGCGGCTGCGAAGCGAGACGGGTGGGCGAAGCCCCAGCGCCGGGCGACGGCCCGCACCGAGTGATGCTCGCCGCTCTCGAGATCTCGACGAGCGCCGTCGAGACGAGCCCGCCGGAGGGCCTCGGTCGGGGTGATGTCGAGGGCCCGACGGAAGGCGTACTGAAGGCCCCGAGTCGAGATGTACGCAGCGACGGCGACATCGTCGATCGTGATCGGCAGGTGCGCGTTCTCGTCGATGTAGGCGAGAGCCCGGCGCACCGTCGCGGGGGCGCCCGCACGTTGCGTGGGACGGCGAAGCGCGTCACTGAGCGACGTCGGGAAGGTCGCGAGGGTTGTCATCAGCGCATGACGTTCGAACTCGGACACGAGGATGCGCTGGTCCCCGGCCTCGTCGCCGAGCGACGAATCCAGGTAGTCGAACATCTTCTCCCACTGCTCGGCTGCGGCGGCCGAGTGCGGCGACAGCCCGGTCGATCGCAGTCGGAGTGAGTCGTCGCCGATGAGCTGCTGGGCGCGCGCCTCGGCGGCGGCGAGATCGAACACGAGCGCACGGACGCGCGCACCCTGGTTCCAGCGCGCCTGTACCTGGGAGCCGTCGGAGAGCCAGGGCGTCTTGGCGTCGAGGGCATCGCGTCCCGACCACACCTGGGCGTCGGGCGCGTCCACGCGACAGACGAGGAGCTGGTCCTGCGGTTCGGCCAGGGAGTGCACCTGCGCGGCCAGGTCGTACCGGACGAGCGTCGCGCTGCCGAGATCAGCCGATCGCCAGTCGAAGCGGAAGCGATGCGGGTCGATCTTCTGCAGCGCTGCAGAAGGAACGAACTGCTGCCAGGTGGACTGCACCTCGGCGACATCCCGGGACGTGAACTGCATCGACCGACTTCTCCTCACCGGCGCGTGAAAGCGGGCATCCTTCGGACTCTATCCCACGCCACGGACACTGCCGGATCGGATGCTCAGTGCGAACCCGTCGGCGGGGACGGCCGCACCGGCCAGCTGCCGTCCAGCGTCTCCTCGGGCTCGAGTCGACCGATGCTGACGAAGTACTCGGTCAGGCTCGCCGCCTGCGACCTCGCCCAGCCGATCTGACGGGTGTGCAGCTCGGTCAGCGTCGGCGGAAGCGAGAACTGGCGGGCGAGCGCCTGAGCGACCCGGCCTGCGGCGATCGCGTCGGCCGAGGCTTCGTGAGCTCCCTCGAGGGGGACCGCGTAGTGTTCGGCGACGACCTCGAGCGTGCGTTTGCCGCGACGATAGCGGTCGTAAGCCTTGTCGATGATCAGAGGATCGATGACAGGTGAGGGATCGACGAGCGGCTCGATGCCATGCCTCGCCGCCTCGTGCGCGAGCAGCGAGAAGTCGTAGGCCGCGTTGTACGCGACGACCGGTACGCCTTGGACGAGCAGCGACCGCAGAGCCGCTGTGACCTCGGCGACGACCTCCCGAGCCGGACGGCCGTTGCCCGCGGCGAACTCGGTCGTGATGCCGTGCACGGCCGTCGCGCCTTCGGGGATGGGGACACCCGGGTCGGCGAGCCAGGAACGTGCCGCGATCTCCCAGCCGTCCGCGTCGAGGACACCGACGTGCGCCGAGACGACTCGATCGGTCGTGACGTCGACGCCGGTCGTCTCCAGATCGAACACGGCGACGCGAGTGAGCCAGGCGGGGAGCGCGGGACCGGGTGACATAACACCACGGTAGAGCGGCCGTCGGACATTGAGGGTGAGCAGAGCGGAGGCTCGTAGACTCGGGGGATGACCGCGCCCTCGCCGTACGCCGACCGTCTCCGACGCCTGCCGGTGCGACGGCACGAGGTCGAAGTGCGCGGTGGGACGACCGTGTACTGGGAGTACGGCCCCTCGGATGCCGCGACGACGATCGTCGCCGTGCACGGCTTTCGCGGTGAGCATCACGGGCTCGAACCGGTGCTGGCCTTCCTCCCCGAGGCTCGGGTGATCGCGCCCGACCTTCCGGGCTTCGGCGAGTCGGAGCCCCTGCCCGGCCGCACACACGACCTCGACGAGTACTCCGGCTGGCTCACCGACTTCGCGGCCTCAGTCGCTCCGGGTGCGGTCATCCTGGGTCACTCGTTCGGATCCATCGTCACCGCGGCGGCCGTTGCCGGCGGGCTCACGACTCCGCGCCTGATCCTGCTGAACCCCATCGGGGCGCCGGCACTCGAGGGACCCAAGGGCCTGATGACGCGGCTCGCCGTGCTGTACTACGCCCTCGGCGCGCGTCTGCCCGAGCGGTTGGGAACCGCGTTGCTGCGCAACGGTCTGATCGTGCGTGTCATGAGCATCACGATGGCGAAGACGAAGGATCCGGCGCTCCGACGCTTCATCCACGACCAGCACGACACGTACTTCTCACGGTTCTCCGATCGAAATGTACTGCGCGACGCCTTCGTGGCGAGCGTCTCGCACGACGTGCGGGAGTTCGCCGCGGACATCGACGTTCCCACCCTGCTCGTCGCGGCGGAGCGCGACGACATCACGCCGATCGAGGCGGAACGCACCCTCGCCACGCTCTTCAGCGATGCTGTTCTGGTCGAGATCGCCCACGTCGGGCACCTGATCCACTACGAGACCCCGGCCGAGGCGGCCGGTGCGGTGCGCCGTTTCCTCAGGATTCCCGTCGCGCGAGGCCGATGAGCCCTGCCACCCGGAACGGGATGACCTCGCCCATGGCGAGAGAGGTCTCGGTGCGCTCGACACCCTCGATGGAGAGGATCCGGGCATCCGTATCGAACAGGTGCCGCGCATCGCGGCAGGCGACACGCGCCAGGAGATCGATAGAGCCGCTCAGCCCGTGGGCCTGGACGACTTCGGGAATCCTCGCGAGCTCATTGATGATGCGGGGCAGCTCGGGCTGCCGTACGCCGATGTTCACGAACGCCTGCAACGGGAAGCCGAGCACGTCAGGCGAGAACGACCGCTCGTAGGAGAGGAAGACCCCGGTCTGCTCGAGGCGCGCCATCCGCGCTTGGATCGTGTTGCGCGAGAGCTTCAGATTCTCTGCGAGAGCGACGATGGTGATGCGGGGATCGTCAGCGAGCGCGGCGAGCAGCTCGAGATCGATGCGGTCCAGTCCAGGCATAGTGCCAAACCCTAGCAGGCCCGGATCCCCCAAAATTGAGCAACATGCTCAAGCGCTTTCCAATTGCTTGAGCGAGGTGTTGAGCAGACGTAGCCTCAGACCATGCCGGTGATGACGCCGGAGTCAGCGCGAGCGCCCCACGAGGGCCGCCGAGCACGAGGAGGACGATGATGTCGCCGCAGATCACGCCCATCGCAGACACCGCCCAGGATCTGGAGCTTGCCGAGCGCATCCTGGCCCCGGACGGCTCCCGCCGCGCCAACTCACGGCTGGACCCCTTCGTCGCCGACGTCGACGCGGCGCAGCTGCGCTCCCTGCATCGCGACATGATCATCCTCCGCCGCATCGATGCCGAGGGCGTCGCGCTCCAGCGTCAAGGACAGCTCGGACTGTGGGCGCCCTGCCAAGGGCAGGAGGCAACGCAGATCGGGACCGCCCGCGCGATCGCCCCTCAGGACTACGTGTTCCCCAGCTACCGCGAGACCGGGGTCATCTACGCGCGGGGCGCCGAACCCGGAGATTACGTGCGCATGTGGCGCGGCGAAGAAGGCGCAGGACACGATCCCGAGACGCTCCGTGTCGCCCCGCTGCAGATCATCATCGGCGCGCAGACCCTGCACGCGGTCGGCTATGCACTCGGCATCCGTCACGAAGGGGCCGACGAGGTCGCCGTGACCTACTTCGGAGACGGCGCCACAAGCCAGGGCGACGTGAACGAGGCCATGATCTTCGCCTCCTCGTACCAGGCTCCGGTCGTCTTCGTCTGTCAGAACAACCACTGGGCGATCTCCGAGCCGGTCGCCCTCCAGTCGCAGTATCCGATCGCCGGCCGGGCGCCCGGATTCGGCATCCCGAGCCTTCGTGTGGACGGCAACGATGTACTCGCCTGCATGGCGGCGATGCGCTGGGCGCTCGATCACGCGCGTGCCGGTCGCGGCCCGGCGTACATCGAGGCGGTCACCTACCGCATGGGTCCCCACACCACCGCCGATGACCCCACGCGCTACCGGGACGAGGCCGAGCTCGAATCGTGGCGCCGCCGCGACCCGATCGCCCGACTGGAGGAGTACCTCCGCGCCGCAGGCGAGCTGACCGAGGAGCACATCTCGGAGACGCAGGCGGCGGCTGATCTCGTCGCCAAGGAGATGCGCGCGGCCTGCCTCGGCATGGAGACCCGCGCACCGATGGCGGTCTTCGACGGTGTCTACGCCGAACCCCACACGGGCCTCGATCGCCAGCGCGGCGAGTACGCCGCCTACCTCGCTTCGTTCGAAGGGGCGGCATGACGATGACTGAAGTGACTCTCGGCAAGGCCCTCGGCGCAGGGCTCCGCCAGGCGATGCGCGACGACGACAAGGTCGTGCTGCTCGGCGAGGACATCGGCAAGCTCGGCGGCGTCTTCCGCATCACCGACGGGCTGCTGGAGGAGTTCGGTGCGGCCCGGGTGATCGACACCCCGTTGGCGGAGTCGGGAATCGTCGGCATGGCGGTGGGACTGGCGTTCCGCGGCTACCGGCCGGTCGTGGAGATCCAGTTCGACGGATTCGTCTACCCGGCGTTCGACCAGATCGTCGCCCAGGTCGCCAAGCTCCACTACCGCACGCAGGGGCGTGTGAAGATGCCGATCACGATCCGCATCCCGTGGGCCGGGGGCATCGGCGCGGCGGAGCACCACTCCGAATCCCCGGAGGCGTACTTCGTGCACACCGCCGGTCTTCGGGTCGTCGCGGTCTCGAACCCCGAGGACGCCTATCGCAGCCTCCGCCAGGCGATCGCTTCCGACGACCCGGTCGTCTTCTTCGAGCCGAAGCGCCTCTACCACCACAAGGGTGACGTTGACCTCGAGGGGTCGCTGGCCGATGCGCCGCCGATGGGGCTCGCCCGCGTGGTGCGTCCGGGAACGGATGCCACCCTGATCACCTACGGCGCGATGGTCACGACCGCGCTCCAGGCGGCGGACGCCGCGGAGGACGAGGGCATCTCTCTCGAGGTCATCGATCTCCGGTCGCTGTCCCCGGTCGACTATGACTCCGTGGCGGCGTCGGTGCGTAAGACCGGCCGAGTCGTCGTCGCGCACGAGGCGTCGCGCGAGGCCGGGGTCGCGGCCGAGGTGATCGCGAGCATCACCGAGCGCTGCTTCGAGTACCTCGAATCCGCCCCTCTCCGCGTGACAGGGCATGACATCCCTTACCCGCCCGCGAAGCTCGAGAAGTACCACCTGCCGGACCTCGATCGCCTCCTCGACGCGGTCGACCGCGTGCTCGACCGACCGAACAGCCTGACGGGAGCAGACGTATGAACGCCGAATTCCGCCTGCCCGATCTCGGTGAAGGACTCACCGAAGCCGAGGTCGTCCAGTGGCTCGTCGCGCCGGGAGACACGGTCGCGCTGAACCAGACGCTCGCGGAGGTCGAGACGGCGAAGGCCATCGTCGAGTTGCCGTCGCCCTACGCGGGCACGGTCTCCACCCTCCATGCGGATGCCGGCGAGACGGTCGCCGTCGGGGCCCCTCTGATCGAGTTCGACGTCGAGGGTGAGGATGAGCCGGTCGTCCCGGATGAGGCGGGAGAGAAGGCGCAGCCCAACCTCGTCGGCTACGGCGCCGCACCGAGTTCCACCGGCCGACCGGCGCGGCGCGCGCGCCGCGCCGGATCGAGCAGTGCGGCGGCCGACACGGCCGTGCTCGAGGCGGCGCCGCACGACGCGTCGCCGTCGGTCAACACCGAGACGGTCATCGAGCGCCCGCGGTCCACGCCGCCGGTGCGCGCGCACGCGAAGCGTCTCGGCATCGACCTCGTGCTCGTCGCGGCCGAGGTCGGTGACTGCCTGATCACCCGGAACGACGTCGACGCTTATGCGGAACGCGTCGGTGCGGCTTTCTCGGCAGCCGTTGCTCCGGCCGCGGAGTCCGAGACGGCGCCGGCATCGCCCGCAGGGCTCTTCGCCGCCGCAGGTGACGCCCCCCGCGAGACGCGCATCCCGATCCGCGGTGTCCGCAAGCACACGGCGGCCGCGATGGTGCAGAGTGCGTTCACCGCACCCCACGTCACGGTCTTCCACACGGTCGACGTGACCGCGATGATGGATCTCCTCGCCACGCTGCGCGAGGATCGGTCGCTCTCCGAACACCGGATCGGCCCCCTCGCAGTGATCGCCAAGGCCGTGTGCCTCGCGCTCGGACGCGCCCCGGGGCTGAACGCGCGCTGGGACGAAGCGGCGGGCGAGATCGTGCAGCACCATTACGTCGATCTCGGCATCGCCGCCGCGACCGACCGCGGGCTCATCGTGCCGAACATCCGCGGTGCGGAGCGGATGAACCTCGTCGATCTCTCCGGTGCGCTCAAGTCGCTGGCCGAGACGGCGCGATCGGGAAGGACCTCTCCGGCGGAGCTCGCGGGCGGCACGTTCTCGATCTCCAACATCGGCGTCTTCGGCGTCGAAGCGGGAACGCCGATCCTCCCGCCGGGGCAGTCCGGCATCCTCGCGGTCGGCGCCGTGCGTCGGCAGCCGTGGGAGTACCGGGGAGAGATCGCTCTGCGGCAGGTGATGACGCTCAGCCTGTCGTTCGATCACCGTCTGGTGGACGGCGCGGAGGGAGCACGCTTCCTGAAGGACGTCGCCGACATCCTGGCCGAGCCCGGCCGCGCGATGTTGTTCAGCTAGGCGCCCGCAGCGCGGCATTCGCCATCGCGACGAGCACGCTCGCGGTGGCGGCATGCCGACGCGAGGCGGCCCTGGTGCTGTGCGGCGTGGAGTTGATGAGCCCGAAGCACGCCTGCACCCGAAGGCGGAGTTCGTCGCGATCGACGGCGGACCGCTCGTCTGCGGCGGCAGGGGGGAGCGCCGTCAGCGCGTCCATCCACAGCTCGATGTAGCTGCGCTGCAGGCGGCGGACCTCCGCGCGATCGGCCTCGGAGAGGTGCGCCACGTCGCGGTCCTGCACCTGGATGACCTCGGCGTTGCCGAGGGCGAAGTCCACGTGAAAGCGGATCAGCGCCCGCATCCGCTCATCAGCGGTGGTCGTGCCGAGCGACACCTTCTCGCCGCCGTCGATGAGGTCGTGGCTGACCTTCACCAGCACGGCACCCAGCAGCGCCTGCTTGCCGGCGAAGTGGCGGTAGACGGCAGGCCCTGAGACGCCGACGGCGGCACCGATGTCCTCGAGGCTCACGCCGGTGTAGCCGCGCTCGGCGAACAGGCGCGCTGCGGCGCGCAAGATCGCGTCGGAGCGTTCGGCCTTGGCGCGGTCTCGAGCGGTCACCGGGGTTGTCATCTCAGTTAATCCTCGCTAACCTGAATCAACGGGTTAGTGAACACTAACCGAGAAAGCGTGCAACGCGCCAGACCATCCGTCGGCGCGACCGTGAGTCGAGGAGGACATCGCGATGCCGGCAACCCAGGAGTCGCTCGCACACGAGCTGCGGGAGCGCCTCGCGACGGCCGCGCTCGGCGGACCGCAGGCGTCCCGAGACCGCCATGTGGCGCGCGGGAAGCTGCTGCCGCGGGACCGCGTGGCACGTGTCCTCGACGAGGGCAGCCCCCTCCTCGAGGTCGCGCCACTCGCCGCCGAAGGCCTGTATGGGGGAGAGGCGCCGGGTGCCGGAGTCATCGCCGGAATCGGGCTGGTCCACGGCCGTCACGTCATGGTCGTGTGCAACGATGCGACCGTCAAAGGGGGGACCTACCTGCCGCTCACGGTGAAGAAGCACCTGCGGGCCCAGGAGGTCGCTCTCGAGAACCGGCTGCCCTGCCTCTACCTCGTCGACTCCGGCGGTGCCTTCCTGCCGAGACAGGACGAGGTGTTCCCCGATCGCGAGCACTTCGGCCGGATCTTCTTCAATCAGGCGCGGATGTCCGCAGCGGGCATCCCGCAGCTGGCCGCCGTCCTCGGGTCGTGCACGGCCGGCGGGGCCTACGTTCCGGCGATGAGCGACGAGACCGTCATCGTACGCGGGCAGGGCACGATCTTCCTCGGCGGACCCCCGCTCGTCAAAGCGGCGATCGGCGAGATCGTGACCGCCGAGGAGCTGGGCGGAGGTGAGTTGCACGCACGGCGCAGCGGCGTCGTCGACCACCTCGCCGACGACGACGAGCACGCGCTGGAGATCCTCCGCGACATCGTGGCCACACTGCCCCTGCCACAGGCCCCCGCCTGGGAGGTGCTCGACAGCCGCCCGCCGGCGGAGCAGTCCTCGCTGTACGACGTCGTGCCGGTCGATGTGAACGAGGGCTACGACGTCCGCGAGGTCATCGCCCGCCTCGTCGACGGTGACAGCTTCCACGAGTTCAAGTCCGAGTACGGCACCACGCTCGTGACCGGATTCGCACGGCTGCACGGGCACCCGGTCGGCATCGTCGCGAACAACGGCGTGCTGTTCAGCGAGTCCGCGCAGAAGGGCGCGCACTTCATCGAACTCTGCGATCAGCGCGGCATCCCGCTGCTGTTCCTGCAGAACATCACCGGCTTCATGGTCGGATCGGATGCCGAGGCAGGAGGCATCGCCAAGGACGGCGCCAAGATGGTCACCGCCGTCGCGAGCACCCGCGTCCCGAAGCTCACGGTCATCATCGGCGGGTCCTTCGGTGCGGGCAACTACTCGATGTGCGGCCGCGCCTATTCGCCGCGATTCCTCTGGACCTGGCCTGCCAGCCGGATCTCGGTCATGGGCGGCGCTCAGGCGGCCTCCGTGCTCGCGACGGTCAAGGAGGATCAGCTGGCAGCTCGCGGCGAGTCCTGGAGCGGCGAGGATCGAGCGTCCTTCGAGGCGCCGATCCGCGAGCAGTACGAACAGCAGGGCGAGCCGTATTACGCGACCGCCCGGCTCTGGGACGACGGAATCGTCGATCCCGCCCAGACCCGCGATCTCCTGGGACTCGCCCTCGACGTCGTCGCCCGCAGTCCGCTGCCCGAGCCGCGCTTCGGCGTCTTCCGGATGTGAGAGCCATGTCGATCATCGAACCCTCAGAGTCACTCTCGAACGCCGACGACGGATTCCACACCGTCCTCGTCGCGAACCGCGGGGAGATCGCACGCCGCGTCATCCGCACGCTCCGCGATCTCGGCATCCGCAGCGTCGCCGTCTACAGCGATGCGGATGCCGCAGCGCCCCACGTGCGGGAAGCCGACGTCGCCGTGCGCATCGGGCCGGCGCCGGCGGCCGAGTCGTACCTCGACATCGACGCCGTGATCGCCGCGGCTCGGCACACGGGTGCGCAGGCCGTCCATCCCGGTTACGGGTTCCTCTCGGAGAGCGTCGGCCTCGCCGAAGCCTGCGCGGAGAGCGGAATCGTCTTCATCGGGCCCTCGATCGAGGCGCTGCAGATCATGGGCGACAAGGCGCGAGCACGCGAGCACGTGGTGCGGTACGGCGTTCCTGTCGTTCCGGGGTTCGACGCCAAGGGGCTCTCGGACGGCGAGATCGCGGAGGAGGCGGACGCCGTCGGATACCCGCTCCTGGTCAAGCCCAGCGCCGGTGGCGGTGGCAAGGGCATGGAGGTCGTCACCGACGCATCCGGTCTCCGCAGTGCGCTGGCCTCGGCCCGCCGGGTGGCCGGATCGGCGTTCGGCGACGACTCGCTCATCCTGGAGCGTCTGATCCGCCGCCCCCGTCATATCGAGGTGCAGGTTTTCGGCGATGCCCACGGCACGGTGATCGCACTCGGCGAGCGGGAGTGCACGCTGCAGCGGCGCCATCAGAAGGTGCTCGAGGAGGCCCCGTCCGCGGGGATCCCGGTGGCTACACGCGAGCGCCTTCTCGCCGCTGCCGTGCAAGCGGGGGAGAGCGTCGCCTACGTCGGGGCCGGAACCGTGGAGTTCCTCATCGATGCGGATGCTCCCGAGGAGGTGTTCTTCATCGAGATGAACACGCGCCTCCAGGTCGAGCATCCCGTCACAGAGGAGGTCACCGGGCTCGATCTGGTCGCCCTCCAGCTCCGAGTGGCCGCGGGTCGCGCGCTGGATGTGTCGCCGACCATCCGCGGACACGCGGTCGAGGCCCGCGTCTATGCCGAGTCGCCGGAGCGCGGATTCCTCCCGTCCACGGGCACCGTGCTCCTGTTCGAGCCTCCGACCGGAGTCCGCGTGGACGCCGCGGTCGAGACCGGGAGCGAGGTGACCGGTTTCTACGACCCCATGATCGCGAAGGTCATCGCCTACGCCGACGACCGCGCGACGGCCCTGAGACGACTCGATGACGCGCTATCCCGCACGGTCGTGCTCGGCGTCGACACCAACATCGCGTTCCTGCGGCAGCTCTGCCGTGACGCGCGGGTGGTCGCCGGAGACCTCGACACCGGTCTCATCGAGACGCTCCTGCCCGTTCACGCGGCAGAACCCTCGGCGGCGATGATCGCCGCGGCGCACGCGAGCCTGCCGTCGTCAGCGGAGCCTCTGCGGACGAGCCCCCTGTGGCGCGAGCGCCCCGGCTGGCGACTCGGGGCCCGCTCCGTGACGGGGGCGCCGGTCGCCTTCCTCACGGACGAGGACGACGTGGTGGAGCTGAGCGGCGACGACACGCGCGCACAAGCCTCCCGACTCCGCGCCGCCGCCGATGCCGACGGCGCCGTCTGGGTCACGGAGGAGGGTCGCACCGCGCGCCTTCGTCCGCTGAGTCGACGCCAGCGGATGCGGCGCAGGCTCGATGCGCTGGACCGCGGCGCGGCGGCGACCGAACCCGAGGCGCGAGCCCCGATGCCGGGGAACGTCGTGGCGGTGCACGTCGAGGACGGGGCGACCGTCGCGGCGGGCGCCCCGCTCGTGGCGATCGAGGCGATGAAGATGGAGCATCAGGTGCTGGCGCCGCACGACGGCGTGGTGCACCTGTTGGTCGCTGCGGGCGATCAGGTGCGGCGCGACCAACCGGTCGCCCGCGTGACGACGGAGGAGAACTGATGATGGAAGATCTGTCCGAGGAGGAGCGCGAGCTCGCCGCGATGGTGCGGGAGTTCGCCGAGACGGTCGTCGCGCCGCAGTCCTACGAGGCCGACCGCACGCACACGCTGTCGATGGACGTGGTCGCGCAGATGGGCGATCTGGGTCTCTTCGGTCTGCCGTTCCCGGAGGAGTACGGCGGGCAGGGCGGCGACTACATGGCACTGGGCATCGCGATCGAGGCCCTCGGCCGCGTCGACCAGTCCATCGCCATCACGCTGGAGGCGGGCGTGAGCCTCGGCGCGATGCCGATCTACCGCTTCGGTACCGAGGAGCAGCGGCAGGAGCTGCTTCCCGATCTCCTCGCCGGACGCGCTCTCGCCGGTTTCGGCCTGACCGAACCCGAGGCCGGCAGCGACGCCGGCGCCACGCGCACCACCGCACGCCTCGAGGGCGACGAGTGGGTGATCGACGGCTCCAAGCAGTTCATCACCAACTCCGGCACGCCGATCACGCGTTTCGTCACGGTCACGGCTGTCACGGGGGTGGCGAACGGCCGCAAGGAGATCTCGACGATCATCGTCCCGAACGGCACGCCCGGGTTCACGGTGGAGGCTCCCTACGACAAGGTCGGCTGGAACGCCTCGGACACCCATCCGCTGACGTTCCAGGGCGCACGCGTGCCGGCCGCCAACCTGGTGGGCGAGCGCGGGCGCGGCTTCAAGAACTTCCTCAACATCCTCGACGAGGGCCGGATCGCGATCGCGGCACTCTCGGCCGGAGCCGCAGAGGGATGCCTGGAGGCCGCCGTCGACTACGCGAAGAGCCGCACGATCTTCGGCAGCGCCTTGAGCACACGCCAGAACGCCCAGTTCACCCTGGCGCGGATGCGCGCCCGCGTGCACACCGCCCGCCTCGCCTGGCACCACGCCGCGCGGCTCCGTGACGCGGGGAAGCCGTTCGCAGAGGAGGCCGCGATCGCCAAGCTCGTCGCCGGCGAGGCCGCGATGGACAACGCGAGGGACGCGACTCAGATCTTCGGCGGCAACGGCTTCATGAACGAGTTCCCCGTGGCGCGCCACTACCGCGACTCGAAGATCCTCGAGATCGGCGAGGGGACCACCGAGGTGCAGCTGCTCATCATCGCCCGCGGTCTCGGGCTCGTCGGCTAGCGTGGGCGACGTGCCGGACATCATTCAGCGAGGTCTCTATTTCGAAGAGTTCGAGGCGGGAGCGCGCTATCTGCATCGCCCGGGCCGCACGGCCACCGAGGCGGACAACGTGCTGTTCACGACGCTGACGATGAACACGCAGGCCCTGCACCTCGATGCGGCGTTCGCCGACGCACAGGAGCCGTTCCGGGCGCGCCTGATGAACTCGATGTGGACGCTGTCGACCATGGTCGGGGCCTCGGTGGCGCAGCTCACCCAGGGCACCCTGGTCGCGCAGCTGGGACTCGGGGACATCGCGTTCCCGCATCCGCTCTTCGCCGGCGACACCCTCTACACCGAGAGCGTCATCGTCGAGAAGCGCCTGTCCTCGTCTCGTCCGGGCCAGGGCGTGGTGCAGCTCGCTCACACCGGTCGCAATCAGGATGGCGTCGTCGTCGCGACCGCCGCGAGGACGGTCCTCGTGCATTGCCTTCCGGAGGGTGCCGCATGACCGCGTTCGACCTGGGGCCGGCGCTGCTCTTCTGCCCGGCCGACCGTCCGGAGCGCTTCGAGAAGGCGCTGGAGAGGGCGGATGCCGTGATCCTCGACCTCGAGGACGCGGTGCTCCCGACTGCCAAGGCGGCGGCGCGCGCGAACGTGATCGATGCTGACCTCGATCCGGCTCGGGTGATCGTCCGCGTGAACGCGCCGGACAGCGAACACTTCCGCGCCGACCTCGCGGCCGTGGCGCAGACCGCCTTCCGGACGGTGATGGTCGCGAAGACCGAGAGCGCCGAGAGCCTCGCTGCGTTCGACGAGGGCTTCTCCCTGATCGCGCTCTGCGAGACGGCCCGAGGAATCCATGCGGCCGACCGGATCGCGGCACATCCGCTCGTCTCCGCGATGATGTGGGGTGCGGAGGACCTTGTCGCCTCGCTCGGCGGCACCTCCTCACGCGACAGCGCCGGTGTCTATCGCGACGTCGCCCGGTATGCCCGCTCGCGAGTGCTGATCGAGTCGGGGGCGCACGGGAAAGCCGCGATCGACGCCGTGCACATCGACCTCGGTGACGCGGCGGGTCTCGAGGCGGAGGCGGTGGATGCTGCGGCGTCGGGCTTCCGTGCCACCGCGTGCATCCATCCGAATCAGGTCGAGGTCATTCGCGCGGCGTATCGGCCGGACGAGGCGGCCGTCGCCTGGGCACGCGCCGTGCTCGCAGCAGCCGAGAACGAACGCGGCGTGTTCCGGTTCGAAGGACGGATGGTCGACGAGCCGGTCCTCCGTCACGCACGGTCGGTCGTCGCGCGCGCCAACTGATCGCGGCGACGGATCACGCGGGGTGCATCAGAGGACGAACGATTCCTCGAGGAGTCGCAGCGAGCCGGGGGATGCCTCGAACCGGTGCGCCGAGCCGTTCGCGATGACCTCGCCGTCGCGGGGGAGCGTCCCTCCGGAGACCTGATCGATGATCGCGCGGATGACGCCGCCGTGCGCGACCACGAGGACCGACTCCGCGCGCGGCGTGGACCTTCGCCGCGACTCCCGGGCGATCGCATCGAGAGCGGAGATCGCGCGGGCGCCGACCTCGTGGAGCGACTCCGCACCGGGGACCTCGGCGTGCCAGTCGCCGTATTTCGCGATGTAGTCGTCGACGAGCATGCCCTCGCCGTCGCCGAACTCGCGCTCGCGGACATCGGCCACGATCCCGGTGAGTTCGAGCCCGAGTTCCGCGGCGATGATCTCGGCGGTCTCCCTCGCGCGCAGCAGCGGGCTCGTGTAGATCGCGTCGTGGGCGGACGCTCCGAGGTGCGCGGCGGCCCGATGCGCGTCAGCGCGTCCCTTCTCATTCAGCGGGATGTCGGTCGAGCCCTGGATGCGCCGATCGAGATTCCAGTCGGTCTGGCCGTGGCGGACGAGGGTGATGAGTGTCACGAGAGCAGTTCCTGGAGGGCGGGGAGCACGTCGCTGGTGCCGGCGGCGATGGTGAGATGCGCCCAGGCGTCCGCGCGGGTCGGCTCGCGGTTGACGATGATCAGGGGGATGCTGCGACGGCGGGCGCGTTCGACGAGTCGCACGCCGGAGTTCACCACGAGCGAGGACCCTGCGACGATGAGCGCTGAGCTGGAGCGCAGCAGGGACTCTGCGGCGCGGAAGCGATCCTGCGGCACGTACTCGCCGAAGAAGACGACATCGGGCTTCAGCATCCCGCCGCACACGGTGCACGTCGGGATCAGGAACCCGTCGGTGCTCTCCGGCAGCACGTCGCCGTCGGGGTTGAGGGCCACGTTCTCCGGAACGCTGATCCAGGGGTTGAGCTCCTCGATCTGCACGGCGATATCGCGGCGGTCGAAGACCTGACCGCAGTGCAGGCAGAGCACGCGACGCATCGTCCCGTGCACCTCGATCACGTGGGAGCTGCCCGCGCGCAGATGGAGGCCGTCGACGTTCTGGGTGATCACGCCGGAGACGGTGCCAGCGGATTCGAGCTCGGCGAGAGCGGTGTGCCCGGGGTTCGGCGCTGCGCGAGCGAACGCCTTCCAGCCGAGGTGCCCGCCGACCCAGTAGCGGCGCCGGGCGGCCTCGTCGCCGAGGTACGTCTGGATCGTCATCGGATCGCTGCGGGTCCTGGCACCTTCTCCGCGATACGCGGGGATGCCGGAGTCGGTCGAGATGCCGGCGCCGGTCAGGAGGGCGATCCGCTTGCCGCGCAGCAGGTCTGCGGCGTGGGCGATGCTGGCCGACAGCTCAGCAGTGCTCGACGCGCTCACAGGACCTCCCCGAAGGAGTCTACGGCGTGCGGCGGGGGTGGGTCGCGCCGTGCGTCGGTCGTCGGGTGGCAGAGTGGTGCTCGTGGAAATCCTCTTCGTGCCCGATGCGGCCGACCCCCGTCTCGACGACTACCGGGGGCTCACCGACACGGCGCTCCGCACGATGCGCGAGCCGTCCGGCGGTCTGTACATCGCGGAATCGACGAAGGTCATCGCGCGTGCGGTCGCGGCCGGTCATCGACCGCGCTCGGTGCTCGTGCAGGAGCGCCGGATCGACGACATCCGGGCGATCGTCGGCGATCTCGACGTCCCGGTCTACGTCGTGCCCGACGAGGTGGCCGAGGCGGTCACCGGCTTCGCCGTGCACCGGGGGACCATCGCGTCGATGCACCGTCCCGAGCTGCCGGCCGTGCGCGACCTCCTCGAAGGTGCCCGTCTGGTGCTGATCCTGGAGAACATCGGGGACCACACGAACGTCGGCGCCGCCTTCCGCGCGGCCGCCGGTCTCGGGGCCGACGCCGTGCTGGTGTCACCCGGCGGAGCGGATCCGCTCTACCGGCGCAGTGTCCGGGTGAGCATGGGCACCGTCTTCCAGGTGCCGTGGGCGCGTATCGATGAGTGGGACGAAGCCGTGGCCGACCTGCATGCGGCCGGTTTCGACATCGCGGCCCTGGCGCTCTCCGAGGATGCGATGACGCTCGATGCCTACGCCGCAGATCGTCCGGAGCGTGTCGCGCTCGTGATGGGGTCGGAGGGTGACGGGCTGTCGCACGCCACCATCGACAGCGCCGACCACGTCGTCACGATCCCGATGTCCGGCGGCGTCGACTCGCTCAATGTGGCCTCTGCGGCGGCCGTCGCGCTCTGGGCGCTGAAGCGCTGAGGGACTCAGCAGGGGTGTCGCTCAGTCCTGCTCGTGCCGGAACACGGGGGAGGGGTCGGGGCGCTTCGCCGCGACGTGGTCTCCGGACGACTGGTGCCGCAGCCGACGCAGCACCCACGGCACCAGGTGCTCGCGCGCCCAGCCGAAGTCCTCGGATCGCGCCTCGCGCCAGGTACGCACGGGGAACGGCTCCGGCTGCATGGCCTCGAGGTCGTTCGGCACGTTGAGCGCGCGCAGCGCCATGCGCGCGACCTCGTGATGCCCGAGCGCGTTGTAGTGCAGACGGTCGTCGTCGAAGAACCGCATGTCCTGGACGACCTTGAGCGCCCACTGGTCCGCGACGATGCAGTCGTGGCGTTCGGCGATCGCCCGCACGTTCTCGTTGTAGATCGCGACCTTGCCGCGGAAAGCGCGGAAGACCGGGGTGAAGCCGGTGTCGAGCCCGGTGAAGAGCAGGATGGTGGCTCCCGTGGAGGAGAGCCGGGTCACGGCATCCTCCAGCTGCGCGGCGATGGCGTCCGGATCGGTGCCGGGGCGGATCACGTCGTTGCCGCCCGCGCAGATCGACACGAGGTCGGGGTGTAAGGCGACTGCGGGCTCGATCTGATCCGCGACGATCTGCGAGATCAGCTTTCCGCGTACGGCGAGATTCGCGTAGGCGAAGTCGTCGACCTGCTGCCCGAGGACATCGGCGACGCGGTCGGCCCATCCACGGTGCTGCCCTGGCGACGCGGGATCGGGGTCGCCGATGCCTTCGGTGAACGAATCCCCGATGGCGACGAAGCGGCGCCAGGGGTGGACGGTGGGGTTGTCGGAGTCGGGGGTCCGAGTCGAATCCTGGTCGGTCATCCAGCTCTCCTTCGCGAACAGTCGCGCGCGGCGGTGGCCGCATCGCAGTGACCGAGCCTACTCCGCCGTACGACACCTCGACCGGCGTGCGCCGATGTCCGACGGAGCGATTATCGTGGAGCCGATGCTCTCTCCGTCCTTTCCCCAGCGCGCCCCGTGGGGAACCGCCAGCAAGCTGCGCGCCTGGCAGCAGGAGGCCCTGGAGCGCTACTTCGAGGCCGATCAGCGCGACTTCCTCGTCGCCGCCACGCCGGGTGCCGGGAAAACCACGTTCGCACTCACCCTGGCGGTCGAGCTGATGCGCACAGGCGAGGTCAACCGCATCATCGTGGTCGCGCCGACCGAGCACCTCAAGACGCAGTGGGCCGATGCCGCAGCTCGCGTGCACATCCGTCTCGACCCCCGCTTCCGCAACAGCGACTGGGCCCCGGCGCGGCACTATCACGGGGCCGTGGTGACCTACGCGCAGGTCGCGGCGAAATCCTCCGTCCACCGGCACCTGACCGAAGACGCGAAGACCCTCGTCATCCTCGACGAGGTGCACCACGGCGGCGACGCCCTGAGCTGGGGCGATGCGATCCGCGATGCCTACGGTCCCGCGAAGCGCCGCCTGCTCCTGTCGGGTACGCCGTTCCGCAGCGACACCGCGCCGATCCCGTTCGTGGAGTACCACCCCGACGACTCCGGTGCGCGCATCTCGCGCACCGACTACAACTACGGCTATGGCCGGGCACTCGCCGACGGCGTCGTGCGCCCGGTGCTGTTCCACATGTACGCGGGCAAGATGCGGTGGCGGACGACCGCGGGCGACGAGCTCGAGACGCATCTCGGGCAGGACAACACGAAGGACGTCACGTCGCAGGCATGGCGGACGGCCCTCGATCCCGAGGGGCAGTGGATGCCTGCGGTGCTGTCGGCCGCCGACCGTCGCCTGACCGAGATCCGCCACCATGTTCCGGATGCCGGGGGACTGGTGCTCGCGACGGATCAGACCGTCGCCCGCGCCTACGCCAAGATCCTGCACAGCATCAGCGGCCAGCAGCCCACTGTCGTCCTGTCCGACGACGCGACGGCCTCGGAGCGGATCGAGAAGTTCAGCGCGAGCGACGCGCGCTGGATGGTGGCGGTCCGCATGGTGTCGGAGGGCGTCGACGTGCCGCGGCTCGCGGTCGGCGTGTACGCCACGTCGTCGTCGACACCGCTGTTCTTCGCCCAGGCCATCGGCCGGTTCGTGCGGGCTCGACGTCGAGGCGAGGCCGCGAGCGTCTTCCTGCCGCAGGTTCCGGTCCTGATGGGGCTCGCGGGCGAGATGGACAAGCAGCGCGATCATGCGCTCGACCGGCAGTCCCAGGACGACGACGGCCTCGAGGACTCCCTGCTCGACAGCGCCAATCGCGAGGACGACGCGTCCGACGCCCTGACGCAGGAGTTCAGCTATCAGGCGCTCGAGTCGGTCGCCCATTTCGACCGCGTGGTCTTCGAAGGGCAGGAGTTCGGGCAGCTCGCCGAACCCGGCACGCCCGAAGAGGAGGAATTCATCGGATTTCCCGGTCTCCTCGAGCCGGAGCACGTGCACGAGCTCCTCATGCAGCGTCAGAGCCGCCAGTCCCGACTGCGCGAGGCTCGCGAGGCCTCGGCGAGCCCGACAGAGACGACGACCCTCCCTGCGCCTCTCCACCGCACGCTCAAGGAGCAGCGCCAGCTCCTGAACAGTCTCGTGGGCCTGTACGCGCGTCAGAAGGGCGAGCCGCACGGTGCCGTGCACGCCGAGCTCCGGCGCATCTGCGGCGGACCCGCGGTGGCTCAGGCCACGGTGACACAGCTGCAGTCCCGCATCGAGGTGCTCCGCAAGCGCGTGCGCTCCTGACGTCGGGCGCCCGACTCCTCGGCCAGGTGAGACCTCGGCGGGTTCGGATCCCCGAAATGCTGGCAATCCGTGGCTTCCGTGCGATCGGGCAAGCCCGCCGGGCTAGCGTGGAACGGTTGTCCGCGCGTCGGACATCGTGACATCTGGAGGATCCATGACAGCCCCCGCTGCAGCCGAGCCCACCGCTGCCGACCGTCGCCGCTGGGCGCGCTACCTGGTCGAGGAGCGTGCCGAGGGTTCGGTATACCAGAAGCTCGCCGCACGGCGCACGGGCGAGGAGAGGGATATCCTGTTGCGTCTCGCAGATGCGGAACGGCGGCACGAGCAGCACTGGCTCGACCTCCTCGACGGGGAGCCGTCCCGGCTGCCCCGCGCGGGCATCCGTTCGCGTCTGCTCGGCTGGATGGCCGGCCGGTTCGGATCGATCTTCGTGCTCGCGCTCGCGCAGAGCGCGGAGGCCCGTTCGCCCTACGACTCCGAGCAGTATGCGACACCGGCGATGCGGGCGGACGAGAAGATCCACTACGAGGTGGTGCGGGGCCTCGCGGCCCGTGGCCGGCGTCGTCTGTCCGGATCGTTCCGTGCGGCGGTCTTCGGCGCCAACGACGGCCTGGTGAGCAACCTCGCCCTCGTGCTCGGCATCGGCGCGACGGGGGTGAGCTCCGGGTTCGTGCTCTTCAGCGGCATCGCCGGGCTGCTGGCCGGTGCGCTCTCGATGGGTGCGGGCGAGTTCGTGTCCGTGCGCTCCCAGCGCGAGCTGCTGGCGGCGACCGAGGCGAACGAGGATGCCGCGGACGCCGCCGGCGATCTCGACATCGACGAGAACGAGCTCGCCCTCGTGTTCCGAGCCAGAGGAATGGATCAGACGGAAGCACTCGAACGCGCACACCGCATCGTCGAGGCTGCCAAGGCCGGCGCGCGGCGTGCCGCGACGGGTCCAGTGACCGTGCCGGGCGGGGACCACGACATCGTCGGCAGCGACTGGACGGCCGCCATCTCCAGCTTCCTGCTGTTCGCCTCCGGCGCGATCATCCCGGTGCTGCCGTGGATCTTCGGCCTCCAGGGTGCAACCGCGGTGATCGTCGCCCTCGTGCTCGTCGGAGTGGCCTTGCTGAGCACCGGTGCGATGGTGGGTGTCCTCTCCGGCGGTCCGCCGCTCCGCCGTGCGCTCCGTCAACTGGCCATCGGCTTCGGCGCCGCCGCCGTCACGTATGCACTCGGCCTGCTGTTCGGAGTGGGCGTCGCCTGACCGCAAACGCAAGAGGCGGTCCCTCTCGGGACCGCCTCTTGTTCTTGTGCGCGGAGGGGGACTTGAACCCCCACGCCCTTACGGGCACTACGACCTCAACGTAGCGCGTCTACCATTCCGCCACCCGCGCAGGTGTTGGATGATCGTTGCCGACCGAAGAATGAGATTAGCACGTTCTGAGACGCCGCTCGAACCGAGCGTGACGCCCGGGCGTGGCACGCCCTTTGGGTAGCCTGAGGGCATGATCGATCCTTCACTGCCGGAGGTCGTTCGCATCGCGAGCGACCTCATCCGCTTCGACACGTCGAACTTCGGCGGCGGCAGAGCCGAGGGGGAGCGGGAGGCCGCGGAGTACGTGGGCGCCTACCTGGAGGGCCTCGGGCTGGACGTCGAGTACTACGAACCGATACCGCGCCGCACCAACGTGATGGCCCGCGTCCCCGGCCGCGACAGGGACAAGCCCGCACTGGTCGTGCACGGTCACCTCGACGTCGTCCCGGCGATGGCGGAGGACTGGACCGTCGACCCGTTCGCTGGCCTCGTGCAGGACGGGATGCTCTGGGGCCGCGGCGCCGTCGACATGAAGAACATGAACGCGATGATCCTCACCGCGGTGGCGGAGATCCTGCGCGCGGGGGAGCAGCCGGAGCGCGATCTGGTGCTGGCCTTCTTCGCCGACGAGGAGAACGGCGGCGTGGAGGGCTCGGCGCTGGTCGTGCAGGACCGGCCCGAATGGTTCGCGGGCGCGACGGCGGCGATCAGCGAGGTCGGCGGATACTCCATCACCGTGGACGACCGGCGCGCGTATCTGCTCCAGGTCGGCGAGAAGGCCCTCATCTGGATCCGTCTGGTGGCGAAGGGGCGAGCGGGGCATGGGAGCCGCCTGCACGACGACAACGCGGTGACCAAGCTCGCCGAGGCCGTGGCGGCGATCGGACGGACCCGCTGGCCGATCCGCCTCACCCCGACCACCACCGCGCTGCTCGAGGGGCTCGGCGCGCTCACCGGACGCAGCACGGACGATCCGGATGCTCTCGCCGCCGCAGCGGGCCCCGCGGAGGCCTTCCTGCGCTCGACGTTCCGCACCACGACGAATCCGACCGCGCTGAGCGCCGGCTACAAGCACAACGTGATCCCCGAGCGGGCCGAGGCGCTCATCGACGTGCGGGTCATCCCCGGGACCGAAGACGATGTGCTGGCCGAGCTGCAGCAGATCGTCGGCGACGAGATCGTCATCGAGACGGTGGTGCGCGACATCGGCATGGAGACTCCCTTCGAGGGCGAGCTGGTCGAGGCGATGGTGGCGAGCATCGGCCGCCACGACCCCGGAGTGCCGGTCATCCCGTACCTCCTCGGCGCCGGGACCGACAACAAGGCGCTGGCGTCGCTCGACATCACGGGCTACGGATTCGCGCCGCTGCGACTTCCCGCCGACCTCGACTTCACCGGGATGTTCCACGGAGTCGACGAGCGCGTGCCCGTAGAATCGCTTGTCTTCGGCCAGCGCGTGCTGGCCGATCTGCTGCGTACGTACTGAGCCCGTCGCTCCCGCGCTGTCCACTCACCAGAAGGCCCCTCCATGCACCTGCTCGAAGCGCTGATCCTCGGCATCGTCCAGGGACTCACCGAGTTCCTGCCCATCTCCTCGAGCGCGCACCTGCGCATCCTCGGCACCTTCCTGCCGTCGGGGGAGGACCCCGGAGCGGCCTTCACCGCCATCACGCAGATCGGCACCGAGGCGGCCGTCGTCGTGTTCTTCTGGCGGGACATCGTGCGCATCATCACGCAGTGGTGTCGGTCGCTCGTCGGCAAGGCGCCGCGCTCCGATCCCGACGCCCGGATGGGCTGGATGATCATCATCGGCAGCATCCCGATCGTCGTGCTCGGCCTCCTCTTCCAGGACCAGATCGAGACCGTGTTCCGCTCGCTGTGGATCGTCGCGATCATGCTCATCGCGTTCGGGATACTGCTCGGCATCGCCGACCACGTCGGCGCCAAGCGCCGGAAGCTCGGCGACCTCACCTACCCGCACGGCATCGCGTTCGGCTTCGCGCAGGCGCTCGCCCTGATTCCCGGCGTCTCCCGTTCGGGCGGCACCATCACCATGGGCCTCTTCCTGGGCTACGAGCGCGCGGCTGCCGCGCGCTACGCGTTCCTGCTCGCCATTCCCGCCGTCTTCGGCAGCGGCTTCTACCAGGTGTTCAAGAGCTGGGGTGAGCCGTCGTTCTTCTCGTTCGGAGACACCCTCGCCGCCACCGGCATCGCCTTCGTGGTCGCGCTCGGCGTGATCGCGTTCTTCATGAACTTCATCTCGAAGCGCAGCTTCCTGCCGTTCGTGATCTATCGCATCCTGCTCGGCACCGTGCTGCTCGTGCTGCTCGGCACCGGCGTCATCGCCGCCTGAGCCGAGGCTCGAGGCCGAGCCGAGCCGGGGGCGTCAGCGCTTGTGGTCGCCGGGGGCGTCGCCTCGGCGACGCAGGTAGCGCTCGAACGCCTGGGCGATGGCGTCGCCCGATGCCTCGGGGGAGTCCCAGGTGTCGCGCGTGCGCTCGAGTTGGTGGATGTACTCCGCCATGTCCTCGTCCTCGGATGCCGCAGCGTCGATGGACGCCTCCCACGCGGCCGCCTCAGTGCGCAGGCGCTGACGATCGACGTCGACGCCGGTGAGCTCCTCGAGCCGGTCCAGCAGAGCGAGCGTGACCTTCGGCGAGGGCGTCGCCGACGCGACGTAGTGCGGAACGCTCGCCCACAGGCCCGCTGTCGGGATGCCGGCGCTCTCGGCGAAGTGCTCGAACACGCTGAGTATGCCGACCGGACCTTCGTAGAGGGAGCGCTCGAGGTCGTGCGCCTCGCGCACCTGCTCGTTCTGGCTGGAGGCGAAGATCGAGATAGGACGCGTATGCGGCACGTCCGCCAGCATCGCGCCCATCGTCACGAGTCCGGTGATGTCGTCGCGCAGGGCGATGTCGATGAACTCGGCGGCGAACGCCTGCCAGGTGCGTGCGGGCTCCACGCCGGTGAGAAGCCAGAACTCGGGCCCGGGGCCCGGGTCGAGCGGACGCCACAGTCCCGCCTCCGGCCATTTCAGCTGCCGGTGGCCTTCGGCATCCATCCGCGTCGCCGGCCGGGTGTACTGATAGTCGAAGTACAGCTCGGGGTCGACGGAGTGCACGAGTTCGTACTCCGCCGATGAACGCAATGCCTCGACGGCGCCACTGGCTGCTTCGCCCGCGTCGTTCCAGCCGTCGAAGGCGGCGATGATGATGCGTGAACCGAGGACATCCATCGGGGGCTCCCTTCGAGATCGAGGACGTATCCCTCCAGGCTAGTCCGCGGCGAGGGGATGTGGGCGGAGCCCGGCTAGCATGGGTTCAGTGAGCAGAAAGCCCCGCGCAGTCCTCTGGGACATGGATGGAACCCTCGTCGACACCGAGCCGTATTGGATGGCGGCCGAGACCTCGCTGGTCGAATCCTTCGGCGGATCCTGGAGTCACGAGGACGCCCTGCAGCTCGTCGGCAGCGGACTGATCGACAGTGCGATCATCCTGCAGAACGCGGGCGTCGCGATGGAACCCGAGGCGATCGTGTCGCACCTGACGGACGTCGTGCAGGATCTGCTCCGCACCCAGGGTGTTCCTTTCCGGCCCGGCGCCCGCGAGCTGCTCGCCGAGCTGAAGGACGCAGGCATACCGACGGGGCTCGTCACCATGTCGCTGCGGCGGATGGCGCTGAACGTCGTCGATCTCATCGACTTCGAGGCTTTCGACATCGTCGTCGCAGGCGATGACGTCGACAACCCGAAGCCGCACCCGGAGCCGTACCTGCAGGCCGCCGCGCTGCTCGACGTCGACATCGCGGATGCCGTGGTGATCGAGGATTCTCCGACCGGCCTGCGCGCCGGGATCGCGTCGGGAGCCGTGGCCCTCGGTGTTCCGCACATCGTGTCGCTGGACGGCATCGGGGCCCACGATCTCTGGGACACGCTCGCCGGCCGCGGCGTCGCCGACCTCGTCGACCTCTTCGAGGCGAACCGCACCACGGCGGGAGCCACGCTATGACCAGCACCGACACCCAGCGACCGAGCGGTCCGTTCCGGATCGGTGATCGCGTGCAGCTGACAGGCCCCAAGGGCCGCCTGCACACAGTGACGCTGCGCGAGGACGGCGAGCTGCACACGCATCAGGGTGTGCTGCGCCACCGTGACCTCATCGGGCTTCCCGACGGTTCCGTCGTGCCGAACAGCTCGGGTCACGACTACCTGGCTCTGCGCCCGCTGCTCCGCGATTTCGCGATGTCGATGCCCCGCGGCGCCGCGATCGTGTACCCGAAGGATGCGGCACAGATCGTCATGCAGGCCGACGTCTTCCCCGGAGCGACCGTCGTCGAGGCCGGGGTCGGATCCGGTGCGCTCTCGCTGTCGCTTCTGCGCGCCGTCGGCTCGGAGGGGAGGCTCCTCTCGTTCGAGCGTCGCGAGGACTTCGCCGATGTCGCTCGGGGGAACGTGGAGACCTTCTTCGGCGAGCATCCCACCGCATGGAGCGTGGTGGTCGGCGATCTGGTCGAGCAGCTCCCCGACGCCGTGCCGGCCGGCACCGTCGATCGCGTGGTCCTCGACATGCTCGCCCCCTGGGAGTGCATCGACGCCGTGGCGGAGGCCCTGACCCCCGGCGGAGTCGTCCTCTGCTACGTCGCGACCGTGACGCAGCTGTCGCGCACGGCCGAGTACATCCGCGCCACGGGCCTGTTCACGGACCCCGAGGCGTCCGAGACGATGGTCCGAGGCTGGCATGTCGAAGGACTCGCCGTGCGTCCCGACCACCGCATGGTCGCGCATACCGGATTTCTGCTCACGGCTCGTCGTCTCGCCCCCGGTGCGGTGGCGCCGTCGGTGAAGCGACGGGCATCGAAGAGCAGCTACGGCGACGACGACGTGGAGTTGTGGACCCCGGGCGCCGTCGGCGATCGCGAGATCACCGACAAGAACCTGCGCAAGCGGGCCAGGGAGGCGGGCAAGGCCGCCGAAGGGGCACGCTTGGCTGCCGCTTCGCGCGAATCGGACGACACGACGGAATAGACTGGAGCGCGTGCGTAAAACGTCCGCCGTTCTGGCCTCCCTCAGCCTCGCCGTCCTCGCCCTGACGGGCTGCACTGCGACCGGTTCCTCCGACGATGCCGCATGCGATCGCAGCGCCGACTCGGTCGGCGTCCGCGATGCCGTCACCGTGAAAGGCGACCTCGGATCGAAGCCCGACGTGAGCATCTTCTCGCCCTTGCAGGTGGAGAAGTCCGGCTCGAGCACCGTCATCGAGGGTGATGGACGCCCGGTCGAGAACGGCCAGCAGCCCTTCGTCCTCGAGCTCTCGCTCTACAGCGGCGAGACCGGTGAGATGGTCGCCTCGACGGAATACGATGCCTCGACGGGAGCGCTCACCAGCCTCGACATCCAGTCGGAGCGTTTTCCCGCGCTCTCCTCCGCGTTGAAGTGCGTGACCGAGGGATCGCGAATCGTAGTGGCGGTCTCGGCAGAAGACGCCGGAGCGGAGACGCTCTCGGGCTTCGGACTCGCGGCGGACGACACCATGGTGTTCATCGGCGATGCGCTCGACGTCTTCCTTCCCCGCGCGGAAGGCACGCTGCAGTTCAATGACGCAGCCGGGATGCCGACCGTGGTCCGCGCGCCCGACGGCACGCCCGGGGTGATCATCCCCGACTCGGCGGCGCCCACCACTCAGGTCGTCCAGACGCTGATCAAGGGCGAGGGCGACGAGGTCGCCACCGGTGAGATGCCGTTCGTCCACTACACCGCCGTCGGCTGGGACGACAAGAAGGTCGTCAACACCACGTGGGGGAAGGCCGTTGCGGCCGACATCTCGCAGGTCGCGCCCGCCGTCGCCGAGGCTCTGGTCGGCAAGACGGTCGGTTCGCAGGTGCTCGTGGTGACTCCCGGCGCCGAGGGAGCTCCTGCGGTCGCCTACGTCGTCGACATCCTGGGCGCAGTCACGGCGCCGACCCAGTGATGGCTGCCCGGATTCCCGCGGAGGAGCGCCTGACGAATCTCGTCGTGGCGCTGATGGCCACGGAGATCGGGCTGACCAAGCAGCAGATCCTCGACAACGTGTCGGGCTACCGTCAGCGCGCGGATGCCGGTACCCGCTCCGATGCCCTCGAGAAGATGTTCGAGCGCGACAAGGAGGAGCTCCGCTCCCTGGGCGTGCCGATCGAGACGATCGGCGATCAGGCCGACCCGAACGACCTGCGCGAGGCCCGTTATCGCATTCCGCAGGCGGAGTACGACCTGCCGTCCGACATCGAGTTCACTCCGGCAGAGCTGGCGGTGCTCCGCCTCGCGGGGAGCGTCTGGAGTGCGGAGTCGGCGTCGGGCGACGCGCAGTCCGGCGTCCGGAAGATCCGCGCCCTGGGGATCGACGGCGACGAGCCGATCATCGGCTTCGCTCCTCGGATCACAGCCCGCGACGCGGCGTTCTCGCCGCTGCAGGAGGCGATCGAGAAGAGCCGGATCGTCGTCTTCGAGTACCTGAAACCGGGCGAGGCCGTGCCGAGGCGGCGCAGCATCCGCCCTCTCGCCCTGGTGGACTACGAGGCGCGCTGGCATGTGTTCGGCATCGACGTCGACGTCGAGGAGGACCGGATGTTCCTGCTCAGCCGGATCGTCGGCGAGGTCAAGATGACCGCGAAGAGCTTCGATCCCGCGCTCCGCGACGGAGCGGGAGACCGTGCTCTCGCGGGTCTCGAGCGCGTCGCGGCCGAGAACTCCGCATTGCTGGAGGTGACTCCCGGCACGGAAGCGTCTCTGCGGCTCGGACGTCGGGCGGCCCCCGCGGCTCAGGGCATCACGGTGCCGTTCGTCGACCTGCACATCTTCGCCGACGAGCTCGCGTCCTACGGGCCAGAGGTGCGCGTGGTCGAGCCGGCTCCACTCCGCGACGCGGTGATCGCGCGACTGCGCGCGGCCCTCGACGCGCACGCCGAGCGGGAGGAGGCCTCATGAGCGCCCAGGCGAAGCCGCTGTTGGCAGCGGACCGTGTGCGGCTGTACCTCACCCTCGTGCCCTACCTCCTCGAGCACGGTCAGGTCTCGCTCGCCGAAGCGTCGGCGGAGTTCGGCGTGACGCCGCAGGAGATGCGGGCGATGGTCGAGAAGCTGACGGTCATCGGACTCCCCGGGGAATCCGGCTACTGGCAGCAGCCGCAGGAGATGTTCGACATCAACTGGGACCTCCTCGACCTCGAAGACGTCATCGAGATCACGAACGATGTCGCCCTGCGCCGTGTACCGCGCTTCACCGCCCGCGAGGCCGCCGCGCTGCTGGCCGGCCTCCAGATGGTCGCCGCGGTGCCCGCCGTCTCGGACTCGGGACTCGTCGCAGGCCTCATCTCCAAGCTCTCCCGTGGTGCAGCGGACGCCCCCGCGGATGTCGTCGTCGCCCCGAGCGCGGTCGACGAGGTGCGCGAGGCCGTGGCCCGCGGGCTGCAGGACGGCGTCGCGATCTCCTTCACCTATCAGGCACCGGATGCCGTGCCGACCACCCGGACCGTGGACCCCATGCAGATCCTCATCACCAACGCGCAGTGGTATCTGCAGGGCTGGTGTCACCTGCGGCAGGCGATGCGCACGTTCCACCTCGACCGTGTGAGCGAGCCGAAGCTGACCGACATCCCGATCACGCACGGCGGGGACCAGGTACCGGAGGCCTTCGCGGGACTGGACGAGGAGCGTGAGGTGACGGTGCGGGTGTCGGAGCGGTTCGCCCCGCTGCTGAGCGGATTCTTCCCGACGACGGCGCTCGAGGCCGTCGACGGAAGCGTGACCGCGCACCTCCATCTCGCCGACCCCCGCGGCATCAAGCGCCTCGCGGCGCGCTTCGGGGGAGCGATGGAGGTGCTGGAGCCGGGCGTCGCGCGCGCAGCCACGCGGGAGTGGGCGGCGGCGGGACTCGCTCTGTACCACCGCCCCGATCTCGGGGATTGATCTGTAGACTGAGATGGATCGCCCACCGACGACGGGATTTTAAAATGGCTGGACTGCAAGGCTGGCACCTGCTCATCGTGCTCGCCGTCATCCTCCTTCTTTTCGGCGCTGCGAAGCTGCCCGCTCTGGCGAAGAGCATGGGTCAGTCGGCTCGTGTCTTCAAGGGCGAGATGAAGGCCATGAAGGACGAAGACGCGGCGCGCAGCGACACGGTCGTCGCCGAGCCCACCACGGTGAAGGACTCGGGCGTCGAACCTGAGACTCCGCCCCGCACCTAACCGGCCGTGGCAACCATCGAACCGACCGTGAAGCAGAAGGCGGATCGGGATCGGCGGATGTCGCTCGGCGCACATCTCGTCGAACTCCGCAAGCGGCTCATGTTCGCTGCGCTCGCGCTCGTCGTCGGCATGGTCATCGCATTCCTGATCACCGACCCGGTCATCAACTTCATCACGAAGCCGATCAACGACATCGCCGCTGAGCGAGGCGAAGACGTTGCCGCGCTCGTGTACTCGACCATCACCGGTCCGTTCGACATGCGCATGCGCATCGCGTTCTCGCTCGGGTTGTTCATCTCGGCGCCGGTCTGGCTGTGGCAGATCTGGGCGTTCATCATGCCAGGGCTGACGCGCAAGGAGGTCCGCTACACGATCTCCTTCGTCGCCGCCGCGGTTCCGCTGTTCTTCGCCGGGTGCTACATCGGTGTCCTGATCCAGCCGCACATCATCGAGCTGATGGCAGGATTCACGCCGGAAGGGGCGAAGAACCTCTTCCAGGCGCAGGAGTACTACGACTTCATCTTCAAGCTGATGATCGTGCTCGGTGTCGCCTTCGTGCTCCCGGTCTTCCTGGTCGCGCTGAACGTCGCCGGGGTCATGTCCGGCAAGGCGATCCTCAAGGGTTGGCGCGTCGCGATCCTCATCGCGACGGTGTTCGCCGCGCTGTCGACGCCGGCCGCTGACGTGATCAGCATGCTGATGCTCGCCGGCATCCTGATCGTGCTCTTCTTCGCTGCAGCGGGGCTGTCTCTGCTGTTCGATCGGCGCAAGCGCAAGCGTGACGCCGCTGCGGGGCTGTTGCCGGATCCTGCATGAGTTCGCCGTCCGAGCGTTACGCGGCTGCACGAGAGGCCGCTGAGCACCCGGCGACCGTCGCCTTCGCCGCACGCCAGAAGTTCGAACTCGATCCTTTCCAGATCGCGGGGTGCCACGCCCTCGAGAGCGGTCGCAGCGTGCTCGTCGCGGCTCCCACCGGAGCAGGCAAGACCATCGTGGGCGAGTTCGCGATCCACCTGGCCATGCAGACGCCGAAGGACAAGGCCTTCTACACGACCCCGATGAAGGCGCTCTCGAACCAGAAGTTCCGGGAGCTGGTCGAGGTCTACGGACCGGAGGAGGTGGGGCTCCTCACCGGTGACACCAACATCAACGGCAACGCCCGGATCGTGGTGATGACCACCGAGGTGCTCCGCAACATGATCTACGCCGATTCACCGGCGCTGCGCGACCTTCGCCACGTGATCATGGACGAGGTCCATTACCTCGCCGATCGGTTCCGCGGCGCGGTGTGGGAAGAGGTCATCATCCACCTGCCGCAGCAGGTGCGGCTCGTCTCCCTGAGCGCCACGGTGTCGAACGCCGAGGAGTTCGGCGACTGGCTCGACACGGTGCGCGGCGACACCGAGGTGATCGTCTCCGAGATCCGGCCGGTCCCGCTCGAGCAGCACGTGCTGGTGCGCGACGACCTCCTGCCGCTCTTCGACGACCGAGCGGGAATCGCGACAGCGCAGGTGAACCAGGAGCTGATGCGGATCCGCTCGTTCACCGGCTCGAATTACGAGAACAATCGTCAGACCCAGTCCTACATCAGCAACCGGCACGCGGGACGGCAGGCCAAGCGCCCACCCCGCGGCGGGCAGCGCCCCGTGCGTCCGTCGAACGTCCGACGCATCGAGCGGATGGACCGGCCCGATGTGATCAAGCTCCTCGAGCGCGCGAATCTGCTCCCCGCCATCTTCTTCATCTTCAGCCGGGTCGGATGCGACGCCGCCGTGCAGCAGGTGCGTCGCTCCGGCATCCGTCTCACGTCGAGCGAGGAGAAGGCCGAGATCCGAGCGATCGTCGAGGAGCGGACCCGATCGCTCCAGGACGAGGATCTCGGTGTGCTCGGCTACTGGGACTGGCTGGAGAACCTCGAGCGCGGTGTCGCGGCACATCATGCCGGCCTGCTTCCCGCGTTCAAGGAAGTGGTCGAGGAGCTCTACCGCCTCAAGCTCGTCAAGGTCGTCTTCGCCACCGAGACCCTGGCGCTCGGGATCAACATGCCCGCGCGCACGGTCGTCCTCGAGAAGATGGAGAAGTTCAACGGCGAGGCCCGTGTCGCCATCACGTCGGGGGAGTACACGCAGCTCACCGGGCGCGCCGGCCGCCGCGGCATCGACGTCGAGGGACACGCCGTGGTGCAGTGGACCGAGGGCATGGACCCGCAGTCCGTGGCTGCGCTCGCGTCGCGACGGACCTATCCGCTGAACTCCAGCTTCCGGCCGACCTACAACATGGCGGTCAACCTCATCGACATGTTCGGCAAGGCCAGGGCGCGCCAGATCCTGGAGTCCTCGTTCGCGCAGTTCCAGGCCGATCGTTCCGTCGTCGGGCTGGCGCGGCAGGTTCGAGAGGCGGAGGAGTCGCTCGCCGGCTACCAGAAGTCGATGGCCTGCGAGCACGGCGACTTCCCCGAGTACGCGGCGATCCGGCGTGAGCTGAGCGACCTCGAGAAGAAGAACCGGCAGGACTCCCAGGCGCCGCGCGCCTCTCGTGACAAGCGCATGAAGCGCATCCAATCGCTGCGGACGCAGATGCAACGGCATCCCTGTCATCGATGCCCCGATCGCGAGGCGCATGCCCGTTGGGCCGAGCGCTACTGGAAGCTCAAGCGTCAGACCGATCGCCTCCGTCGCCAGATCGAGACGCGCACGGGCACCGTCGCGCGCGTCTTCGACCGCGTCGTCGAGGTGCTCGAGACCCTCGATTACCTGACGGCAGAGGGCGCGGAGACCGTTCTGACGGATGCCGGACGCACGATGCGCCGCATCTACGGGGAGCGTGACCTGCTGGTCGCGGAGTCCCTGAGGCAGGGACTCTGGAACGGGCTGGACGCTCCGTCGCTCGCCGCGATGGCCTGCTGCCTCGTGTATGAACCGCGCCGCGATGAGGCGAACGCGGGGGAGCGGAACCTTCCGCGCGGCGCGTTCCGCGCGGCCTACGAGAAGACGACGACTCTCTGGGCCGAACTCGACGACCTGGAGAAGGATCACCATCTGCCGGGCAGCGAGCCGCTGGCGGCCGGTCTTGCCGGTGCCATGCACTCCTGGGCGCGCGGCGGCATGCTCGACCGGGTGCTGATCGATGCCGACATGGCCGCCGGTGACTTCGTGCGCTGGGCGAAGCAGACGATCGACCTCCTCGATCAGTTGTCGATCGTGGCCGAGGACGGCACGCTCGCCCGCACGGCTCGGGCGGCTCTGGACGGCGTGCGACGCGGAATCGTCTCCTACTCGTCGATGTGAGAATGAGAGGGATGTCTGAGTCCCCGGCGCGATCGCGCCCCCTCCTCCCGCTCTGGGCCGCCGTGATCGCCGCGGCGATCTCCGCGTGCCTGATGAACTTCGCGTATCCGTCGGCCGCGATCTGGGCGCTGGCCTTCCCGGCGACGGCCCTCATCCTGCTGGCGCTCATCGGACGACGAGCCGGGGGAGCGCTGCTGGTCGGACTCGTCTACGGCATCGTGCTGTTCGCGCTCCTGGTCTCGTTCACGTCGCGATACCTCGGTCCGATCCCGTGGGCTGCTCTGAGCGTCGTCGAGGGCGGCTTGACAGGCATCGCGCTGATCCTGACCGCGCTCGCGTACCGCTGGATGCCGCGGGCCTTCCCCGGTACCGCGGGGCGTCTGCTCGGCCTGCCGTCGGTCGTCGCGGCGCTGTGGGTGGGACGAGAGGTGTTCGTGGGCTCCTGGCCCTACGGAGGCTTCCCGTGGGCGCGGATCGGCATGAGCCAGGCGCAGAGCCCCCTTGCGCCTCTCTCGTCGTGGCTGGGCGTCAGCGGACTCGGCTTCCTGATGGTCCTGCTGGTGGCGATGCTCATCGAGGTCGTGCGCCTGCGCGCCTGGCAGCGGCCGCTGCGTCTGGTCATGCCGGCAGCGCTCGTACTCGTCCTGCTGTTCACCCCGCTCTTCCCGACGTCGGACTCGGGCTTGCTGCGCATCGCCGCCGTGCAGGGCAACGGTCCCTCCGGGTACTTCGACCAGCGTGAGCCCTTCTCCCTGATCCAGGCGCAGACCGATGCGACGACACCGCTCTACGGCGAGGACGTCGATCTGCTCGTCTGGCCCGAAGGATCGCTGGACACGGATCCCTTCCAGAACGAGTCCCTGGCGCGCCGGATGACCTCGATCGCCACGCGGATCGGAGCGCCACTGCTCGCGAATGCCGCCACCGGCCGGGCAGATCGGTACTTCAACACGTCGATGCTGTGGACGGATGCCGGGGGAGCGACGCAGCTGCACGACAAACGGCATCCGGTGCCGTTCGGCGAGTACGTGCCGGATCGTGCTTTCTTCAACGCGCTGGCCCCTGACCTCATCGGGCTCATCCAGCGCGAGTACACGCCGGGGGAGAATCCGCCCGTCGTCGACGTCGACGGGGTCTCGGTCGGCCTGGCGATCTGCTTCGACGTCATCTACGACGACGTGATCACCGAGAGCCTGCACGCGGGTGCTGAGGTCCTCGTGTTCCAGACGAACAATGCGGACTTCCGTGGCACGAACGAGAACCTGCAGCAGCTCGCCTTCGCGCGCATGCGGGCGATCGAGAGCGGCCGCAGCGTCGTGAACATCTCGACGGTCGGAACGAGTCAGATCATCCGCCCGGACGGCACCACTGTGACGAGTCTGGATGCCGACGAGGCCGGAGCGATGCTGGAGGACGTGGAGCTGCGCACCGGTCTCACCTCGGGCGTCGTTCTGGGGCCGTGGGTCCAGCTGCTGCTCGTCTGGGGCGGTCTCGTGGCCCTGGCGGTCGCGTGGTGGCGGGCGCGCAAGAAGCCCGTCAGCTGACCGGTCGCGGCCTGCCGCGCACAGAGAAGCAGCGGGGCTCTCGGAGCCCCGCTGCTTCTTGGTTCGACCTGTCAGAACTCGATCTGTCAGGCGCCGATCTTCTCGCGGGTGGGGTCTTCGCCCGCACCCCGGCGTGCGCGGATGAAGGCGAGGCGCTCCTCGAGGAGCTCTTCGAGCTCGGCGCGGGTGCGGCGCTCCATCAGCATGTCCCAGTGGGTACGAGCGGCTTTCTCGTCGGTGACCTCGAGGGTCACGGACTTGCCGTCGACGTTCAGGCGGGCGTCCGCTCCACAGGAGCGGCATTCCCAGGTCTGCGGCGGTTCGGCGTCGGCCGAGAACATCAGGTTCGTGACGTGTCCGCACGTGTCACAGGAGTAGTGGGTTTCGCGGCGTTCCATGAAAACGACGCCCTCTTCGCTCTGTAGGCTCTGGGCGCCGAGTCGGATGCCGCGCAGGCTGCGATCTGCCATTTTGTGGTCCTCTCGTCGCTGTCAGGTATAACGCTCCAGCCTGTGCGCCTGCTCAACGCGGGCGTGATCTCGGCGCGATTCACAGCGAAATCCCAGCGGCGAAGGTTATAGGGCCGGATCCGGTCACACAGGGTTGAGCGTTGCGAGCGCGAGATCGGCGCGGTCGGAGACGATCCCGTCGACCCCCAGACCAGCAAGACGGAGCATCGCCTCGGGCTCGTTCACCGTCCACACATGCACTTCGACGCCGTGGCGGTGAGCCGCGCGAAGGAGCGCCGGAGTGAGGACCTTCACCAGGCCGCGTCGCTCGGGGATCTGGAGCGCGTCGACCTCGCGGAGCACCCGAGCGGGGGAGACCCGGAGCGACGACAGCGAACGCAGGGCCGCGATCGTCCTGCTGCCGCCGGAAGTTGCCGGGCGGAGAGCAGCTCCCGCTCGCAGAACGGCTGAGAGCGTCTTGCGGCGGTACGCGTCCGAGAAGCTGGTCACCAGGACGCGGTGCGTCTCATCGACGAGGATCGGGCCCAGGAGCCCGCTCGCGGCTTCCGCCTTCACATCGATGTTGAAGCGGACCTGGGGGAAAGAGGCCAGCGCCTCTGCGACGGTCAGGAGGCCGCCGTGATCGGCGAAGATGCTCCTCAGCTCCCGAGTACGGACCTCCGCGACCGGCCGAGGGTCGCTGACGAGGCGCTGGAGAGTCTCGTCGTGGAACAGCACGACATCCCCGTCGGCGGTCACCCGGCAGTCGCTCTCGATGTACTCCACCCCGGCGGCATGGGCGGCCGCGAAAGAGGCTGCCGTGTTCTCCCAGACGCCCGAGTCCCCGCCCGCCGTGGTGATCAGACCGCGGTGGGCGAGGACTCGGGGATGCCGCGCCTTCGAGAAGTACGGGTGCGTCACGCGCCCGGAAGGGTGTTGTTCGGCGCCTGTCCGGGCTTCGGCGTGAAGGCGCTGCCGATACCCTTCAGCGCCTCGGTGAGCTCGCTCGGGATGATCCACAGCTTGTTGGACTGACCCTCGCTGATCTTCGGCAGCATCTGGAGGTACTGGTAGGCCAGCAGCTTGTCGTCAGGCGCGCCCTGGTGGATGGCGGTGAACACGTTCTGGATCGCCTCGGCTTCACCCTGGGCGCGGAGGACCGCGGCCTGCTTGTCGCCCTCGGCGCGGAGGATCTCTGCCTGACGGGCACCCTCGGCTTCGAGGATCGCCGACTGCTTCGTTCCTTCTGCGGTGAGGATCGCCGCACGACGATCACGCTCTGCACGCATCTGCTTCTCCATCGAGTCCTGAATGGAGATGGGCGGGTCGATCGCCTTCAGCTCGACGCGGCCGACTCGGATGCCCCACTTACCGGTGGCCTCGTCGAGCACGACGCGGAGCTGTCCGTTGATGTTGTCGCGGCTCGTGAGCGCCTCTTCGAGGTTGAGGCCACCGACCACGTTACGAAGTGTGGTGGTGGTGAGCTGCTCGACGGCACCGAGGTAGTTTGCGATCTCGTACGTGGCGGCACGAGCATCCGTCACCTGGAAGTACACGACGGTGTCGATCGACACGACGAGGTTGTCCTCGGTGATGACGGGCTGGGGCGGGAACGACACGACCTGCTCGCGCATGTCGATCAGCGGACGCAGCCGGTCGATGAACGGGACGAGGAGGTTCAGACCCGGCATGAGGGTTTTGTGGTAGCGGCCGAGCCGCTCCACCACACCCGCGGTCGCCTGCGGGATGATCCGGATCGACCGGGCGACGGTGACCACCACGAAGATGATGATCGCCGCCACCAGGATCCACAGGATCGCGGTCGGGATGAACGAGGAGTCGTTCACTGATTTCTCCTAGTCGTTAGGGGGTCTAGTCGTTGATGGGACGGACGACGGCGGTCGCGCCGTTGATCGCGCTGATCGCGATCGGCGAGCCCTGCGGGATGGGGACGGACGTGAGGGAGCGTGCGGTCCAGGTGTCGCCGTTGCTCAGCTTCACCTGCCCCGAGATCTGCGTGATGTCGTGAAGGGCGACGCCTCGGAGGTCGATCAGTGCGTCGACGTTGGACTTCGTCGGATCCTCCCCGCGTCGGAGCCGCTTGAGCAGCGGCGGCCGGAGGAAGAGGATGAACACCGCGGCGGCGGCTGCGGCGATGATCACCTGCGCCCAGATGGGAAGTCCGACCAGATCGGTGACGAGTCCGATCGCGCTGCCGAAGCTGAGCATCAGGAAGGTGAAGTCGAGCGTCAGCATCTCGATCACGAGGAAGAGGGCGATCAGGACCAGCCAACCGATCCATGCCCAGTTGTCGATCAATTCGATGAAGACGGAGAAGTCGTTCATGCGGCCTCCTTTGCGGTCAACCTATCACGGGGCGTGGACGCGGCCGGGGTGTCAGGAGGCGGATTGATAGTGTGGACGGGCCGTGCGATCACGGCATCTCACGCACCATGAGGAGTCATCGTGACCGACGTTCTTCCTGCAGGATCCCTCGACGGCAAGGTCGCACTTGTCACCGGCTCGTCGCGGGGAATCGGCGCCGACACCGTGCGCTATCTGGCTGAGGCCGGTGCCGACGTCGTCATCAATTTCCGCAACAAGGCGCCGCGTGCCGAGAAGCTCGCCGCCCAGCTGCGCGAGCTCGGCCGCCGGGCGCTTGTGGTGGGCGCCGATCTCACAGACCCGGCATCCGTCGCCGAGATGTTCGAGGCGGTCCGCGCCGAGTACGGCCGGCTGGACGTGCTCGTGCTCAACGCCTCCGGCGGCATGGAGTCTGGCATGGCCGAGGACTACGCGCTGACGCTGAACCGTGATGCGCAGCTCAGCGTGCTGAACGCCGCGACGCCGCTGCTCGGCGAGGGATCGCGCGTCGTCTTCGTGACCAGTCACCAGGCGCACTTCATCCGGACCACGCCGACCATGCCCGAGTACGAGCCGGTCGCGCTCTCGAAGCGTGCCGGCGAGGACGCATTGCGCGAACTCATCCCGGGTCTCGCCGAGAAGGGCATCGGTTTCACCGTCGTCTCCGGAGACATGATCGAGGGCACGATCACCGCCACGCTGCTCGAGCGCGCCAACCCCGGCGCGATCGCCGAGCGCCGCGAGTCGGCGGGCAAGCTCTACAACGTCTCGGAGTTCGCAGCGGAGGTCGCTCGTGCGGCCGTCGATCCCGTGCCCGCGGACAACACTCGGCTCGTCGGTGACGTGAGCGCCTTCGCCGCTGAGTGATCCCGCTTCAGACGTCGGCCCCTTCCCGCAGTGCCGCGGGGAGGGGCCGACGCCTGTGTGGAGGTGTTCAGACCGCGGTGTCGTCCTGCGATGCCGCGACGGACGACTTCCCGTCCTTGCCGAGGGTGACCGCGCGCACGATCTGCACGATGCCGAGCGCGATGAGGGAGACCGCGAAGAGCAGCCAGAGAGCGAACCCGGCGATGAGGGGCGAGAACAGCACGACCACACCGGCGACAATGCTCAACAGAGCGTAAAGCAGCGTCCAGACGCGCGACCCGTCGCGGCCGAGGAGAGTCAGCGACACCACTCCATCGACGATCCAGCTGATGCCGATGAAGATGACGACGACGAGCGCGAGGAACTCGCCGACGGGCTGGAGGTTCGCGAACGCGATCACGCCGGCCACGACGTAGAGGAGCCCGAGCACGATGTGCCCGACCCGTGCCCAGACGCCTCCTCTGCCGGAGAAGATGCCCAGCCCGACGTAGACGACGCCCGCCACGACGAGGTAAGCGGCGAAGATGCCGGTGATGGCCGCGAGCGACTTGCCGGGCCAAACGAGGAGGACGATGCCTGCGAGCAGTGCAAGCACTCCGGAGACAGCAAGGGCAATGCGTACTGAGGCGAAGACAGACTTCGCCGCGGTGGATGGTTGCGACATGATGTGGACCCTTTCTGAGAGAATCCTGTGGGGATGCTCACAGGCTAGCCCTGGAGCCGTTCTCCGGGGGAGTGGATCTCGACAGACAGGATGCGCGCCGTCACCCCGGGTCACACAGCGACATGGCAGGATCGACTCGTGACCGCCGTGGACGACGCCCGACTCCGCGAGCTCGTCGTCATGCGCAAGGTCAGAGACCGGATAGACCGCGAGTATGCGAAGCCGCTCGATGTCGAGGCGCTGGCGCGTGGAGTGCACATGTCGGCCGGTCATCTGAGTCGCCGGTTCCGGGATGCATACGGTGAGTCGCCGTATTCCTACCTGATGACTCGACGCATCGAGAGAGCCATGGCACTGCTGCGTCGCGGCGACCTGAGCGTGACGGACGTGTGCTTCGAGGTCGGCTGCTCGTCGCTGGGCACATTCAGCACGCGCTTCACAGAACTGGTCGGTGTCTCACCCCGGGTGTACCGTGAACGCGCTGCCAACGTCGACGGGATCCCGTCGTTCCAGGCCAAGCACGTCACCAGACCGATCAGGAATCAAGAAGCACCGCGCACCGATGCGCACCTAGCGTGAACACCATGAACATCAGCATCCATTACGCCTTTCTCCCGCACACCGACGCCGACGCGGCCCTCGGGTTCTATCGTGACGCGCTCGGGTTCGAGGTGCGCAACGACGTCGGTTACGACGGTCTCCGCTGGCTCACCGTCGGACCCGCGGGTCAGCCGGAGACCTCGATCGTCCTGCACCCGCCGGCAACCGATCCCGGAATCACCGACGCTGAGCGCCAGACGATCCTCGAGTTGATCGCGAAGGGCAGCTACGGAGCGCTGACTCTCGCCAGCGACGACCTCGACGCGCTCTTCGAGCGACTCGTCGAGCAGGGTGCCGACGTCGTGCAGGAGCCCATGGACCAGCCGTACGGCGTCCGCGACTGCGCCTTCCGCGACCCCGCAGGAAACCTGCTCCGTATCAATCAGGCCGGCTGAGCTTCAGCCTCGACACACGAAGGAAGCCGATGACCGCCGCCGAGCATCCCGCAGACACCCACGACATCATCCGCGTGCAGGGTGCGCGCGAGAACAACCTGAAAGACGTCAGCGTCGACATCCCGAAGCGGCGGCTGACCGTCTTCACGGGCGTCTCGGGGTCAGGGAAGAGCTCGCTGGTGTTCGACACGATCGCCGCCGAGTCGCGACGCATGATCGACGAGACCTACAGTGCCTTCGTCCAGGGCTTCATGCCGTCGGTCCCACGACCCGACGTGGACGTGCTGGAAGGTCTGACGACGGCGATCATCGTCGACCAGGAACGTCTCGGCGCGAACCCCCGATCGACCGTGGGCACGGTGACCGACGCGAACGCGATGCTCCGTATCCTGTTCAGCAAGCTCGGCAAGCCGTACATCGGCGGGTCGACGGCGTTCTCGTTCAACATCCCGACGCAGCGGGCCAGCGGTGTGATGACCGGGCCGGGCGGCGAGAAGAAGATCGTGAAGGACGCGATCTACCTCGGCGGCATGTGCCCGCGATGCGAGGGCAGGGGAGCAGTGTCCGACCTCGACCTCTCGCAGATCGTCGACGAGTCGAAGTCCCTCGACGAGGGCGCGATCATGGTTCCCGGATACACCGCCGACGGCTGGATGGTGAAGGGGTTCTCCGCATCCGGTTTCTACCCGGGCGACAAGCCGATCTCGGAGTTCACCGAGAAGCAGCGTCATCTGCTGCTGTACGGCGAGGTGACCAAGGTGAAGATCTCGGGCATCAACATGACCTACGAAGGGTTGATCCCGAAGATCACCAAGTCGATGCTGTCCAAGGATCTCGACGCATTGCAGCCGCACGTCCGCGCGTTCGTCGAGCGGGTCGCGACGTTCGCGGTCTGCCCGGAGTGCGATGGGACCCGACTGACCGAGGGCGCCCGTTCGTCGAAGATCGACGGCATCAGCATCGCGGATGCGTGTCGCATGCAGGTGACCGACCTGGCGACATGGGTCCGCGGTCTCGATCTTCCGGGTGCCGGACCGCTGCTCGAGGCCCTCAGCGCCAATCTCGACGCCTTCGTCACTCTCGGTCTCGGATACCTGAGTCTCGAGCGGCCGTCGGGGACGCTGTCCGGGGGAGAGGCGCAGCGCATCAAGATGCTGCGCCACCTCGGCTCGTCTCTCACCGACGTCACCTACATCTTCGACGAGCCGACGATCGGGCTGCATCCGCATGACATCCAGCGGATGAACAGCCTGCTGCTCAAGCTGCGCGACAAGGGCAACACGGTCCTCGTCGTCGAGCACAAGCCGGAGACGATCGCGATCGGCGACCACGTGGTCGATCTCGGGCCCGGCGCCGGCGGTGCAGGCGGCCAGATCTGCTTCGAGGGCACGGTCGAAGGACTCAAGGCCAGCGGTACGCGCACGGGAGATCATCTCGACGATCGGGCGCAGCTGAAGGACTCGGTGCGCTCGAGCACGGGCGCGATCGAGGTGCGTGGCGCGACCGCCAACAACCTCCGCGACGTCGACGTCGACATCCCGAAGGGCGTCCTCACCGTCGTGACCGGGGTGGCGGGTTCCGGCAAGAGCTCGCTGATCCACGGCTCGGTCTCGCGCCGAGAGGGCGTCGTGGCGATCGACCAGGGTGCGATCAAGGGCTCGCGACGAAGCAATCCGGCGACGTACACCGGTCTGCTGGAGCCGATCCGCAAAGCGTTCGCGAAGGCCAACGGCGTCAAGCCCGCACTGTTCAGCGCGAACTCCGAGGGGGCCTGCCCGACCTGCAAGGGGGCCGGTGTCATCATCACCGAGCTGGGCTTCATGGACACGATCGAAACCCCGTGCGAGGACTGTGGCGGCAAGCGCTTCCAGGCGAGCGTGCTCGAGTACAAGCTGGCGGGCAAGGACATCACCGAGGTGCTCGACCTGCCGGTCTCCGAAGCACGCGTCTTCTTCTCCGACGGAGAGGCGAAGATCCCCGCAGTGACGGCGATCCTCGGCCGGCTCGACGACGTCGGCCTCGGGTATCTCTCGCTCGGCCAGCCACTCTCGACGCTGTCGGGGGGAGAGCGGCAACGCATCAAGCTGGCGATCCAGATGGGGGAGAAGGGCGACGTCTATGTGCTGGATGAGCCCACGACGGGACTCCACCTCGCCGACGTCGACAAGATTCTCGGGCTCCTCGACACGTTGGTGGATTCCGGCAAGACGGTGATCGTGATCGAGCACCACCAAGCCGTGATGGCGCACGCGGATTGGATCATCGACATCGGACCGGGTGCCGGGCACGACGGCGGCAAGATCGTCTTCGAAGGAACTCCGAGCAATTTGGTATCCCAAAAAACGACAGTCACAGGCGAGCATCTGGCGCAGTACGTGGGTGCGTGACGCCTGCGATCACTCCCGCCGCGCGACGATCGTGTAGGTGCACGGCACGAGATTGCGCTCCGGCTCCGGCCACGCGAAATCGCCATCCACCTCGACCATCCGCGGACTGAAGCGCCACGGCAGCGTCCGGCCCTCGTCGAAGTGCAGGAGACGGAGACCGGCGCCGAGAAGAGCACCCAGGATCTCGGACAGCGGGTGGGGCCACTCGAAGGTGCGAGGATGAGCGACCTTGCCGTCGCCGACGTAGGTCGACTCGTCGTCCCACTGCTGCGCGCGCCCGTCGCCGAAGTACGGGTAGCGAGTGGTCAGTGTCGGGGCTTCCTCGTCGAGCGCGTAGAGAGCCGGATGCCCGTCGCGGATGAAGAACGTGCCGCCCGGACGGAGCAGCGCCGCGATCTGAGCCGCCCACCGATCCAGGTCGGCGAGCCAGGTGATCGTACCGATGCTCGTGTAGACGACATCGAAGTCGCCGATGACGGCGCTCCGGGCGTCGAGTACGTCGGCCTCAACCCAGGTGGCCGCCACGCCGGCGCGCTGGGCGAGTTGTGCTGCCGCAGCCAGCGCCGGGTGGGAGAAATCCACGCCGGTGACGGTGGCGCCGGCTCGTGCCAGCGAGACGGTGTCCGTCCCGATGTGGCACTGGAGGTGGCAGAGATCGAGTCCGGCGAGGGTGCGGCCAGGCAAGAACGGCGCCAAGACAGGCAGGTCGTGTCGCACGACGTCGCTCAGGTATTTCGGGTCGTCGTAGGCGTCGAGTCCGTAGGCCGTTTCGTGCAGCGGCACGCGGTCGTCCCAATTCTGCAGATTGGCGTGTCGGGCGGCTTCCCAGTCGATCTCGACGTTGCTTCCGTTCATGCTGGAAGCCTAGCCACCGACTTAACCCCTCTCGGACATAAGCCGATAATGCACATTATGTCAGTTTTTCTGAAAGATCTCCCTGGCGCGGGCCACGATGTCGTCCAACCGGGACTGCAGATACGGACCGGGGCATTCGGTCCCCGACCACGTCTCCTGGTGGGTGATGACGTGCTCCCTGTCGATCGTGAACGACACCGGCACGCCGTCCAGACGCTCGCCGTCGTACGTCGCGAGCCACGCGATCATCTGTGCCAGCTCTTCCAGCTGAGCCTCTGTCACGGCGTAGTCAGGCGCCCCCGTCGCGTTCAGAGTCTCCACCGCCAGCGATCGCCAGTTCCAGTCAGCTCCGGTTGACGACGGCTTCGCGCCAGGGCGAATCAGCTCGATGACGGATCCGTCGTGCCGCAGATAGAACGTGGGAGCCGAGGATCGCATGTTGCAACGCGAGAGGAAGTCCAGCTGGTCTGCCGTCGTACCCGTGTGATGAATGACGAACCGGTCTATGACGGGCGTCACGGTGTGGCGGTCGCTTCCTGCTGTGTCGCGGCTCGCCCGGGTGGTGGAATGCCCGCAGTCGTCGAACCCCAGGGGCGCTTCCAGCCCGCTCACCGCGCGGTGATAGACAGGGTCGTACCGGACCAATCCCCTCGGGTTGTCCGCGCCCGCAGCGGCGGTCGGACCGTCGGGAATCTCGGCCGTCGCCGCGAACCAGATGCCTGCGGCAGTCACCGCGACACCCGCGCCGGCAGCGATGAGGAAGCGTCGGCGGGTGTGCGCCGAAATGTTCTCGGCGGGCTCGGGCGCTTGCGATTGCTGCATCCGACCATTCTCCTAGGCTGAGGCGCCTCCAGTCCCACACCCACGACGGGCGCTGACCGCATCACGCGCCGTTCTCACGGTCTCAGGCGAGCACCCGGTAACGCAGGTGCACCTCGCTCGCGAAAGCAGAGGTCTCCACCCGCTCGAGAGTGATGTGCTCGCTGAGCCCCGTGAACAAAGAGATCCCGCTTCCGAGGAGGATCGGCACGACGTCCAGCACGATCTCATCCACAAGTCGTTTCTCCAAGCACTGTCGGGAGACAGTTCCTCCCAGCACACTCACCCACTTCTCCCCCGCCGCACGCTTGGCAGCATTCACGGCCTCGACGACGTCGTCGACGACGAAGTTGTACGTGATGCCGTCTTTCACAACCGGCTCGTGCGCGCTGTGCGTCATCAGAAAGACCGGCACTCCGACGATCCCGCCGTAAGGAACCCCTCCGTCTTCGATCGTCTGCGTCTTGTTCGCGCCGCCGACGACCGCGCCGATGCTCCCTACGACGCCCCCGACCACCGTCTCGTCCTCGGGATCCACGGCGAAGCCGTTCATCCAGTCGACTGCCCCGCTCTCGTCGGCCATGAATCCGTCCAGCGACACCGTCGCGTGAATCAGTACCTTCGCCATTGTTCCTCCCGTGGGATGCCTTCGTTATGGTGAGTCGGACGACTCACCATAAAGTGAGGCTAGTCTCCTGCGGGTCGTGAGTCAAGTAACTCACCTCTACGTCATAATGGAGTCATGTCCCGCGAACTCTCCGCCTATCACCGCCAAGTCGCAGCCGACAACCGCGCCGCGATCCTCGACGCCGCGACAGGGTTGTTCTTGGAACTCGGGTATGAGCGGACCTCCCTGGCGAAGGTGGCGGAGCGGGGAGGTGTATCCAAGGCGACACTGTTCAAGCAGTTCCCGACGAAGGCCGAGCTCTTCGAGGCGATCGTGCTCGGAGCGGGTAACGCCGAGGACTCAGAGGCCGTCGAGCCGCCGGCCGGTGACTTTCATTCGGGCCTCGTCGTCATTGGGCTGGCATACGCGGAGGTGCTCGGTCATCCCCGGATGACGGACCTGATCCGCGCGGTGATCACCGAATCAGCCCGATTCCCGGAGTTGCGCGAGCAGACCTTCAACTTCGGGACGCTTCCTGTCCTGCGTGCCCTCAGGGCCTTTCTCGAGTCGACCGACGCCAGCGGAGAGACACGGATCGACGACTTCGACGTCGCAGCTGCGCAGTTCCTCGGCATGATCGCGACAGTCGTCTTCTGGCCGCGACTCGTGCATGTCGGATGGTCGCTCACCGACGAGGAGACACGCCGCACCGTCGATGAGGCGGCGAAGACCATCGTCGCCCGGTACGGCGCGGGAGACTAACTGGGGCGCCTCGCCGCATCCGCGGGATAACCGAACCGTGTCACGATGAACTCATGACCGTCGGCACGACCTCCACCCGTCTCGTCATCCTCCGCGGAGACTCGGCATCAGGCAAGACGACCACCGCCCTCGCGCTACGTGCCGAGCTCGGCCCGGAGGTCGCGGTCATCCACCAGGACCAGATCCGACGCGAGATGCTGAGCAACCCCGATTCACGCGCACGGTCGCGCGACGCGAGCATCCTCATCGTCACTGCCGCAGGCCAGGCTCTCGATCTCGGGTACGACGTGATCCTCGACGGCATCTTCAACCTCCGCGACTACACCGAGCGGTTCGAACATCTCGTCAGCGAGCACCGAGGCGCCACGGCGATCTGTCAGTTCGACCTCGGCCTCGAGGAGACGCTGCGACGGCACGCTTCACGGCCGCTCGGAAAGGTCGTCGCCGAAGAGAAGATCCGCGAGTGGTACGACGGGTGGCAGCCGCTCCCCTGGTTCGATGAGCGACGCGTGGGCCCGGAGGACACCACGAGTGAGATCGTCGCGAGCATCCTGCGCGACCTGTCCGTTCAGCGCTCCCTGTAGCCCGCAAGGAAGAGATCGACCGTACGGGCGACGGGTGGCGCTGGAGCGTCGCCGGCGAGAAGGCGCGCATTGAGCGGCGCGCCGATCACGAGCCAGGTGAAGTCTGAGGCTGCGGCATCCGGGTCGTCGATGTGGAGGCGGTGTTTGGTGGCCATCGTGCTGAGGGTGTCAGCGAGAGAGTGGATGTTGCTGTTCCAGCTCTCCTCGAGATACATCCTCGCCACCACCGGCTGAGTCAGAGCTTCCGCGGCGACGAGCCGTCGCATGGCGAGGACGGGCTCGCTCAGGATGCCGGCGCGCATCGTCTCGGCGAGCTCTGAGAGGCCCTGTCGCAGATCGTCGGCAGTCTGGAGCCGATCGAGCGCCGGCCGCATCGCGTCCCGTCCTGATGCGGCCCAGTGACGCACCACTGCTTCGTACAGCGCGGATTTCGACGAATGCTCGCGGTAGAGCGACGCCTTCGAAATCGCTGCGCGCGTGGCGACCTCCTCCATGGACGTGCCGCCATACCCGCGCTCGAGGAACAGATCGCGGGCTACCGCAAGGAGCTCCTCCCCCGTTCGTCCGGCGGGGCGACCTGGCGGGCGGATTGCAGTCGTCATGTCCTTCATATTAGTACTTGACAGTTCTAAAAGGCGAACCTACGCTGAGTACCACTCGGTACTAAAGGAGTCGCCATGATCGCCCTGGGAATCGCACTCGCCACCGTGGCGTCATTCATCGCCAGCGCGGTGCTGTACGCCATACCGCCGGTGTCGACCCTCGTCTCACGGACCAGCACTCCCCGACCGGGTCTCTCCGTCGGCGTGCAGATGGCATCCGTAGTGGTGCGCAGCCTCATCGCATCAGGCCTGATCGCCGGCATCTTGATCGCAGCGGATTGGCACGGTCCGATCGCAGGTCTTCTGCTGGGACTGGCGCTCACCGCGCTGCCCCTCACCCTCCTCATGGGTGGGCGTCGTGCACGAGAACACCGCCCTCTCAGCAGCCGCCGTCCACCTGGTCGACTGGGTCGTCAAACTGGCCTTGATCGGCGCCATCGTCGGACTCTTCGTCTGACCGAACGAACGGAACCGTCATGACCACACCCACTCCCCTCGACATCACATTCGTCGCGACGCTCGGCAAAGTCCGCGAGGGCGACACCTGGACGTGCGTGCAGCTCTCCGACTCTGCCGAGGTCTTCGGAACCCGCGGCCTGGTCAAGGTCGCGGGAACCGTCGACGGCGAGCCGTTCCGCGGCGCCTTTATGGCCCTGGGCGACGGCACTCACAAGCTGCCGGTCGCGGCGGCCATCCGCAAGCGGATCGGGAAGACAGACGGGGATGACGTGACGGTCCATCTCACTGAGCGGCTCAGCTGAATGGGACTACTGCGCGGCCCACACTCCGAGCTCGTTGCCCGAAGGATCGGCGAAGTGCAGGCGGCGGCCACCCGGGAATTCGTACGGCAGCTGCAGGATCGTGCCGCCCGCAGCCGTGATCGCGTCCATGGTGGCGTCGAGGTCGGTCGAGTACAGCAGCACGAGGGGTCCGCCGACGGGCCGCGGTTCGTCGGCGAGTAGTAGTCCACCCACCTCGCTCCCGTCGCCGCTCGGTGAGGCGATGCCTGCGTAGCCGGGTCCGTAGTCGACGAATGACCAGCCGAAGGCTTCGGTGTAGAACGTCGTGGCCGCGGCGAGGTCGGTCACGACGAGCTCGGTGTAGTCGAGGGAGTGATGCACGGGCTGAGGTGTCATGGCATCACCGTAGTGACCGTCACCGACATTCCACGCACTCGATGTCGCCCCTGGATGGCAGGGTGATGACATGACTTTCACCATTGCCCCCTGGGACGGCACTGATGACCAGCTGTCTCGAGCCGCCGAGCTGTACGCAGACGTGTTCACCGAGCCGCCCTACGGCGATGACCGTTCGGAGAGCCACGACAGCCTCCTCTCGCGGGCGCGGCGATACGCGGAAGAGAGGCCGGATTTCCGACTTCTCCTTGCGACTGAGGATTCGCACATCGTCGGCCTCGTGCTCGGCGCCGGGATCTCGCTCGGCGACTGGTGGTGGGATCGTCTCGACGCAGCCCTGCCGGTTGACGCCCAGCGCGCCTGGTTGGACACCGAGTGCTTCTCGGTCGTCGAGCTCGCCGTCGCCGATTCGAACCGACGCCGGGGAGTCGCGGCGGCCCTGATCAACGCCGTGCTGCACGGCCTCCCTTATCGGACGGCCCTGCTCGGCTGCTATCAGGACGCCATTCCCGCTCAACGGCTCTATACCCGGCTCGGCTGGACGGTCGTCGATCCCGCGGTCCGCATCACGGAGACGCGCGAGATCCAGGTGATGGGGATCCGCCTGGACAAATGAGCGCGGCGACGAGCCGCGCCGCGCGGGAGTAGCGTTGAAGGGTGCCCCAGGTCTCCCGCTCGCCGCTCTCCACCCCGGAATGGCGGGCCTGGCTGATCTGGTCGGTCGGAGTGGCGGCCTATGTCCTCGCGGTAACCAACCGCACCTCGCTTGGCGCGGTGGGGGTCGAAGCCGCAGATCGCTTCCAGGCCGATGCTTCGACACTCGCGCTCTTCGCGGTCGTGCAGCTCGCCGTGTACGGCGGCATGCAGATTCCGATCGGTGTCCTCCTCGACCGCTATGGTTCGCGACCGATCATGACCATCGGCATGCTCCTGATGGCCGCCGGCCAGCTCACCATGGCCCTCTCCCCCAGCGTCGGCATCGCGATCATCGCCCGTATCCTCCTCGGCGCCGGGGATGCGGCGATCTTCCCGGCCGTGCTCCGACTCGTCGCGACCTGGTTCCCCTCCCAGCGCGGACCGCTCATGGTGCAGTTCACCGGCATCGTGGGTCAGGCCGGTCAGCTCATCGCGCTCGTTCCGGTGGCGGCTCTCCTCCACGCGACGACCTGGACGATTACGTTCGGCAGCATCGCGGGGCTCGGCGCCCTGTTCGCGATCCTCGTCGCCCTCATCATCCGCAATCATCCACCGGAACGCGACGCCGACGTGACGGTCAACACCGATACCGGGGTGATCCGCGTCGTGACGTCGGCGATCGACACCGGTGTCGGCATCCGTGCCGCCTGGGCCCATCCCGGTACCCGTCTGGCGTTCTGGTCACACTTCACATCTCCGTTCGCCGGCACCGCGTTCATCCTCCTCTGGGGGATGCCCTTCCTCACCGCGGCGCAAGGTCTCGACACTGCGCACGCGGCCGGGATCATCTCGGTGTACGTCGTCGCCGGAATGGTTCTCGGGCCCGTGATCGGCGACCTGTCCCGCCGGCTTCCCAACCACCGCTCGCTGGCGCTCGTGCTTCCTGCTGTCGGCGTGCAGATGCTGGCCTGGATCATCGTGCTGCTGCTTCCGGGCGCCGCTCCGCTCTGGCTGCTCTATGTCCTCGCCGTGGCGCTGGCGACCGGAGGCCCCGCGTCGATGATCGCGTTCGACCACGCCCGCACGCACAACCCGAGCCATCGTCTGAGCACGGCGACCGGAGTGACCAACGCCGGCGGTTTCATCGCCGCACTCATCGCGATCTTCCTGATCGGCCTCGCCCTCGATCTACAGGGTGCGGGGACTCCGGACACCTACACGCTGGACGCCTTCCGCATCGCCTTCCTGATGCCGATTCCGCTGTGGATCCTCGGAGTCACCTTCATCCTCATCGAGCGGAAGCACACGCGCATCCGCATCGGCCTCGACCCTGATCCGCGTCGCTGAACCGCTCATAGGATGAAGCATGGTCTCCGGCTTCACGTTCTCCTCCGATTCGTCCGTCATCGATCGTGAGCGTGTGCACGCCTGGCTGAGCGAACAGGCCTACTGGGCGCTCGGCAGGTCGCGCGCGACGCAGGATGCCGCCATCGAGGCCTCGCGCAACTACAGCGTGTGGAACGCCGACGGTGAACAGGTCGCCTATGCGCGCGTGGTGACGGACGCCGTGACCTTCGCCTGGCTGTGCGATGTCTTCGTCGACGAGGCCGCTCGCGGAACCGGCGTGGGCAAGATGCTGGTGGAAGGCGTGATCGCCGACCTCGAGCCGCTACCGGTGAAGCGCATCGTGCTCGCGACCGCCGACGCACATGGCCTCTACGCCCAGTACGGCTTCGCCCCGTCCGAGGACCCGAACCGCTACATGATCAAGCACCTGACGTCGTCGTGAGTACGACTCCGTCTGTCGTGCTCGTCCATGGGCTGTGGCACCAGGGCGCACACATGAACCTGCTCGCCGCGGAGCTTCTTCGCAGGGGCATCGACACCCACACGCCCACTCTGCACCGCGGTTCCCTCGATGCCGACACCACCGCCGTGCAGGCTGTCGTCGATGCGTGTCCCTCGCCGCCGCTCGTGCTGGGACACAGCTATGGCGGTGCAGTGATCAGCGGCCTCACCGGGGTGCGGTCTCTCGTGTATCTCGCGGCCTTCGTCCCGACGACCGATGAGAGCTGCGCATCGCTGGGCGGGGCGCTCGTGAACGAAGCGATGCGTCGCGATCCGGGTGGCGGTACCGTCATCGACCCGAGTCTGGCGAGAGGCGCTCTCTATGCGGATGCCGATGCGGAGACCGCGGCCTGGGCCGTCGGATTGCTGGTCCCGCAGGCTCCTGGACACGGTCGCGGTATCCCGCGCCGCGCCGCGTGGGAGGAAGCGCGGTCCCGCTACATCGTCTGTGCGCAGGATCGCGCCGTCGATCCGGAGATCCAGCGCTCGCTCGCTCCGCGGTGCACAGAGGCGAGCGAACTGGACGCGGATCACTCGCCATACATCTCCCGGCCGGAGGTCATCGCCGACATCGTCGTCGCCGAGCTCGCGGCAATCTGACGCCCTCAGCGCCGAAGCGGCGTCCATCCCGACGGGAGTGGTCCGTCGAACGCAGCCCGCTCTCGATCCAACCGCGCCGACCATCCCTGCGCCTCGTCCGCGGTAGGGAACCCACCCCGCGCCAGCCGAAGGCCCACGTCGTCATGATGCATCCGCGGCGCTCCCCCACGACGCACCGATGCGCGCACGCTCCAGGCATCATCCGCGAAGCCCCCGCCACGGAAGACGCGATAGTCGCCATAGCGGGCAGGATCGAGCAGATCCCAGCACCACTCCCAGACGTTGCCGAGTGTGTCGAACAGCCCGTTCAGGTTCGGAATCTTGCCGCCCACGTTCTGCGGCGCGCTGACGCCATCGGCGCTCGTCCATGCGGCATCCGCCAGCGGAGCGTAGTGCGGCCCTACCGACCCGGCGCGGCACGCGAACTCCCACTCCGCCTCGGTGGGCAGACGGTATCCGTCTGCCGTGGCATCCCAGCTGACGTCCTCCCCGTCGAACAGGTAGACCGGGTCGAAGCCCTCCCACTCGGACGCGGCGTTGCAGAAGTGCACCGCCCGCAGCCAGCTGAGATCGACGGCCGGGCGGGACGGATGCCGGACGGGGATGCCGAGCACGTCCGCCAGCTGCTCCTCCGTGACCGGGTACGCGCCGATCTCGAACGGCTCCAGCGACACGGTGCGCTGCAGCTTGCGCCGCGCATCGTGCAGTGTCACGGAACCCGCAGGGATGCGCGCCATCTCGAAGTCGGACATATCACTCAGCCCGCGATCCTGGTCTCGCCCGAGGGCGCCGGCTCTCGCCGTCGGCGCCGCTGAGTCACGACGGTGTCCGCTCGACCCACGTCGGGTACTTCGCTGCGCGGCCGTCACCGGAAGAGGTGCGGGTCACGCGCCGGCGTACCCACGGACCGACGTGTTCGCGGTAGTAGGCGAACCCGCCCGGCCGCACTCCTCCCCGTTCGCTCGGCTTCCACCAGGTCTCGGGCGGTTCGAAGCCGAGCGCCTGGACGACGCGCGCCGCCACGCGATGGTGGCCTGCCGCGTTCATGTGCAGCCGATCTTCCGACCAGTACGCGGGATCTGCGAGCTCGCGGTCGGGCCAGTTCAACGCCCTGATCACATCGGGACGATCCTCGACCCGCCGCAGCACGGCCTCAGAGAGCAGATCGCCGCGGCGCTGCACGAGCGATCCCATCGGCAGCTGTCCGCTCGGGTTCGCGCCGGAGAGCAGGATCATCGTCACGCCCTCCTCATCGCAGCGCCGCAGCACGCGGCTGAACGCGTCAGCGATGTGCTCGAGGTCGGTGCGCGGCCGCAGCATGTCGTTGCCTCCCCCGTTGAACGAGAGGTGGGTCGGTCGCAGCGCGAGGGCGGGCTCCAGCTGCTGCTCGACGATGGGCCACGCGAGCTTGCCGCGGATCGCGAGGTTCGCGTACTGGATCGGGTGACCGGCCGCGTCGGCCCAGCCCTGCGCGGCGAGATCGGCCCACCCGCGTTCCGTGCCGTCGGGCAGCACGTCGCCGACCCCTTCCGTGAAGGAGTCTCCGATAGCCACGTAACGCACATCTGCCACCGAGCAAGCCTATTCCCGACCGGAGGCTGCCCGGCGCATCAGCGGTCGTCGAGTGCGACACCTCCGCGATCGGCGAGCCCCCATGCCGCAGCGGCGGCCACCAGGAAGCAGGCGCCGAACACGACGAAGAGCACGGGGGTGCCGCCCGCGACGAGCAGGACCGGGACTGTGAGCGGGGCCACGATCGAGGCGATCCGTCCGACTCCCGCCGCCCACCCGGCGCCGGTCCCCCGAAGCGACGTCGGATACGTCTCAGGCGTGACCGCGTACAGCGCGCCCCACGCCCCGAGGTTGAAGAACGACAGGGCCATGCCGGAAGCGATGATGGCGCCTTCCGTGCTCGCCGTTCCGAAGAAGACGGCCGAGACGGCGGAACCGATCAGGAACACCGAGAGAGTCGCCCGGCGGCCCCACACCTCGATGAGCCAGGCCGCGACGGCATAGCCGGGAAGCTGCGCCAAGGTGATGATGAGCGTGAAGCCGAACGACTTGACCAGGTCGAATCCGGCGTCCAGCAAGATGCTGGGGATCCAGATGAACGCGCCGTAATAAGCGAAGTTCACGCACAACCATACGAGCCAGAGACAGAGTGTGCGCACGCGGAACTCACGGTTCCACAGGGTCGTGAGCCTCGCCCGCGCCGTGACCGCGATCGCTCGCGACGGCGGTTCCTTGCGGATGGCGGGACCCGGTACGAGTCCGGCATCCGCCTCGAAGGTCGATACGATGCGGTCGGCCTCGGCGATGCGTCCGCGGGAGGCGAGCCAACGCGGAGACTCCGGCAAACCCCAGCGCACGATCAGCGCGTACACGGCCGGAATCGCTCCGAGCGCGAAGGCCCAGCGCCAGCCGTCGTCGGATGCCGGGATCACGAAGTATCCGATCAGAGCCGACACCGTCCAACCGAGCGCCCAGAAGGCCTCGAGGATGACGATGAGTCGACCGCGGATCCGCGCCGGAGCGAACTCGCTCACATAGGTCGATGCGACCGGCAGCTCGGCCCCGAGTCCGAGCCCGACGAAGAAGCGCAGGACCAGCAGGACCGCGATGCCGCCGACGAGCGCGCTGGCACCGGTCGCGATGCCGTAGATCAGCAGGGTGATGGCGAACACCTGTCGGCGGCCGAGTCGATCGGCCAGGAGGCCACCGAGCGTCGCGCCGATCGCCATGCCCAGGAAGCCGACCGAGGCGATCCACCCGGCATCCGTCTTGGTCAGGCCCCACTGCTGAGTAAGGGCAGCGAGGATGAACGAGATGAGTCCGACGTCCATCGCATCGAGCGCCCAGCCGACTCCTGAGCCGGTGAGGACGCGGAAGTGGCGCCGGGTGAAGGGCAATTCGTCGAGGCGCTCGGCGAGCGATGCGCGACTCGGCAGGGCGGAGTTGGCCATGACCTCATCGTAGGGCGGCGGATGCGCGCGCAGCCCCACGATGACGGCTCAGTCGCGGTCGGCGAGGAGCTTCCGCACCCGCGGGATGACCTCGGTGCCGTAGAGCTCGATGCTGCGCATCATCACCTCGTGCGACAGCGTCCCTGTGGCGTACTTGAGGTCGAAGCGTCCGAGACCCAGCATCGTGACGGTGTCGGCGATCTTCGCCGCGACACGGTCGGGAGAACCCGCGTAGATCGCGCCCTCCGGCCCGACGTCGTTCTGGAACCGTGCGCGGCTGTAGGCCGGCCAGCCGCGCTCGCGACCGATCGTGTTGTTCATCGCCTCGAAGCCGGAATAGGCGGCATCCCAGGCCTCGGCATCGGTCTCGGCGATGTGGCCGGGCGAATGCACCGACACCGGGTGCGAGGTCGTCCCGAAGGACGCGACCGAGCGGTGGTACAGCTCGACGAAGGGCTTGAAGCGCACGGCGGGACCGCCGATGATCGCCAGCATGAGTCCGAGCCCGTGACGTGCGACGCGGACGACGGACTCCGGGCTGCCGCCCACGCCGACCCACGTGCGCAGTCCGTTCTCGGTCTTGGGGAACACGTTCGCGTTCTCGAGCGAGGCGCGCATCGTGCCGGACCAGGTGACCGGCTCTTCCTTGAGAAGCTCGGTGAAGAGCTCCAGCTTCTGCTCGAAGAGCGCGTCATAGTCGCGCAGGTCGTAGCCGAAGAGCGGGAACGACTCGATGAAGGAGCCGCGTCCGAGCACGACTTCGGCGCGCCCGTCGGAGAGGGCGTCGAGGGTGGAGAACCGCTCGAACACGCGGACCGGGTCATCGGAGGACAGCACCGTGACGGCCGTCCCGAGGCGGATGTTCTTCGTGCGTCCTGCGATGGTGGCCAGCACCATCTCCGGCGAAGAGACCGCGAATTCGGCGCGATGGTGCTCCCCCACGCCGAAGAAGTCCACGCCGACCGCGTCGGCCATCTCGGCCTGAGCCACGACGTTGCGGATCGTCTGTGCGCCGGTGAGGAGCTCGCCCTCCGCGTCGCGGGTGATGTCGCCGAACGTGTCCAGCCCGAATTCGATGCTCATGTCATCCCTTTCCATTCAGATGGATGAACATGCGCATCGGTCGCGGCATTCCCTCAGCGCGGAAGGAGTGTGCTGCGCAGGGTGTCGAGACCGACGCCACCGAGGTCGAGGGCGCGCTTGTGGAAGTCCTTGAACGAGAACGACTCCCCCTCCGCAGCGCGCACGGCATCGCGGACCTGCTCCCAGATGCGCTGTCCGACCTTGTACGACGGCGCCTGTCCCGGCCAGCCGAGGTAGCGGTTCACCTCGAACTGCACGAACTGGTCGGACATGTTGACGTTGCCGCGCATGAAGTCGAGCGCGTAAGCCGCATCCCAGGTTCCGGTGCCGTCGAGGCGCGGCTTGCCGAGGTGTACGCCGATGTCGAGCACCACGCGAGCGGCGCGCATGCGCTGACCATCGAGCATGCCGAGGCGGTCGGCGGGATCGTCGAGGTAGCCCAGCTGCTCCATGAGACGCTCGGCGTACAAGGCCCAGCCCTCGGCGTGGCCGGAGGTGCCAGCGAGAAGACGCCGCCACGTGTTCAGTTCGGCGCGGTTGTACACGGCCTGCGCGATCTGCAGGTGGTGACCGGGCACTCCCTCGTGGAACACCGTGGTGAGCTCGCGCCAGGTGTCGAATTCGGTGACGCCCTCGGGCACCGACCACCACATGCGGCCGGGACGCGAGAAGTCGTCGGTGGGACCGGTGTAGTAGATCCCGCCCTCCTGGGTCGGCGCGATCATGCACTCGAGGGTGCGGATGGCCTCCGGGATGTCGAAGTGCGAGGCGCCGAGTTCGGCGACGGCGCGGTCGCTGGTTTCCTGCATCCACTTCTGGAGAGCATCCGTGCCGACGAGCTTGCGCGCCGGGTCGGACTCCAGGTGGGCGACGGCCTCTTCGACCGAGGAACCGGGGAGGATCTCGTTCGCGATGGCGGTCTGCTCGGCGACCATCCGCGCGAGCTCTTCGCGGCCCCACTCGTACGTCTCGTCGAGGTCGATGGTGGCGCCGAGGAAGCGCCGGGAGTTGAGGGCGTACAGGTCTCTGCCGACGGCGTCGACCTCGCCGGCGACAGGGGCGAGCTCCTCGGCCAGGAAGCGGCGGAGGCTCGTCGTAGGCGACGCGCGCGGCAGCGGAGTTATCGGCGAGAGTGCGCGCGAGCGATGCCGGAAGCTGTCCCTCGTCGGGCGCGGCCTCTGCGACGAACGCAGCGAAGAACCCGTCGTCTGCGGTGTAGCGATTGATCTGGGTGGCGACCTCGACGACCTGCCGACGCGCCGGGGTGATGCCCTCCGCGATGCCCTGCCGCAGGGTCTCGGTGTAGCCGCGCAGCGCACCGGGCACTGCGGCGAGACGGGTCGCGATCACTCCCCAGTCGTCGGCGCTCCCCGTCGGCATCAGGTCGAACGCCGCGCGCACGTCCTGTGCCGCGGAGGCGATCACGTTCAGGTCGCGCAGGTGCCACTTCGCCTCGTGGAACTCGAGGTCGAGGCGCAGTTCGGAGCTCAGATCGGCCTTGGTGACCTCGTCGATCGCGTCGACCGGCTCCAGAGCGGAGAGCGCGTCGAGCGTCGACCGCGTCGCCGCGGCGATCTCCTCGTGTCCGGCGGGGCTCAGGTCGCCGAAGCGGTCGTTGACCTCGTCGCGCCCGATGTACGTGCCGAGGGTGGGAGCGAGGACAGCGATCGTATCGACCCAGTCATCGGCGACCTTGTCGATGGCGGAGGGAGTGCGGGGAGCTGAAGTCATCCCTTCAGCCTAATCCCCGGCACCCGTTCGATATATCGGTTCTAGTGCGCGGCCTCGTTCCAGTCGCCGCCGCGGCCGACCTGGACGTCGAGCGGCACCGTGAGATCGGCCGCGTCGCCCATCCGCGCGCGGACGATGCGCTCCGCCGCGTCCCATTCGCCCGGTGCGACCTCGACCACGAGCTCGTCGTGGATCTGCAGCAGGGCGCGGGACTGGAGCTTCTCGGCCTGCAGGTCGTCGTGGATGTGCAGCAGGGCGATCTTCATGATGTCGGCCGCACTGCCCTGGATCGGCGCATTGAGCGCCGCGCGTTCGGCGTTCTCTCGCAGCACGCGGTTGGGGCTCGCGAGGTCGGGGAAAGGCCGACGGCGTCCGAAGATCGTCTCGGTGTACCCGACCTCCTTCGCCTTCATCACAGAGGCGCGGAGGTAGTCGCGGACCGCCCCGAATCGGGCGAAGTACTCGACCATCAGCTGCTTCGCCTCGGACTGCTCGATGCGGAGCTGCTTGGAGAGTCCGAACGCCGACAGACCGTAGACGAGCCCGTACGACATCGCCTTCACCTTCGTGCGCATGGCCGAGGTCACCTCGCTCGGGTCCACACCGAAGACACGGGCACCGACGAACCGGTGCAGGTCCTCGCCGCTGTTGAAGGCCTCGATGAGTCCTTCGTCACCGGAGAGGTGCGCCATGATCCGCATCTCGATCTGGGAGTAGTCCGCCGTGAGCAGCGCTTCGTACCCCTCACCCACCTGGAACGCGCTGCGGATGCGGCGCGACTCCTCTGTGCGCACCGGGATGTTCTGCAGGTTCGGGTCGGTGCTGGACAGGCGCCCGGTCTGGCTGCCGGTCTGCACGTAGGTCGTGTGCACGCGGTGGTCATCGCCGATGGCGGTGTCGAGCGACTCGATGATCTGACGGAGCTTCGTGGCCTCGCGGTGCTGCAGCAGCAGGCTGAGGAACGGATGCGGATGGGTCTCCTGCAGATCTGCCAGCGCGGCGGCATCCGTCGAGTAACCGGATTTCGTCTTGCGCGTCTTCGGGAGCTGCAGGTCTTCGAACAGCACCTCCTGGAGCTGCTTCGGGGAGCCCAGGTTGAATTGCCGCCCGACAGCCGTGAAGGCCTCCTGTGCGAGCCCCTCAGCCCGAGTCGCGAGTTCGCCCGAGAACGTCGAGAGCACGTCGTGCGAGACGGCGACGCCGGCGACCTCCATGTCGGCGAGCGTCCTCAGGGTCGGCAGCTCGATGTCGACGAGCACCGTGTTCACGGATTCCGGGATGTCTTCGCGCAGCGCATCGGCGACGCGGAGCGCGAACCAGGCCTCCTGAGAGGGAGCGGCGCCCTCGGTCTCGGGAACGAGCTGCGTCGGGTCGGCTTCGGGTAGCTTCTCGCCGAGGTACCGCTCGACCAGGTCGGCGAGGGTCTTGTCGGGGAAGCTCGGGCGCAGCAACCACCCGGCGAGGCTGGTGTCATAGGCGAGCCCGCCCAGACGCAGACCCTGGCGCAGCAGCGCCTTCACCTGCGGCTTCGCGTCGTGCAGCACCTTGGGGCTGTCGGACTCGATCCACGACCGCAGGTCATCGGCCGAGGCCTCCGTCCAGTCGGTCTCGCGGAGTTCGGTCGCCGTGGCCACTCCGATCCGCGCGGGCTTTCCGCCCTGGAGCGTCACGCGCAGCGCGACGTCGCCCTCCTGCGAACCGGCCCAGGCGGCGAGGTCGGCGGGTGCGACCTCGCCGGGTACGGGCATGACGACCACCGACGCGGGGTCGTCGGCGACCTCTCCGGCGCCCACTGCTTCGAACACGCGCGGCAGCAGGGTGCGGAACTCGAGCCGGGCGAAGATATCGCGCACGGCCTGGGCGTCGATCGGGGTCACCACCAGATCGCCGGGGGCCACCGGAAGCTCGACATCGGTGAGCAGACGATTGAGCCTGCGGTTGCGCCGGACGTCGTCGATGTGGTCGCGCAGGTTGCCGCCGACGACGCCCTTGATCTCGTCCGCCCGCTCGAGCAGCTCGTCGAGTGTGCCGAACTGGGTGAGCCACTTGACCGCGGTCTTCTCCCCCACCTTCGGCACGCCGGGCAGGTTGTCGCTCGTCTCGCCGACGAGAGCCGCGATGTCGGGGTACTGCTCCGGCCGCACTCCGTAGCGCTCTTGCACGGTTGCCGGGTCGTAGCGCTTGAGCTGCGAGACGCCCTGCACGTTCGGGTACAGCAGCGTGACGTCGTCGTTGACGAGCTGGATGCTGTCGCGGTCACCCGAGACGATCAGCACGTCGTAGCCCTGCTCGACGCCCTGGGTGGAGAGCGTGGCGAGGATATCGTCGGCCTCGATCCCCTCCTTGGTCAGGACCGGGATCGACATCGCGGCCAGGCAGTCCTGCAGGAGCGGGATCTGACCGCGGAACTCCTGCGGCGTCTCGGACCTCGTGGCCTTGTACTCGGGGTACTCGTCGGTTCGGAACGAGTGGCGAGAAGTGTCGAAGGCGATCGCCATGTGCGTCGGCTGCTCGGCCTTGATGAGGTTCACCAGCATCGACAGGAAGCCGTAGATGGCGTTCGTGTGCTGGTTGTCCTTCGTCGTGAAATTCTCGACCGGAAGGGCGAAGAAGGCACGGTAGGCGAGCGAATGGCCGTCGATGACCATGAGGGTAGGCTTTGCGGAGTCCGTCACCCTGTCAGCCTAACGAGGACGACAGACACCCGCTGAGGAGGATTCATGAGCGACGTCGCCACGAGCGAGGGACTCGACTGGGCCACCGCCCGCGGAATGGGCGCACTCGCCCAGAAGATGGGCATGGAGTTCCTCGAGTTCAGCCTCGAACGCTGCGTCGCCACGATGCCCGTGGAGGGCAACACGCAGCCGGTCGGCCTCATGCACGGCGGCGCGTACGTCGTGCTCGGTGAGTCGCTCGGCTCGATGGCCGCGAACCTGCACGCCGGCCCCGGCCGCCTCGCCGTCGGCGTCGACATCAACGCCACGCACACGCGTTCCGCCACTTCCGGCATCGTCACCGGCGTCTGCACTCCCGTGCACCTCGGTCGCAGCATCACGGTGCACGAGATCGTGGTGACCGACGATCAAGGCCGCCGCTGCTCGACCATCCGCATCACGAACATGGTCAGGGACGCGCCGGGCGCGAGCTGAACGGTTCTTCCAGCAATCGCTGGAACAGCAGGTGGTCTTGCCACTCCCCCGCGATCCGGAGATACTTCGGCGCTGAGCCGATCCGCACGAAGCCGTTCTCGGCGAGCACGCGCTGCGAGCCGGCGTTGTGCACGAGCGTCGCTGCCTGCAGCCGGTGGAGCTTCAGCTCGTCTCGCGCGTACTCCGTCACCCGGCGGACAGCGCGCGTGGCGAGTCCTCGCCGCAGCCGCGACGCGTCGATCCAGTACCCCAGGTCGGCGCTCCAGAACGCACCGCGCACGATGTTGTTCAGGTTCATTCGCCCTCGGATCTCGCCGTCGGTCGAGACGATGAGAAATCGGATGCTGCGTCCGGCCGCGGCATCCGTCACGCACCGTCGGGCGTCTTCCTCCTGCCAGGCGTCGGTGAAGAACGTCTCGTCGCGAGTCGGTTCCCACGGCGCGAGGTGAGCGCGATTCGTGAGGTAGGCGCGTGCGAGCGCCGGTCCGTCACCGGCCTCGACCGGCCGCATCACATGCTCGGCGTCGAGCCGGAGCACGGGCTACTTCTTCGGCGCGAGCTGCTCGATGATCGCCTTGGCGACGTCCTGCATCGTGAGACGACGGTCCATCGACGCCTTCTGGATCCAGCGGAACGCCTCCGGCTCGCTGAGCCCCATCTTCTCGTTCAACAGACCCTTGGCCCGGTCGACGAGCTTGCGGGTCTCGAAGCGCTCGACCATGTCGGCGACCTCGGCCTCGAGCGTGATGATCTGCTCGTGGCGGGCGAGGGCGATCTCGATGGCCGGGAGGAGGTCGTTCGGCGTGAACGGCTTGACGACGTAGGCCAGTGCGCCGGCCTCGCTGGCCCGCTCGACGAGCTCCTTCTGGCTGAACGCGGTGAGCAGCACGACCGGGGCGATGTTCCCCTTGTGCAGCTTCTCGGCGGCGCTGATGCCGTCGAGCTGGGGCATCTTGACATCCATGATGACGAGGTCGGGGCGGAGTTCGGTGGCGAGGGCCACGGCGGTCTCGCCGTCTCCCGCTTCTCCGACCACATCGAAACCGTTGTCGCGGAGGATCTCGACGATGTCGAGACGGATCAGCGATTCGTCTTCGGCGACGACGACGCGTCGGGGTGCGGATGCCGTGGGCTCAACAGCCTGCTCTTCTTGCTCGGTCACAGATCCATCCTAGTGGAGAGGCCCTGTGCACCGGCGGTGGCGCGGCGCTCGGGCCGGTCCTCCTGCGCTAAAGTCGAAGTCGCGACACACGAGCCGGCGTGGCGGAATGGCAGACGCGGAGCACTCAAAATGCTTTGTCCGAAAGGGCGTGTGGGTTCGAGTCCCACCGCCGGCACCCAGAGAGTCCTCTGACTCGTCAACCCCCGTTCCTTCGGCGCGCCGCCTGCCTACTCTGGCGGCATGACAGATCTCTCCCAGGGCGACCGCGTCAGCTGGAACACGTCGCAGGGCCGCACCCGCGGGCGCATCGTCGAGCGCAAGACGCGCGACTTCACGTTCGCCGACCAGAAGTTCACGGCATCTGCAGACGAACCCTCGTTCATCGTGGAGTCCGAGAAGTCCGGCGACCGGGCGGCGCACCGGGGTTCGGCACTGCGCAAGCTGAAGTCCTAGCCCGCGGGCTCGGCAGGCTCCGCGGCGAGCACAGCCAATTCGGCGAGGACGCGCGGATGGGCCAGGATGCGGAAGTGCCCGCCCGTGTCGAGCCGTACGTTCTTCGCGCCGGCGAGCTCACTCCCCTCCGGGATGTGCGGGTCGAACTCGGCGTAGATCGAGACGATGCGCTCGTTGACGGCGAGCTGCTGCCCGAGGTTCACGATCGAAGGGTCGTCCGGCGAGAACGCGCGTAGAGTCCGCATCGGGATCCTGCGGGCATAGCTCGAGCCGCCGAAGGGCGTCGCCACCGCCAGCAGAGATCGGATACGACCGGCGGCCGGGCCGGTCATGGCGAGCTTCCCGGCCAGACCTCCCTTGCTGTGCGCCACGAGGATCACGTCGCTCAGTTCCTGCGCCTCGAGGAATGCGGCGACCTCGGCGGCCATCTCGGTGACGGGACGCTGGTTCCGCCGCAGCGCCTCGATGACGTGCACGGGGTGACCGCGCGCGTGCAGTGCCGCGATGAGCGGCTGCATGAACCTCCACGTCTCGTAGACACCGGGAAGCACGACGATGTGCGCGGCATCTCCGGTTGCGAAAGAGTTGGCATCCGCGCGATCGAAGAAGGCGCGCACCTGCCAGTACCCCGCATAGGCGTAGTCGGCGGCCCACCAGGCAGCGGCCTTCAACGGATTGATGGGGTGGCCTTCGATTCGGACCGGGCATGCACCTGCGCGGCATCCGGCCACGTCGACGCCGTGTGGAACAGGATGGCGTCGGCGACGGCGAGCGGGGCCGACTGCTGCACGACGTGGTGGTGGCCAGGGATCTCGACGAAACGAGCGACTCGGGCTGCATCTCGTAGGCGGCGGCACCACCCCCGTCCGGCGATCGGGTCGTCGCCACCTCGCAGGACGAGGAAGGGCATCGAGAGACGCCGGACCCGCTTCTCCATCGGGTAGGCGAGCATGTGCCGCAACTGGGTCAGATACCAGGGGATGCCACACCGCAGGTAGTCGGTGAACACGATCGTGTTGATCGCCGGGGTCTCCCCGAGAGTGTCGACGGCCAACGCGCGTGCCTGGGACGGCATCGTGCGGTGCCGTTCGTCGGCGACCGGGCCGATCGCGACGACCGCCGACACGGCATGCGGCCGGTGCAACGCCGCCTCGACGACCCATTGCGCACCCATCGAATGCCCCACGAGTACGATGCGCTCCTCGTTCAGCGTCGCGATGACATCGGCGAGGGCGCGGCCGAGGCGAGGCACGTCCGCCGCCTCGCGCGGCTGGGGGAGCCCGGCGAAGCCCGGCAGGTCGATCGAGACGACGCGGGTGGAACGGGCGAGCACGTCGTGCAGCCGCGAGAGGTAGCGATGCGACATCCCGATCCCGTGCACCAGCACGACCATCGGGGCGAGGGACCCGGCCGGGCGAGGACTCTCGATCACTCCGAACGTCAGTCCTCCGGTGCTGATGCGGCGGTGATCGGAACCCATGGGAGAAAAGCTACCGCGACCCGGATCGGGGGCGGCAGCGGGTTGACGCGCGGCGTCGGAACTGCGAAGCATCCGGGAACGACGAGAGGGACGGGACCGAAGTCCCGCCCCTCCCGTCAGCATCCGAACCAGGTCAGACGGTCGCTTCCTTGTAGATGGGTGCCGCACCGTTGACCGCGTCCCCGACCTTGTGGACGCGGATGTCGTTGGTGGAACCCACGATTCCGGGAGGGGAACCGGAGATCACGACGACCTTGTCCCCTTCCTCGGCCAGACCGCTGCCGAGCAGGTAGTCGTCGACCTGCAGGTACATCAGGTCGGTGTGCTGCACCATGTCGACGAGCGTGGAGCGGATGCCCCAGGTCAGCGCCATGCGGCGACGGATGTCGGGGTCGGGTGTGAACGCCAGCATCGGGATGCGCGAGCGCAGACGCGACAGACGGCGCGCGGAGTCACCCGACTGCGTGAACACGCAGAGGAACTTCGCCTCGACGAACTCGGCGACCTCGAGGGCCGCGAGCGTGATGGCGCCACCCTGCGTGCGCGGCTTCGTCGTGAGGGGCGCGATGCGCTCCAGGCCGTGCTCCTCGGTGGACTCGATGATGCGGGCCATGGTCTCGACGACCACGACCGGGTAGTCGCCGACGCTGGTCTCACCGGAGAGCATCACGGCGTCGGCGCCGTCGAGCACGGCGTTGGCGACGTCGGAGGTCTCGGCGCGCGTCGGCACCGGGCTGTTGATCATCGACTCGAGCATCTGCGTCGCCACGATGACGGGCTTCGCCATCCGGCGGGCGAGCTCGACAGCGCGCTTCTGCACGATCGGGACAGCCTCCAGCGGAAGCTCGACACCCAGGTCACCACGGGCGACCATGATGGAGTCGAACGCGTCGACGATCTCCTCGAGCGCGTCGACGGCCTGCGGCTTCTCGACCTTCGCGATGACCGGAACCCGGACACCCTCTTCGGCCATGATCTCGTGCACGCGGGTGACGTCCGAGGCGTTGCGGACGAACGAGAGCGCGATGAGGTCGGCGCCGATGCGCAGACCCCAGCGGAGGTCGTCCTCGTCCTTCTCACTGAGCGCGGGGACGTTCACGGCGACACCGGGCAGGTTGATGCCCTTGTTGTTCGACACGGCTCCGGCGACGATGACCTTCGTGGTGACGACGACGCCGTCGGTCTCGATGACCTCGACGCGCACCTTGCCGTCGTCGATCAGGAGGAAGTCGCCAGGGTTGACGTCCTGCGGCAGACCCTTGAAGGTCGTCCCGCAGATCTCCTTGTTGCCGATGATGTCTTCGGTGGTGATCTTGAAGATGTCGCCCTTGGCGAGCTCGTAGGGGCCGTTCTCGAACTTGCCGAGACGGATCTTCGGACCCTGCAGGTCGACCAGGATGGCCACGGCCCGACCGGCGTCATCGGCGGCACGACGCACGTTGGCGTAATTGTTCTCGTGGACGGAGTAGTCACCGTGGCTGAGGTTCAGGCGGGCGACGTCCACCCCCGCATCGATCAGTGCGCGCACCGTCTCATAGGTGGAAGTGGCGGGGCCCAGGGTGGCGACGATTTTCGCGCGTCTCAACAGAATTCTCCAGGGTAGAAAAGTGGGGGAAGGTGAATCAGGCGACGGTGCCGCGGCTCAGCCTACGCGGGCTGGAGTCCGATCGCGACATCATGCGGTCGCACCGGCTCGGGAAGCACCGTGGTGCCCATGAGGAACCGATCGACATTGGCCGCAGCAGCACGACCCTCGGCGATGGCCCAGACGATCAACGACTGTCCGCGACCGGCGTCGCCGGCGACGAAGACACCCGAGACCGTGGACTCGTAGGAGGAGTCGCGGCGGAACGCTCCGCGATCCGTGACCTGCGGGAGCGTGTCCTCGGTGTAGCCGTCCTGCTCGGGGCCGGTGAAGCCCATCGCGATGAGGACGAGGTCCGCGGGAATCTCGCGCTCGGTGCCGCTCTTGGGCACGCGGCGTCCGTCGACGTACTCGGTCTCGGCGACGCGGAGTGCGCGCACCTCGCCCACCTCGTTGGAGAGGAACTCGACGGTGGAGGCGAGGAACATCCGCTCGCCGCCCTCCTCGTGGGCTGAGGCCATCTCGAACAGGGTCGGCATCATCGGCCACGGCTGGTGATCGGGACGCTCCGACGCGGGCTGCTTGCCGATCGCGAGGTTCGTCACGCTCAGCGCGCCCTGGCGGTGGGCCGTCCCGATGCAGTCGGCACCGGTGTCACCGCCGCCGATCACGATGACGTGCTTGCCCTCGGCGGTGATCTGCTCGGTGACCTTGTCGCCGGCGACGGCGTGGTTCGACTCGACGAGGTACTCCATCGCGAAGTGCACACCGTCGAGGTCGCGCCCCGGGATCGGAAGATCGCGCGGCACCGTGGCGCCGGTCGCGATGATGACCGCGTCGTAGCGCGCCCGCAGATCGGCCCAGGAGATGTCCTTCCCGATCTCGACGCCGGCGCGGAAGCGCGTCCCCTCCTCCTGCATCTGGCGAAGGCGCGACTCGAGCTGCCCCTTCTCCATCTTGAAGTCGGGGATGCCGTAGCGGAGCAGTCCGCCGATCCGGTCGTCGCGCTCGAACACCGCGACCGTGTGTCCGGCGCGGGTGAGCTGCTGCGCCGCGGCGAGGCCGGCCGGCCCCGATCCCACGACGGCGACCGTCTTGCCGGTGAGACGCTCCGGCGGCTCGGGCTCGACCCAGCCCTTCGCGAAGGCCTCATCGATGATCGAGACCTCGATCTGCTTGATGGTGACCGCCGGCTGATTGATGCCGAGCACGCAGGAGCTCTCGCACGGTGCGGGGCACAGCCGTCCGGTGAACTCCGGGAAGTTGTTCGTCGCGTGCAGACGCTCGATGGCGGCGCGACCCTCGCCGCGCCACGTGAGGTCGTTCCACTCCGGGATCAGGTTGCCCAGCGGGCATCCGGAGTGGCAGAACGGCACACCGCAGTCCATGCAGCGCCCGGCCTGGCGCTGCAGCACGGCCTTGTCGCCGCGCTCATAGACCTCTTTCCAGTCCATGATGCGCACCGGCACCGGTCGGCGGGCGGGGAGTTCCCGCTCGGTCACCTTCAGAAAGCCTTTGGGATCAGCCACCGGTCACCTCCAGGATGCGGTTCCAGACGATGTCGCCGTCGGGGTCGATCCCCTCGGCGAGTGCTTCCTCGCGCATGGTGCGCACGGCCGCGAAGTCACGCGGCAGCACCTTGACGAATTCCGTCGCCGTCTCTTCGAATCGCTCGAGGAGAGCGGCAGCGCGCGGCGACGCCGTGCGCTCGACGTGGCTGACGAGCAGGCTGCGCAGCACCTCGAGATCGGCGCGGTCCAGAGCCTCGAGGAGAAGCTCCCCGCTGCCCAGCGACTGCGCGTTCACCTTCGCGGTGTCGAGCGCGTGCACGTAGGCGACGCCGCCGGACATGCCGGCACCGAAGTTGCGACCAGTGGATCCGAGGATCACGGCGAGACCACCGGTCATGTACTCGAGCGCGTGGTCTCCCACGCCCTCGACGACCGCGGTGGCGCCCGAGTTGCGCACGAGGAACCGCTCCCCCACGACACCCGAGAGGAACATCGTGCCCGAGGTCGCGCCATAGCCGATGACGTTGCCGGCGATCACGTTCTCATGCGGGGCGATCGTGGAACCGCGCGGCGGGCGGATCGTGATGTCGCCGCCCGAGAGGCCCTTGCCCACGTAGTCGTTGGCGTCGCCCTCCAGGCGGAGGATGATGCCGGACGGAAGGAACGCACCGAGCGACTGCCCGGCCGTGCCGTGCAGCGTGACGTCGATGGTCTCCTTGGGCAGGCCGGCCGCGCCGTGGCGCGAGGTGACCTGGTGGCCCAGCATCGTGCCGACCGCGCGTTCGGTGTTCGCGATGGGCAGCTCGACCACGACCGGTTCGCCGTTGAGCAGCGCGCCCTTCGCGATGTCGATCAGCTGCACGTCGAAGTGCTTCTCGAGCTCGTGATCCTGGGAGCGACCGCTGCGACGCGGCTCCCCCGCCGGGAACGCCGGTCCGTCGAGCACGGGGCTGAGGTCGAGGCCCTCCGCCTTCCAGTGATCCACTGCCGCGTTGACCTCGATCAGGTCGGCGCGGCCGACGATCTCGTCGATCGAGCGGTAGCCGAGCTCCGAGAGCAGCTCGCGCACCTCCTCAGCGATGAACTCCATGAAGTTGACCACGAACTCGGGCTTGCCCGTGAAGCGCTCGCGCAGCGCAGGGTTCTGCGTCGCGACGCCCACGGGGCAGGTGTCCAGGTGGCAGACGCGCATCATGATGCAGCCGCTGACCACGAGCGGAGCGGTCGCGAAACCGAACTCCTCCGCCCCGAGCAGGGCGCCGATGATCACGTCGCGGCCGGTCTTGAGCTGCCCGTCGACCTGCACGACGACCCGGTCGCGCATGCCGTTGAGCATGAGCGTCTGCTGGGTCTCGGCGAGGCCGAGCTCCCACGGCGTCCCGGCGTGCTTGAGGGAGTTCAGCGGGCTCGCGCCAGTGCCTCCGTCGTGACCGGAGACGAGGATGACATCGCTGAGCGCCTTGGCGACACCCGCGGACACCGCGCCGATGCCCGACTGGCTCACCAGCTTGGTGTGGATGCGCGCCTCGGGGTTCGCCCGCTTCAGGTCGAAGATGAGCTGCTTCAGGTCTTCGATCGAGTAGATGTCGTGGTGCGGCGGCGGCGAGATGAGGCCCACACCCGCCGTCGCGTGACGCGTGCGCGCCACCCACGGGTACACCTTGGTCGGCGGCAGCTGACCGCCCTCGCCGGGCTTGGCGCCCTGTGCGAGCTTGATCTGGATGTCGTCCGACTCGGTGAGGTACAGACTCGTCACGCCGAAGCGACCGGAGGCCACCTGCTTGATCGCGCTGCGTCGCTCGGGGTCGACCAGCCGGTCGGTGTCCTCGCCGCCCTCGCCGGTGTTCGACTTGCCGCCGATGCTGTTCATCGCGATCGCGAGCGTCTCGTGGGCTTCGCGGGAGATCGAGCCGTAGCTCATCGCTCCGGTCGAGAAGCGCTTGACGATCGCGGACACGGGCTCGACCTCGTCGAGCGGAACGGGCTTGCGCGTTCCGGTCTTGAGCGCGAACAGCCCGCGCAGCGTCTTGAGCTCGGCCGCCTGGTCGTCGACGAGCTTCGTGTACTCGCGGAAGATGTCGTAGCGGCGCGTCCTGGTGGCGTGCTGCAGCTTGAACACCGTCTCCGGGTTGAACAGGTGCGGAGACCCGTCCCGGCGCCACTGATACTCGCCGCCGGTCCAGAGGCGCTCGTGGGCGCGCGCCGCAGCATCCTCCGGGTAGGCGTAGTCGTGCCGCGCCTGGTTCTCGGCGAAGATCTCGGCGATGCCGATCCCGCCGAGCTTCGACTCGGTGCGGGTGAAGTAGGCGTCGATGAACTCCTGGCCGAGTCCGACCGCCTCGAACACCTGTGCGCCCGCATAGGACGAGACCGTGGAGATGCCCATCTTCGACATGATCTTGAGCACACCCTTGCCGAGCGCGTAGATCAGGTTCTTGACGGCCTTCTCCGGAGAGATGCCGGTGATGTATCCGGTGCGCACGAGGTGCTCGACCGTCTCCATCGCCAGGTACGGGTTGATCGCCGATGCGCCGTACCCGATCAGCGTGGCCACGTGGTGGACCTCGCGTACGTCGCCGGCTTCCACGATGAGCCCGACCTTCATGCGGTTCTCACGGCGGATGAGGTGGTGGTGGATCGCCGACACCATGAGCAGCGACGGGATCGGCGTCAGATCCTTGTTCGAGTCGCGGTCCGACAGGATGATGAACTCTGCGCCGTCCTCGATCGCCGCATCGACCTCGGCGCACATCTCGGCGAGGCGCTCCTGCAGAGACTCGGGCCCGGAGTCGAAGTGGTAGAGGCCGCGGATGGTCACGCTCGAACGGTCGGGCAGCGCCTTGTCGATGTGCCGGATCTTCGCGAGCTCGTCGTTGTCGATGACCGGGAAGTCCAGCGAGACGGTGCGGGTGTGCTCCGGTCCCCAGGACAACAGGTTGCTCTCGGGTCCGAGTCCGAGCTTGAGGCTCGTCACGACCTCTTCGCGGATCGAGTCCAGCGGCGGGTTGGTCACTTGCGCGAACTGCTGCGTGAAGTAGTCGAACAGCAGACGGGGACGCTTGCTGAGCACGGCGATCGGCGTGTCCGATCCCATCGCGCCGAGGGGCTCGACCCCCGTCTGCCCCATCGGGGTCAGCAGGATGCGGATCTCCTCCTCGGTGTACCCGAAGGTCCGCTGACGGCGGGTGATCGACGCGGCGGGATGCACGATGTGCTCGCGCTCGGGCAGATCGGCGAGACGCACGGCCCCGGCATCCAGCCACTCCTGCCACGGGTGCATCGTGGAGAGGTCGCGCTTGATCTCCTCATCTTCGACGATGCGGCGCTGCGCGGTGTCGACGAGGAACATCTTGCCCGGCTGCAGCCGCCCGCGGCGCTTGATGCGCTCCGGCTCGAAGGTCAGGACGCCGGTCTCGGAGCCGATCACGACGAGCCCGTCGGTGGTCTCGGTCCAGCGGCCGGGACGCAGCCCGTTGCGGTCGAGCGTGGCACCGACGAGGGTTCCGTCGGTGAAGATGAGCGCGGCGGGGCCGTCCCACGGCTCCATCTGGTTCGAGTGGTACTCGTAGAACGAGCGCAGCTCCGGCGAGATGTCGGCCTGCTTCTCGTACGCCTCCGGCACCATCATCATGATCGCGTGCGGCAGGCTGCGGCCGGTGAGCGTCAGGAGCTCGAGCACCTCGTCGAACGAGGCCGAGTCGCTCGCGCCGTCGGTGCAGATCGGCAGCAGGGGCGCGACGTCACCGAGCAGCTCGGACTCGAGCTGCGACTGACGGGCGCGCATCCAGTTGCGGTTGCCGCCGACCGTGTTGATCTCGCCGTTGTGGGCGAGCATGCGCAGCGGCTGAGCGAGCGGCCACGACGGGAACGTGTTGGTGGAGTAGCGCGAGTGCACCACGGCGAGCTCCGATGCGAACCGCTCGTCCTGGAGATCCGGGTAGAAGGGCTCGAGCTGCAGAGTCGTGACCATGCCCTTGTAGCCGAGCGTGCGGCTGGACAGCGAGACGAAGTAGGCGCCGAGCTCATGGCCGGCACGCTTGCGCAGGCGGTACGCGACACGGTCGAGCGCGATGTCGGTGAGCGGTGCCTCCGCGTGGGAGCCGCCGCCTGCGCTGACGAACAGCTGCTCGAAGGCGGGCCGGGCCTCGTCGGCGAGCTTGCCGAGGTTGTCGTTGGCGGTGGGCACCTCGCGCCAGCCGAGCACGCGCAGTCCCTCGGCACGGGCGATCTTCTCGATGCCGGCCTTCTGCTCGCGGCGGACGCTCGAGTCCCGGGGCAGGAAGGCGAGCCCCGCAGCGTACTCGCCCACCGGCGGCAGCTCGAAGCCGGCGACCGCGCGCAGGAACTCGTCGGGCATCTGCGTCAGGATGCCCGCGCCGTCTCCGGTGCCGGCATCCGACCCGATCGCACCACGGTGCTCGAGGTTGCGAAGTGCCTGCAGCGCGAGCGCGATGATGTCGTGCCCCGCCGTGCCGCGCAGCGTCGCCACCATGGCGAGGCCGCAGGCGTCCTTCTCGAACGCGGGGTTGTACATGCCCTGCTTGGCCGGGAAGTTCAACCCGACCGGTGCGCGGAGGTCGCTCGATGCCATGCGGTACCGTCCTCAGATCGTTCAGATGACCCGGGGACGTCATTGGCCGGGCGGATGCGTGGGTTCCTCGCGGACGAGGAGGCTAGCGAGAGCCTTCCGAGTCCGTGGGAGCGGTGCTTGTGGCGCTGGCTCCTGCGGTGACTTCTTCGGCCGGAGGCTCGCTCACGTCGACGAAATCGGAGGGATTGTCCTGCGATTCTACATCAGCGCCTTCGTCGGTCCGTCCGCGGCCGGGCTGGTAGGGCGACGGCTCGAGGCCCGGGTGACGACGCGTCTGCACGATGAGGATCGCGATACCGACGACGATGCCGATGATCGCGGCCCAGACGTTGCTGCGCAGGCCCAGGATGATCTCGCTCGGGTCGATGCGGATCGACTCCCAGACGACACGGCCGGCGCTGTACCAGATCAGGTAGATCGCGAACAGACGGCCCCACTGGAAGAAGAGCTTGCGGCCGAGCCACAGCAGCACGATCACGCCGAGACCGTTCCAGAGCACTTCGTAGAGGAAGGTGGGGTGGAAGAGCGTGCCCTCCGGAAGGCCGGCGGGGAAGGCCGAGTTGTCGGCGGGGATCTCGAGACCCCACGGCAGATCGGTCGGAAGACCGAACAGCTCCTTGTTGAACCAGTTGCCGAACCGGCCCATCGCCTGAGCGAGGAGCAGACCGGGCGCGAGAGCGTCGGCGAAGGTCCAGAAGCGGATGCCTGTCCACCGGCATCCGAGATAGGCGCCGATCGCGCCGCCGATGAGGGCGCCGAAGATGGCGATACCCCCCTCCCAGATCGCCCAGACGGAACCGGGCTCGAACGGGTTCCAGGTGTTCCTGCCCTCACCGAAGTAGAAGTTCGGGTGCGTCAGCACGTGGAAGACGCGCGCACCGATGATGGCGATCGGAACGGCCAGGATCGAGATGTCGATCACGACCCACGGTTCGGCGCCGCGCTTCGTGAGGCGGCGATTCGTCAGCAGCGTGGCGGCGATGATGCCGGCGATGATGCAGAGCGCGTAGAAGTGGATCCGGATCGGACCCAGATCGATGAAGGACACCGGAGGGCTCGGGATGCTGGCGAGCACGCCGTTGAAGGTGCTGTGAAGCGCGAGGGACATGAGTGCGATTCTAGTTCTCGTGATCGGGGCGTTCCGACGACGTGCCGGATGCCAGGTTTCGGGTGACCTCGGCGAGAGCGGGGATGCCGCCGTCGCGCAGGGCTCGGACCAGCGCGGTGCCGACGATCGCGCCGTCCGCGTATTCGGAGACGCCCGCGATCTGCTCGGCCGTCGAGATGCCGATGCCGACGCAGGCCCGCGTCGCCCCGTGCTCGCGGAGCCGGCCCACCAGGGTGCGGGCCGCGCGGTCGAGCTCGGTGCGCTCCCCCGTGATGCCCATGGTCGACACCGTGTAGACGAAGCCCGTGGAGGACTTCACGACCAGGTCGAGGCGTTCGTCCGTCGAAGTGGGCGCGGCGAGGAAGACCCGGTCGAGACCGGTGCGCTCGCTGGCGGCGATCCACTCCCCCGCGACATCGGGCGTGATGTCGGGCGTGATGAGTCCGGCGCCGCCGGCCGCGAGCAGATCGTCGGCGTAGCGGTCGACGCCGTACTGCATGACGGGGTTCCAGTAGGTCATGACGAGCACCGGGACGTCGGTCGCGGCGGTGATCGCGCGGATCGCCGTGAAGAGGTCGGCGGTCGTGAATCCGGCGGCCAGCGCCTGGGTCGTCGCCTCCTGGATGATCGCGCCGTCCATCACCGGGTCGCTGTAGGGCGGGCCGAGTTCGATGATGTCGACGCCGTTCTCGGCGAGGGCGATGGCGGCCTGGATGCTGGTCTCGAGGTCGGGGAACCCGACGGGCAGATAGCCGACGAATGCACTGCGTCCGGCGGCGTGCGCGCGGGCGAGGGCGTGTTCCACGCGGCTCATAGCTGCGGCTCCCCCTTCGAGGCCAGGTCTTCTTCGGCGCTCTCGTCGCTGACGTCGTGCGCGAGAGCGGCTTCGTCGTACAGCTCGAAGTACCGCGCCGCGGTGTCCATGTCCTTATCGCCGCGTCCGGAGAGGCAGACGGCGATGACGGCATCCGGACCCAGCTCGCGGCCGATGCGCAGCGCGCCCGCGAGGGCATGAGCGGATTCGATCGCCGGAATGATTCCCTCGGTCCGGCTCAGCAGGCGGAGGGCCTGCATGGCCTCGTCGTCGGTGGCAGGAATGTACTCGGCACGGCCGATGTCCGCGAGCCAGGAGTGCTCGGGGCCGACACCGGGGTAGTCGAGTCCGGCCGAGATCGAGTGCGACTCGATCGTCTGCCCATCCTGGTTCTGGAGCACATAGGTCCGCGAGCCGTGCAGGACTCCCGGGCGCCCGCGCTCGATCGACGCCGCGTGACGGTCGGTGTCGACGCCGTCGCCAGCCGCCTCCACTCCGTAGAGCTTGACGCCCTCGTCGTCGAGGAAGGCGTCGAACATGCCGATCGCGTTGGATCCGCCGCCCACGCACGCCAGCACCGCATCGGGAAGGCGACCGACCTCGTCGAGCAGCTGCTGGCGCGCCTCCTCGCCGATGATCTTCTGGAAGTCACGGACCATGGCGGGGAACGGATGCGGCCCCGCGGCCGTGCCGAAGACGTAGTTGGTGGTCTCGACCGAGGCGACCCAGTCGCGGTAGGCGTCGTTGATCGCGTCTTTCAGGGTGCGCGATCCGGATGTGACGGGGACCACCTCCGCGCCGAGCAGACGCATGCGGGCGACGTTGAGCGCCTGCCGCTCGGTGTCGACCTCGCCCATGTAGATCGTGCAGTCGAGGCCGAACAGTGCCGCAGCCGTCGCCGTGGCGACGCCGTGCTGACCGGCACCCGTCTCGGCGATCACGCGGGTCTTGCCGAGCCGCTTCGTGAGCAGCGCCTGACCGAGCACGTTGTTGATCTTGTGCGAGCCGGTGTGGTTCAGGTCCTCGCGCTTGAGGAACACGCGCGCGCCGCCGGCGTGCGCGGCGAACCGCTGCACTTCCGTGATCGCTGACGGCCGCCCGGCGTACGAGCTCAGCAGGTGCGCGAGCTCGGCACGGAAGTCCGGATCCGCGACGGCCGCCTCGTACGCGACGGTCAGCTCGTCGATCGCGGCGATCAGCGACTCGGGCATGTACCGCCCGCCGAACTCGCCGAAGTAGGGGCCGTGCTGATCGCGCAGACTCACGATGCCTCCAGGAAGCTCTTCAGGGTGGCGACCGGATCGCCGGTGACCAGCGCCTCGCCGATCAGGACCACGTCGGCGCCGGCGGAGCGATAGTGCACGACATCATCGGGTGTGAGGACAGCCGACTCGGCGATCTTCACCGCGGTGTCGGGGATGCGCTCGACGAGGCGGCCGAACAAATCGCGGTCGAGTTCGAGGGTCTTCAGGTCCCGCGCGTTGACGCCGATCAGCGGCGCACCGAGATCGATCGCGGCTTCGAGCTCGTCGGCGGCGTGAGTCTCGACCAGAGGCGTCATCCCGAGTTCGGTGATGAACCCGAACAGGTCACGCAGCACCGCGGGCTCCAGGCCGGCGACGATCAGCAGCACGAGATCCGCACCGGCTGCTCGTGCTTCGAGCACCTGATAGCGGTTGGCGATGAAGTCCTTGCGCAGCACCGGCAGCGAGACGCGAGCGGTGACCGCCTCGAGGTCGGCGAGGCTGCCGCCGAACCGCCGCTCCTCGGTGAGGACGCTGATCGCCGAGGCTCCCCCGGTCTCGTAGAGCGACGCCTGCAGTGCAGGGTCGGGAATCTCGGCCAGAGCGCCGCGCGACGGGCTCGCCCGCTTCACCTCGGCGATGATCTTCACGCGATCGGCGGGCGCGAGGAACGACAGGGCGTCCTTGGCGGCGGGCCGCGCGAGAGCCTCTCGTTCCACGACGGCGAGAGGACGCGACAGGGCGCGACGCTCTGCGTCTGCGACAGCGCCGGCCGTCAGGTCGGCGAGCACCATTAGTGTGCCTTCGGAGAGTACTTCGGACCCTTCACGCCGTAACCGGCCCGGGCGAGCACCCAGCCGACGATCGCGCCGATCGGGATGAGCGCCGCGGTGATCCAGACCAGGAGGGGCTGCTCGAAGCAGAACGCGACGGTCGCGGCGGTGAAGCCGACGAGCATGATCACGACGGCGGTCCAGGCCGCAGGCGAGTGTCCGTGGCCGGGGTCAGCGATCGGGTTGGTCATGTTTCCTCCGGGGACGACGTGCGGGGCGGGAATCAGTCTATCGGGGTCACCGTGTCGGATCGGTTCCGCGGGACAGCTCGTCCCAGGAATCGACCGCATCGACCGGTCCCTCGTGTGCGGTGTGCTCGGCGTTGTCGGTGCGGTAGCGGCGGCCGCCGGTCTTCCAGCCGCGCCAGGTCAGGAGCACGACGACGGAGGCGGCGAGCAGGATCACCCAGCCCACCAGGGCGATGACCGGCCACGCCGAAGGCACGATGGCCCGGACGACGTCGCTGAGGGCGTCGCCGCCGGCCAGGCCCGTCGCCTCGGTCACCGCGGGTGCCACGGCGCTGAGGGGCGCGGTCAGCAGCACCTGGAGCGTCGACCAGCCCAGGAACACGGATGCTGCGCCGGCGAGTACGCCGAAGACGAGCCGCACGGGCTTGGCGGCGATCGACAGCGCGGCGCCGAGCGCCAGCACCGCCAGGCTCAGCGGCGCCAGCAGCACCAGTGCCGATGCACCGGGGACCAGGATCGCCTCGCCGGCGTCGGCCCGTTCGACCGTCAGCCAGGTCTGCGTCGAGGAGATGATGCCGATGGCCCCCGCGAGCAGGAACCCGGAGACGGCGATCGACCGACCGCGGCGCGCGAGCGTCACGGCGCGGCCGTTCCCACGACCGCGTCGAGATCCGTCGTGTCGAAGCAGGTGTGCGTGCCGGTGTGGCAGGCCGGGCCGGTCTGGTCGACCAGGAGCAGGATGGCGTCGCCGTCGCAGTCCAGGCGGGCTTCCCGGACGACCTGGATGTGGCCGGAGGTATCGCCCTTGCGCCAGTACTCCTGGCGGGACCGCGACCAGTAGGTCGCGCGGCCCGAAGTCAGCGTCCGGCGCAGCGCCTCCGCGTCGACCCAGGCGAGCATCAGCACCTCATGGGTGTCCCACTGCTGCACGATGACGGGGGCGAGCCCGTCGGCGTTGAAGGCGACCTGGCCGATTCGTTCCTCGACGGTACTCACCGGACCAGCACTCCTTCCGCGCGCAGCGCGTCCTTGACATCGCCGACCGTGAGCGCCCCGGTGTGGAACACGCTCGCGGCGAGGACGGCATCCGCTCCCGCCTTGATGGCCGGGGCGAAGTCCGCGGCCTTCCCCGCGCCGCCGGAGGCGATCACCGGGACCGTCGCGATCTCGCGCATGAGACGGACCAACTCGAGGTCGAAGCCGTCGCGGGTGCCGTCGGCGTCGATCGAGTTCACCAGCAGCTCGCCGGCTCCGCGCTCCGCGGCCTCCCGCGCCCAGACGAGCGCGTCGAGCGTCGTCTGCGTGCGGCCGCCGTGGGTGGTGACGACGAAGCCCGACGGCGTCGTGTCGGCCCGCTTCACGTCGAGGGACAGCACGAGCACCTGGGCACCGAACCGATCCGCGATCTCGCCGAGCAGGTCAGGGCGGGCGATCGCGGCGGAGTTGACGCCCACCTTGTCGGCGCCCACGGCGAGCAGACGTGCGACGTCGTCGACGCTGCGCACTCCCCCGCCCACCGTGAGCGGGACGAAGACCTGCTCGGCGGTGCGCTGCACGACGTCGTAGGTCGTCGCCCGGGCGTCGACGGTCGCCGTCACATCGAGGAAGGTGATCTCATCGGCGCCCTGCGCCGCGTAGTGCCGGGCGAGCGCGACCGGATCGCCCATGTCGCGCAGGTTCTCGAAGTTGACACCCTTGACGACGCGGCCGTCGGCCACATCCAGACAGGGGATGACGCGGCTGGCGAGCGTCATCAGAGCCTCGCGTTGTGGATCGCGGTGACGAGGATGGCCCGCGCGCCGAGCGCGTACAGAGCGTCCATCACGTGGTTGACCCTCGACCGCGCGACCATGACGCGCACCGCCACCCACTCCGGGTCGCGCAGCGGAGACACGGTCGGCGACTCCACGCCCCCGGCGATCTTCACCGCATCGTCGAGGAGGGCGACCGGCAGGTCGTAGTCGATCATCACGAATCGCCGCGCCACCATCACGCCGCGGAGCCTCCGCAGCAGCGTCTCCGAACCCTCTGCGTCGACCGGTCCCGCGATGAGCACGGCCTCGGACTGCAGGATCACCGGTCCGAACACGTCGAGGCCTGCCTGGCGGAGCGTGGTGCCGGTCTCCACGACGTCGGCCACGGCATCCGCGACGCCGAGGCGCACCGCCGACTCCACGGCTCCGTCGAGCGGCACCAGGTCGACCGCGATGCCGCGCTCGTCGAGGAACGCGTCGACCAGGCCCGGGTACGACGTCGCGATGCGCAGGCCGTCGAGCTCGGAGACGTCGGTGTACTTGCCGGCGGGTGCGGCGAAGCGGAAGGTGGAGCCGGCGAAGCCGAGCGCCTCGATCTCCCGTGCCCCCGGCATCCGTGCGTCGAGGAGCAGATCACGGCCGGTGATGCCCACGTCGATGGCGCCGGATCCCACGTAGGTGGCGATGTCCTTCGGACGGAGGAAGAAGAATTCGACGTCGTTCTCGGCGTCGACGACATGAAGGGTCTTGGGGTCGCGGCGACCGGCGTAGCCGGCCTCGGCGAGCATGTCGGCGGCGGTCTCGGAGAGCGAGCCCTTGTTCGGAACAGCGATGCGCAGCATGGACGGCTTTCAGTTCGAAGGAGTGAGAACGGAGCGCATCACAGATGTCGGTAGACGTCCTGCAGACTGAGGCCCTTCGCGAGCATCATCACCTGCAGGTGGTAGAGCAGCTGCGAGATCTCTTCGGCAGCGGCTTCGTCGGACTCGTACTCGGACGCCATCCAGACCTCGGCGGCCTCTTCGACGATCTTCTTGCCGATCGTGTGCACGCCGCCGTCGAGCTCGGCGATGGTCCGGGATCCCTCAGGACGGGTCTCGGCCTTGGCGCTGAGCTCGGCGAACAGCTCGTCGAAAGTCTTCACCCGTCAAGGCTAGCGGCTCGGGCGCGGTCTCTGAGCCGGGTGACGGCCGCCTCGATGTCGTCCGCGCCGTACACCGCAGAACCCGCGACGAACGTGTCGGCCCCTGCGGCTGCCGCCATCTCGATGGTGCTGTCGGAGATGCCGCCGTCGACCTGCAGCCACACCTGCGACCCGCGTCGTCTCGCTTCCTCGGCGAGAGAGCGGAGCTTCGGCATGGTCTCCTGCATGAACCCCTGACCGCCGAACCCCGGCTCGACCGTCATCACCAGGATCTGGTCGAACTCCTCCAGGACCGAGTACAGGCCGTCCGCGGGGGTGTCGGGCTTGATCGCGATGCCGGCACGGGCGCCGATGTCACGGAGGCGTCGAGCGAGGGCGATCGGATCCGCCGCCGCCTCGAGGTGGAACGTGACGCTCGACGCGCCGATCTCCGCGTAACCGGGCGCCCAGCGGTCGGGGTCGGTGATCATGAGGTGCACATCGAGCGGGATCGGGCTGGTCGCCTGGATGCGCTCGACCATCTGCGGTCCGAACGTCAGGTTCGGGACGAAGTGATTGTCCATCACATCGACGTGCGCGAAGTCCGCCGACGCGATGCGGGCGAGATCGGCCTGCAGGTTCACGAAGTCGGCCGCCAGGATGCTGGGGTTGATGCGCGGGGCGCTGGGGAGTTCCACGGTCCTAGTGTTCCTTCGGTCGGTCGGTCGCGGAACCCTCGCGCTGCAGCAGCGCGAGGAACATGGCGTCGGTGCCATGACGGTGCGGCCAGAGCTGGGCGCTGCCGGATCCGGTTCGACCGTCCTCGGCGAGGTCGATCGGCGATCGGGCGAGCTGCGAGATCGCAGCACGGGCATCGAGCTCGGTGATGTCGGTGCGCCCGCGGAGCACCTCCTGCACGACACCCACGGTCTCAGCGAGGTGCGGCGAGCAGGTCACGTACGCGACGACGCCGCCGGGTGCGAGCGCCTCGAGGGCGGCGCTGAGCAGATCCACCTGCAGCGGCACGAGCTCGGCCACGTCTGCCGGAGTCTTCCTCCACCGCGCCTCGGGGCGTCGTCGGAGCGCGCCGAGACCGGTGCAGGGTGCGTCGACGAGGATCCTGTCGAACTGCCCCGCGTGGGTGGCGGCGAGTTCGCGGCCATCCTGCTCGTGGACGACGACGTCGCCCGGGACGGCGCGCAGGGCGTTGCGCACGAGGCGGGCGCGGGTCGGCACGATCTCGTTGGCCTCCAGCACAGCGCCGTGCTGACGGGCGATCGCCGCGAGCAGCGCGGTCTTGCCTCCGGGCCCGGCGCAGAGGTCGAGCCAGCGCTCCCCCTCGCGGATCGGCAGGACGTCGGCGAGGGCGAGGGCGACCAGCTGCGAGCCCTCGTCCTGCACGCGGACGGTGCCACCGGATGCCGAGACGGAGTGCCGCGGATCGCCGCCGGGTGACCCGAAGGCGGTGGCGGCGAACGGACGTCGGGGCTCAGCCGGCTCCGCGAGTCCGGGCAGCGCGACCAGCGTCACCTCGGGCGAGACGTTGTCCGCTGCGAGGAGCGCCTCGAGCTCCTCCGAACGCCCTTCGGCCGCCAGCGCCCGTCGCAGCGCCCGGATGATCCACACCGGGTGCGCCGACCGCAGCGCGAGCCGCTCATCGTCGGAGCGGGCGTCCTGCTCGATCCGCTCCTGCCACTGCTCCGGCGTCTCACGCGTGATGCGTCGGAGCACGGCGTTGGCGAAGCTCGACGCGCCGCGGCCCGAGACCGTCGCCACGAGGTTCACGGACTCGTTGACGGCCGCGTGCGGCGCGACGCGCGTGGCGAGCAGCTGGTGCACGGCGAGCCGGAGCGCATCGAGCACCGCCGAGTCGATGCCGTCGGTCGCACGGTCGGCGGCTGCCGCGATGATCGCGTCGTAGAGGCCGCGGCGTCGCAGGGTGCCGTACGTCAGCTCGGTCGCGAGGGCGGCATCCTGCGGTGAGAGTCCAGCGTCGGCGATCGCCGCCGGCAGCAGCAGATTCGCATAGGCGTCGGAGTCCGATACGGCGCGCAGCACGTCGAACGCCACCCGTCGCGCCGGCTGAACGGTGCGCGACGGGCCGCGCTGTCCGGAGGATGCGTCGTTCGGCTTCCGTGCTCCGCCCTGGCGTCCACCGCTTCCGGACCTCTGGTCGCCGCGTGGTCGGCGGGGCCCTCTCCCCTGCTCTGCTCCGGTCATGATCCTGCTCGCCGTTCTTCCGTGCCGTGCTGGCCGCGCCACCAGTCCACCGCGCTCATCGCGCCCTTGCCCGCCGGCTGCACGCGCGTCACCGCCAGCGGAGTGGATGCCGTGCCGATGAGCAGCGCCGACCGGGTGCCGACGATGGCCCCCGGTTCGAGAGGCTCGACGTCGTCCGCCGGCGCCGCGTCGAGAATCTTCAGCCGCAGACCGTCGACCGTGGTGTGCGCGCCGGGCTCGGGGGTCACTCCGCGGAACTGCGCGTGGATGACATCGACCGGTTGTGACCAGTCGAGGAGTCCGTCAGCCAGTGAGAGCTTCGGGGCGACGGTCGGAGTTCCGTGCTGCGGGACCGCTTGCGCCGTGCCGTCGGCGATCGCGTCGACCACATCGGCTGTGAGCTCGGCACCGTCGATGGCGAGGAAATCGAGAGCGACGTCCGCGGTCGCGCCCGCGGGAACATCGACCGGGCGCGCGGCGAACACGTCGCCGGCGTCGAGCTCCGCGACGAGCTGGAACACGCTCGCGCCGAGCACTTCATCGCCGGCGATCAGCGCCCGTTGCACCGGTGCCGCGCCCCGCCAGGCGGGCAGCAGCGAGAAGTGCAGGTTGATCCAGCCGGCATCCGGGGCAGAGAGCAGCGGCTCGCGCACCAGCCCGCCGTACGCCACGATCACGCCGAGCTCGGGTCGCAGCGCGACGATCTGCGCGGTCGCCTCGGCGTCGAGGCGCGCGGCCTTGATCACGGGGAGGCCGAGTTCCGCCGCCGCCTGAGCGACCGGTGACGGCGTGAGGACCCGCTTGCGACCGAGCGGCGCGTCGGGGCGGGTGACCACCGCGGCGATCTCGTGGTCCGTCGCCAGACGTCGGAGGGTGGGCACGGCAGCAGCGGGTGTGCCGGCGAAGACGAGGCGCATGAAGGTTCTCCGGAAGGGTCAGAGCTCTGGATCGAGGATATCGAGACGGACGGAGAGCGTGTTCTTCGTCTGTCCGGGGCCGCGGCGACCGCGGCCGCTCACCGCCTCGGCGACGACCGCTGCCCGCAGGGTGGTGGCGACACGGCTCCCGGCGCCGTAGTCGAAGCGCACGAGCGCACGTACGCGGGGCGGGAAGTCGTCGGATTCCACCGGCACCGGTCCGAGGACCGCATCGGGGGGAAGCGAGAGTTCACCGAGGGCCATCAGCGCACGAGGGACCGCAGCGGCCGATCCCTCGACGAGGGCGACACGCGCGGTGGGTGGCATGTGCAGCGGGGCTCTGCTCTCGAGCTCGGATCTCGCATACCCGGCGTGGTTCCAGGTGGCGAGGGCTCTGCCCACGGTGCCGTCGACGCCGACCAGGTGGACGGGTGCGCCGGGTGCGGCGAGAGCGGCCGCGTTCGACCACCACCGCAGACACGACTCGCCGACGCGCAGGTCGGGGGCCTGCAGCATCCGCGGCCCGTCGAGGAGCACCACGGCGCGGTAGCCACCGTCGGCCAGCGGTTCTGCACCCCGGGTCGCCACCACCAGAGCGGGCTTCGCATCGACGCGCTCCACCGGATGCGCGCCGTCGGCGACGATGACGCGGATGCCGGGGAACGCGCGGCCGAGCTCATCGGCCGTCCGTTCGCTGCCCGAGGATGCCAGCCGCAGCTTCGTGGACGAGCAGGTCGGACAGGTCCACGCGCGCGCCCCTCGGCCGCACCAGCCGCAGACCGGGACGGCTCCGCGATGGCGCGCGCCGAGCGGGCCTCCGCAGTGGGCGCAGCGCGCCGGAGCCCGGCATTCCGCGCACACCAGCGACGGCGAGAATCCGGGACGCGACACCTGCACCAGCACGGGCCCCTCGGCGGCGGCGGTCCGTGCGGCCAGGAACGCCGACGACGGCATCCGCTGGGCGGTCGGCTGCTCCATCTCCTGCGGCGTGCTGAGCACGACCTTCGGAAGCACCCGCCGTGCCGCGCGCACGTCCTGCAGCCAGCCGTGCGCCACCAGCCGCTCGACGTCGGTCGTGCGGGTGTGCCCGGCGAAGAGGAGAGCCGACTGCTCCAGCTCCTGGCGGAGGAGTGCCGCGTCGCGCGCGTTCACGTAGGGGGCGAGCGGCTCGCCGAGCAGAGGATCGCCGTCGTCCCAGATCGCCACCAGTCCGGCCTCGACCGGGGCGTAGACGGCCGAGCGGTTTCCCACCACGATGCAGGGCGCCTCTTCGAGAGTGCGCAGGAATGCCCGGTAGCGGTCCGGGTTGGACTGTCGGGAGTCATGGCGCACGACGGCCTCGGCGGGCACGAAGCCGTCGAGGGCTGCGAGCAGCTGATCCAGGTCACGGTGGTCCGGCACGACCACGATCGCGGAGCTCCCGGAAGCCAAAGTGCGCGCGGCAGACGCCGCCAGGAGCTGCGACCACCCCGGCATCCCTTCCCGGAGTTGCGGGATTGCCTCCACGGCCGCACGGCCCTTGTCCTCGAGCACGTCCTCGAGGCCTTCGTACAGGTCGAGGATCTCCCGTCCGCGTGCGAGTGCGTCGTCATCGAGTGCGGCCGCGGGCGTGTCGGCGGTCCAGGCCTTCTCGACGCGGACCTGCCGCTTGGGGATGACGAGTCGCAGGATGTCGGATGCCGAGCCGGCGGCACGGTCTGCGACGCGCCGGGCGAGCCGGTGCAGGCGCTCGGGCAGCACCGCGACCTCGGAGACGACGCTCTCGACCTCGGACAGCGGCCGCTCGACGTCGTCCTCCGTGTCGATCTCGACGATGTACCCGTCGACCACACGGCCTGCCGTGCGGAGCGGGACGCGTACGCGCACACCGAGCGGCACATCGCCGAACTCGACAGGCAATGAGTAGTCGAACAGCCGATCGAGCTGCGGCAGCGGTGAGTCGAGGAGCACGCGCGCGATGCGCCGGCTCTCGGAAGCCATCAGGACCGAGGCCCTGTCAGAGCCCGGCAGCGCGGCGCAGCTCTTCGACGCGGTCCGTCCGCTCCCACGTGAAGTCGGGCAGCTCGCGCCCGAAGTGGCCGTACGCGGCGGTCTGCGCGTAGATCGGACGCAGCAGGTCGAGCTGCTCGATGATCGCCTGCGGCCGCAGATCGAAGACCTGCTCGATCGCACGGATGATGACGTCGTCGGAGACAGCCCCGGTGCCGAACGTCTCGACGTAGAGTCCCACAGGACGAGCGACGCCGATCGCGTACGCGACCTGCACCTCGAGGCGCTCGGCGAGCCCGGCGGCCACGGCGTTCTTGGCGACCCAGCGCGTGGCGTATGCGCCGGAGCGATCGACCTTGGACGGGTCCTTGCCGCTGAACGCTCCGCCGCCGTGCCTGGCAGCTCCGCCGTAGGTGTCGATGATGATCTTGCGGCCGGTGAGCCCGGCGTCTCCCTTGGGACCGCCCGTGACGAAGGGGCCTGCGGGGTTGATGTAGTGCGTGACGTCGCCGAGGTCGAGACCGGTGTTCGCGAGGATCGGGTCGATCACGTGCTCGCGCACCTGCGCCTTGAGCTCGTCCTGCGAGATGTCGGGGTGATGCTGCGTCGACAGCACGACCGCGTCGACCGTCTTCGGCGTGAAGCCCTCGTAGCCGAGCGTGACCTGGGTCTTGCCGTCGGGGCGGAGGAACGGCAGCAGTCCGCTGCGGCGCACCTCGGTGAGACGCTCGGCGATGCGGTGCGCGGTCCACGCGGCCATCGGCATCAGCTGGGGCGTCTCATTGGTGGCGAAACCGAACATGATGCCCTGATCGCCCGCGCCGAGTCCGTCGAGCGGGTCGACGGAGGAGCCGTCGCGGTGCTCCTGGGCGTTGTCGACGCCGTGCGCGATGTCGGAGGACTGCTCCCCCACCGACACGCTGACGCCGCACGAGGCGCCGTCGAAGCCCGTCTCGCTGGAGGTGTAGCCGATGCCGCTCACGACCTGGCGGACGATGGTGGGGATGTCGACGTAGGCGTCGGTGCGGATCTCGCCGGCGACGTGGACGAGTCCGGTCGTCACCAGCGTCTCCACCGCGACCCGCGAGTCCCGGTCCTTCGCGAGGAGCCCGTCGAGGATGCTGTCCGAGATCTGGTCGCAGATCTTGTCCGGGTGCCCTTCGGTGACGGACTCGGACGTGAACAGACGCAGGGCGCTCATCGGTGCTCCAGAACGGGGACGGACGGTGGAAGGGGTGCTGCACCCATTCTGGACCGCGCCTCCGACAGACCGGGGGCGCGGTCGTCGAATATCACTCTGCGTGACGCAGGCGCAGCTTGTCCTCGTTGATCTCGTGCAGGGCGATGGTGAGCGGCTTGTCCTCGACCGACGAGTCGACCAGCGGGCCGACGTTGTCGAAGAGGTTGCCCTCGTGCAGATCGGAGTAGTAGTCGTTGATCTGACGCGCGCGTTTGGCGGCGTAGATGACCAGCTCGTACTTCGAGTCGACGCGGTCGAGCAGGTTGTCGATGGGGGGATCGATGATTCCGTTGGTGTGGTGTCCGGCCATGGTGGACCTCCTGATCAGGCGACGGGATCGTCGCGAAGTCGGTGCTGCAGGCGCGCGAGAGGAATCAGCGCGCAGAGCTCATTGACAATTCTACGACCTCGCGGGCCGCAGCGGCGACGTCCTCGTTCACGATGAGGTGGTCGAACTCGTTCTGGGCGGCGAGTTCGACCTTCGCGGTCCGCAGCCGGCGGGCCCTCTCCTCGGCCTCCTCGGTGCCGCGGCCGACCAGTCGGTGCACCAGTTCGTCCCAGCTGGGAGGGAGCAGGAAGATGAGCGTCGCGGCCGGTTCTGCGCGGCGCACCTGGCGGGCCCCTTGCAGGTCGATCTCGAGGAGGACCGTCTTGCCTGCCGCGAGAGCCTCGTCGATCGGAGCCCTCGGCGTGCCGTAGCGCGAGCGGTTGTGCACCACGGCGTACTCGAGCAGCTCGCCGTCGGCGATCAGCCGGTCGAACTCGGCGTCGTCGACGAAGTAGTAGTGCACCCCGTCGACCTCTCCGGGCCGCGGGGGTCGCGTCGTGGCGGAGACCGAGAGATGGATCTCCGGATTGTGCTCGCGGATGTGGGCGGCGACCGTGCCCTTGCCGACCGCCGTGGGCCCGGCGAGCACGAGCAGACGGCTCCGCGAACCGCGCGGCCGGAGAACGGGGAAGCGTCCGTCGAGCCAGTCCTCGAGCACCCGGCGCTGGCGTGCGCCCAGGCCGCCCAGCCGCTTCACCGGAGAGATCTGGAGCTCTTCCAGCACGCGGTCGCGCTTGCCCGCGCCGATGGCCGGCAATGCCAGCAGGAAGTCGGTGATGCGCATCGAGCCCTCGACCGAGTCCGCATCCGCCGTGGCGCGGTGCAGCACCTCCTGAGGTGTCACGACGCGCGTGGTGAGGTCGCGCTTGAGCGATGCCCGCGCGCGACGGCGCTCCACCGCTCGGCGGGCCGCCGCGACGCGGTCGACTTCGGGAACCGTCCGACCCTGCTCAGACACTGACCACCTCGCGGTATTCGGCGGCACGCGCATCGATCGCTGCAGCGATGTCGGCGGGACCTGCGGAAAGGATGCTGCGGCTCTCGCTCGCGATCACGGCCTCCGACACGATGCCGAAGCGGCGTCGGAGGTCTGCGGGAGCTGCGCCCTGGGTGCCGAAGCCCGGAGCGAGGACCGGTGCCAGCGGGAGGAACGGGGCGATCCCGGCCCCAGTCCAGTCCACGGTCGCGCCGATGACGAAGCCGAAGCTCCCCCACTCCCCGGCACCCGAAACGTCGGTGTTGCGGGCAGACACCTCGCCGATGATGTCGGCGGAGACGCTCGCACCCGTCGGTCCTGTGGACCGCTGCAGGCGCTCGGCCTCGGGGTTGCTGGTGGTGGCGAGCACGAAGAGTCCCTTGCCGTGCCGAGCCGCGAGAGCGAAGGCGCCGTCGAGCGCGCCGACACCGAGGAACGGGTTCACCGTCAGGGCGTCGGCTTCCAAGGGCGAGCCCGGGGTGAGCCACGCGCTCGCATAGTCATCCATGGTCGAGCCGATGTCGCCGCGCTTGGCGTCGGCGATCACGATCAGTCCTGCGTCCCGTGCGGCCGCGAGCACATCCTCCAGTGACGCGTAGCCGCGGGACCCGAACCGTTCGAAGAACGACACCTGCGGCTTCACCACGCCCACTCGACCGGCTGCCGCCTCGACGGTGCGGAGACCGAACTCGCGGACACCGCTCGCGTCGTCGCTCAGCCCCCACGCCGCCAGCAGCTCGGCGTGCGGGTCGATCCCGACGCAGAGCGGACCCTGCGCCTGCAGGGCCGCCCGCATCCGCTCGCCGAAGCTCTGTGTCACAGCGCGGCCGCCCGATCGATCGCGTACTCCTGGAGGCTCTTCACCTGGAAGCCCTCGTGCGCGGCATCCATTCCGCTCACGGCCGCGCCGAGCACGGCCATCGTGGTGAAGAGAGCCTTGTCGGCGGCGACCGCCGCGGCACGGATCTCGTATCCGTCCGCACGTGCCGCGCCGCCCGAGGGAGTGTTCACGACGATGTCGATCGATCCGTCGTTGATGAGGTCGACGATGTTCGTCGCGCCGGACTCCTGCGTCGCGCTGTACTTCTCGACGACGGTGACCGCGATGCCGTTGCGCGAGAGGATCTCGGCGGTGCCCTCGGTCGCGACGATCGTGAAGCCGAGCTGCTGCAGACGGTGCGCCGGCAGGATGACCGCGCGCTTGTCCGAGTCGGCGACCGAGATGAACACGGTTCCCGAGGTCGGCATTCCGCCGTACGCCGCGGCCTGGCTCTTCGCGAAGGCGGTCGGGAAGTCGCGGTCGATGCCCATGACTTCGCCGGTGGAACGCATCTCCGGGCCGAGGATCGAGTCGACGGTCTTGCCGTCGGCGGTGCGGAAGCGCTTGAACGGCAGCACGGCCTCCTTGACCGAGACCGGGGCGCCGAGCGGCACGCGCGATCCGTCCTGCTGCGGCAGCATGCCCTCGGCGCGCAGCTCGGCGACCGTCGAGCCGGTCATGATGCGGCTGGCGGCCTTCGCCATCGGGATGCCGAGCGCCTTCGAGACGAACGGCACGGTACGGCTGGCCCGAGGATTCGCCTCGATCACGTAGAGCACCCCGGCGCTGATGGCGAACTGCACGTTCAGCAGACCGCGCACGCCGACGCCCTTCGCGATGGCCAGCGTCGCCTCCCGCACGCGGTCGACGTCGGTGCGGCCGAGCGAGACCGGCGGAAGCGTGCAGCTGGAGTCGCCGGAGTGGATGCCGGCCTCTTCCAGGTGCTCCATCACGCCGCCGATGTAGAGGTCGGTGCCGTCGTAGAGCGCATCCACGTCAAGTTCGATCGCGTCGTCCAGGAAGCGGTCCACGAGCAGGGGCTTGCCCTCTTCGATGATGACCTCGCCGGCCGTACGCACGAAGTAGTCGCGCAGCGACGCGGTGTCGTAGACGATCTCCATGCCGCGGCCGCCGAGCACGAAGCTCGGGCGCACCAGCACGGGGTAGCCGATCTCCTCGGCGATGCGCACGGCGCCGTCGGCGTCGATCGCGGTGCCGTTGCGCGGAGCCACGAGGCCGGCCTCGTCGAGCAGGCGGGAGAACAGTTCGCGCTCCTCGGCGAGGTCGATGGCCGCGGGGCTGGTGCCGAGCACGGTGTACCCGGCCGCCTCGATGCCCTTGGCGAGGCCGAGCGGGGTCTGTCCGCCGAGCTGGCAGACGACGCCGAGGATCGTGCCGCTGGCAGCCTCCGCGTCGAGCACCTCGAGCACATCCTCGAGCGTGAGCGGCTCGAAGTACAGGCGGTCCGAGGTGTCGTAGTCGGTCGAAACCGTCTCCGGGTTGCAGTTGACCATGACGGTCTCGAAGCCGGCATCCGACAGGGCGAACGACGCGTGCACGCAGGAGTAGTCGAACTCGACGCCCTGACCGATGCGGTTGGGCCCCGAGCCGATGATGACCACCTTGGTGCGCTCGGAGGGAGCGACCTCGGTCTCGAAGTCGTAGCTCGAGTAGTGGTACGGGGTGAGGGCCGGGAACTCGCCGGCGCAGGTGTCGACGGTCTTGTAGACGGGACGGATGCCGAGGCCATGGCGCACGCCGCGCACCTCCGGCTCGGTGGTGCCGCGGAGTTCGGCGAGCTGCGCGTCGGAGAAGCCGTGCTCCTTCGCGTAGCGGAGCGTGGCGGCATCCAGCTCGGGCGCCGTGCGCACGATCTCGGCGACCTCGTTGATCAGGACCATCTGGTCGAGGAACCACGGGTCGATCGCCGTCGCCTCGAAGGCCTGCTCGACGGTGGCGCCCTTGCGGAGCGCCTGCTGCAGTGTCACGATGCGGCCGTCGGTGGGAATCCGCGAGATCTCCAGCAGCTCATCGACCGAGCGCTCCTCGATCCCCCAGTGGAAGCTCGACCCGCGCTTCTCCAGCGAGCGGAGGGCCTTCTGGAGAGCCGTGGCGTAATTGCGGCCGATGGCCATCGCCTCGCCCACCGACTTCATGGTGGTGGTCAGCGTGGCGTCGGCGGCCGGGAACTTCTCGAACGCGAACCGCGGCACCTTGACGACGACGTAGTCGAGAGTCGGCTCGAAGCTCGCCGGGGTGACACCGGTGATGTCGTTCGGGATCTCGTCGAGGCGGTAGCCGAGCGCGAGCTTGGCGGCGAGCTTGGCGATCGGGAACCCGGTGGCCTTCGACGCCAGAGCACTGGAGCGGGAGACGCGCGGGTTCATCTCGATGACGATGATCCGGCCGTTCGACGGGTCCACGGCGAACTGGATGTTGCAGCCGCCGGTGTCCACGCCGACCGCGCGGATGATGTCGATGCCGATGTCGCGCATCTTCTGGTACTCGCGGTCGGTGAGCGTCAGCGCCGGGGCGACGGTGATCGAGTCGCCGGTGTGCACGCCCACGGGGTCGACGTTCTCGATGGAGCAGACGACGACGGTGTTGTCGGCCGTGTCGCGCATGAGCTCGAGCTCGTACTCCTTCCAGCCGAGGATCGACTCCTCCAGGAGTACCTCGGTCGTGGGCGAGTCCCGGAGCCCGGCGCCGGCGATGCGCCGCAGGTCGTTCTCGTCGTAGGCGAAGCCGGAACCGAGGCCGCCCATCGTGAAGCTGGGGCGGACCACCAGCGGGTACCCGAGCTCGTCGGCCGCGGCCAGCACCTCGTCCATCGTGTGGGCGATGCGGCTGTCGGCCACGTCGGCGCCGGCGTCGAGCACCAGCTGCTTGAAGATCTGACGGTCTTCACCCTTGTTGATCGCTTCGAAGCTCGCGCCGATCAGCTCGACGTCGTACTTCTCCAGGATGCCGTGATTGTGCAGCTCGATCGCCGCGTTCAGCGCGGTCTGACCGCCGAGGGTCGGGAGGATCGCGTCGGGGCGCTCCTTCGCGATGATCGTCTCGATGACCTGCCACGTGATGGGCTCGATGTAGGTGGCATCAGCGAAGTCCGGGTCGGTCATGATCGTGGCCGGGTTGGAGTTCACCAGGATGACCCGGACGCCCTCCTCGCGGAGCACGCGGCACGCCTGGGTGCCGGAGTAGTCGAACTCGCAGGCCTGGCCGATGACGATCGGGCCGGATCCGATGACGAGGACGGAGTTGATGTCGTCGCGCTTGGGCATTACTTGGCTTCTCCCTGGGTGGGTCCCTGAGCTTGTCGAAGGGTCGCGATGACCAGGTCACGGAACCGGTCGAAGAGGTAGTTGGCATCGTGCGGCCCGGCCGCGGCCTCCGGGTGGTACTGCACCGAGAAGGCGGGGATGTCGAGGGCGCGCAGACCCTCGACGACGTTGTCGTTCAGCCCGACGTGGCTGACCTCGACCTTGCCGTAGCCGTTCGGGCTGTCGAACGAGCCTTCCAGGGGCGCCTCCACCGCGAAGCCGTGGTTGTGCGCGGTGATCTCGACGCGACCCGTGGTCTTGTCGAGCACCGGCTGGTTGATGCCGCGGTGGCCGAACGGCAGCTTGTAGGTGCCGAGGCCGAGCGCGCGGCCGAGGAGCTGGTTGCCGAAGCAGATGCCGAAGAACGGGAGTCCGTCGTCGAGTACGGCGCGGAGCAGTTCGACATGATCGCCGGATGCCGCGGGGTCGCCCGGACCGTTGGAGTAGAACACGGCGACCGGATCGATGGCGCGGATGTCGTCGATGCCGACATCCTGCGGGAGCACGTGCACCTCGAATCCGCGGGCGGCGAGGTTCACGATGGTGGCCTGCTTCACGCCGAGGTCGAGCACGGCGAGGTTGCCGATCCGCTCCCCCACCGCCGGCGTGATCTCGACGCTGTCGACGGAGACCTCGGCCGACAGGTTGCGACCCGCCATCTCGGGGGCTTCGCGGACGATCCGGAGCTGCTCCTCGGGGTCGAGTGCGGCATCCTCTCCGGAGAAGATCCCGCCGCGCATCGATCCCGCTGACCGGATGTGGCGGGTGATCGAGCGGGTGTCGATGCCACTGATCCCGACGATGCCGTCCTGGACCAGGATGTCGTCCAGCGAGGCGTTCGCTCGCCAGTTCGACACGACTCGCGAGGGATCGCGGACGATGTAGCCGGCGACCCAGATGCGCCGCGACTCCGTGTCCTCGTCGTTCATGCCGGTGTTGCCGATGTGCGGCGCGGTCTGCAGGACGATCTGGCCCGCGTACGACGGGTCGGTGAGCGTCTCCTGGTAACCGGACATGCCGGTGGCGAAGACCACTTCGCCGAGGGTGCGCCCGCGCGCCCCGTAGGCGCGTCCGGTGTGGCGGGTGCCGTCTTCGAGGACGAGGACGGCGGTTTCGGGCAGGGCGGTCATCGTGTTGCTCCTGTGTCGGGGGCGGCGTCGTCCGATGCGGGGACAGCGGATACGGGGACGAGCTGCTGCAGTTCAGAGATGAGGTTCTTCGGGTCGCCTCCGGTGAGGCGCAGGTAGGAATCGACGACCGTTTCGTCGTCGGCGTGCCAGGCGATGCGGATGAGTCCGCCGGGTTCGACCACGCGATCGATCGTCACGGTGGCCCTGTCGACCTCGACCAGGCGCAAGGAGGCGAGGAACACGGTGGGCGCTCCGTCGAGGCACAGCGCGATGCCGCGATCGGTGACGGCGAGCTCGCCGCGGGCGCGATAGGCCAAAGGCGAGACCGCCAGACGCTCGAGCGGCTGATCATGCCGCGTGGTCGAGACGTAGAGCACCTCGTCGCGGCGTGCGACCTCCGCGTGCTCCGGCACTCCGAGCGGGGCCGTCAGCCCCGAATCGCGTCGAAGACGTCGTCGCCACGCGAACAGCATCGCGAGCAGGATCAGGACCGCCGCGGCGATCATGACCCCGATGGCGAGTTCGCGGCTCACGCGTTCAGCCCCTCGACCACGGAGCCGCCCTCGACCGTGAGGCGTCCGCCGTGCACGGTGAACTCCACCCGTCCGGGAAGGGCGCGGCCGAGGTACGGTGAATTCTCGCTGCGACCGTGCAGGTCGGCCGTGGTGAACACGCCGTCCACGGAGGCGTCGTAGAGCGTGATCTGCGCGGGGCGTCCGACCTCGAGCGGTGTGCCGTGACCGGAGAGGCGGCCGATGCGCGCGGGCGCAGCGCTCATCACCCTGGCGACGTCCGACCATCCGATGAGGCCGGTCTGCACCATCGCCTGGTGCACCACGCGCAGTGCGCTCTCCAGACCCACCATCCCGTTCGCGGCCGCCTGCCATTCGCACGCCTTGTTCTCGCTCGGGTGCGGGGCGTGGTCGGTGGCGACGATGTCGATCGTGCCATCGGCAAGACCCTCGCGCACGGCGAGGACGTCTTCCTCGCGGCGCAGCGGCGGGTTCACCTTGTAGCGGGCGTCGTAGCCGCGCACGAGCTCGTCGGTCAGCAGCAGGTGATGCGGAGTGACCTCGGCGGTGACGGCGATGCCACGCTTCTTGGCCCAGCGGATGATGTCCACGGAGCCGGCCGTCGAGAGGTGGCAGACGTGCAGACGGGAGCCGACGTGCTCCGCGAGCAGCACATCGCGGGCGATGATCGACTCCTCGGCCACGGCCGGCCATCCGGTGAGACCGAGCTCGGCCGAGACGGTGCCCTCGTTCATCTGGGCACCCTCGGTCAACCGCGGGTCCTGTGCATGCTGCGCGATCACGCCGTCGAACGACTTCACGTACTCGAGCGCACGGCGCATGATCAGCGGGTCGAACACGCAGAACCCGTCGTCGCTGAAGACACGGACCTGGGCCCGCGAGGTCGCCATCGCGCCGAGCTCGGCCAGGCGCTCGCCCTTCTGCCCGACGGTGACGGCACCGATCGGCTGCACGGTGGCGTAGCCGGCGGCTTCGCCGAGGGCGAGCTCCTGCTCGACCACGCCTGCTGTGTCGGCGACGGGCGACGTGTTGGGCATGGCGAAGACAGCGGTGAATCCGCCGGCGGCCGCGGCCCTCGTGCCGGTCAGGATCGTCTCGGATGCTTCGTATCCCGGCTCGCGAAGATGCGTGTGCAGGTCGACGAGACCCGGCAGCGCGACAAGCCCGTCCGCATCGATGACGCGGGCGCCCGTGCGGCTGAGTCCTGTGCCGATCTCGGTGATGACACCGCCCTCGACGATGATGTCGGCGCTCTCGGCACCGAGCAGCTGTGCACCGGTGATGACGAGGGTCTCGCTCACAGGTCTCCCCCTCGTTCGTCGTCTCGTTCTCCTGCCAGCAGCAGGTACAGCACCGCCATCCGCACGGAGACCCCGTTCGTGACCTGCTCCAGCACCGTGGAACGGGCGGAATCGGCAGCTTCGGAGGAGATCTCCAGGCCGCGGTTCATCGGGCCGGGATGCATCACAATGCTACCGTCCGGGAGACCCGCCACACGCCGTGCGTCCAACCCCCAGCGGCGTGAATACTCCCGCTCAGTCGGGAAATACGCGGCGTTCATCCGCTCCAGCTGGATGCGGAGCATCATCACGGCATCCGGACCGTCTGCGAGGGCCTCGTCGAGGTCGTAGACGATGCGGACGGGCCACAGCGAGACGTTCTGCGGAACCAGCGTCGGCGGCGCGACGAGAGTGACGGAGGCACCGAGCGTGGTGAGCAGCCAGACGTTCGACCGGGCGACCCGGGAATGGAGAACGTCGCCGACGATGACGACGCGAAGTCCGGTGAGGTCGTGCCCCCGGCTGTCGGCGCCGAAGCGGCGTTTGCGGATGGTGAAGGCGTCGAGCAGGGCCTGGGTCGGATGCTCGTGGGTGCCGTCCCCGGCGTTCACGACACCGGCCGAGATCCAGCCGCTCGTCGCGAGCGTCTGGGGTGCTCCGGATCCGGGATGCCGGATGACGACGGCATCCGCGCCGATCGCCTCCAGAGTCTGGGCGGTGTCCTTCAGGCTCTCGCCCTTGGACACGCTCGATCCCTTCGCCGCGAAGTTGATGACGTCGGCGGAGAGGCGCTTCGCCGCGGCCTCGAAGGAGATCCGGGTGCGGGTGGAGTCCTCGAAGAACAGGTTCACGACGGTCTTGCCGCGCAGCGTCGGGAGCTTCTTGACCTCGCGTGACTGTGTGTCGGACATGTCCTCCGCGATGTCGAGGATGCGGAGGGCGTCGGCCTTCGCGAGGGTGCGGGTGTCGAGGAGATGTCTCATTCGCCGATCGTCACCTCCTCGGCGCCGTCGTTCTCGCGCAGGCGAACGTTGACCCGTTCGGTCCGGGCGGAGGGGATGTTCTTGCCGATGAAGTCGGGGCGGATCGGCAGCTCGCGGTGCCCGCGGTCGACCAGGATCGCCAACCGCACCACTGCGGGCCGTCCGATCGACTGGATGGCGTCGAGGGCGGCGCGGATGCTGCGTCCGGAGAACAGCACGTCGTCGACGAGGACCACGGTCTTCCCGTCGATCCCTCCGGCGGGGATCTCGGTCGGATGTGGAGACCGGGTCGGATGCTTGGCCAGATCGTCCCGGAACAGCGTGACGTCGAGGGCGCCGACCGCGACGGGCGTCTGCGCGATCTCGGCGATCAGCACCGCGAGGCGATGGGCGAGGGTGACGCCGCGGGTCGGAATGCCCAGCAGGACGAGGTTCTCAGCCCCTCGGTTCGATTCGAGGATCTCGTGTGCGATGCGGGTCAATGCCCGCGACACGTCGGCTTCGTGCAGCACGGTGCGTGCGCTCATCAGCCGCTCCCTTCTCCGCCTCACAGGACGGTGTTAAAGGTTGCTTGTGGGGTCAGTCTATCGGAGCCCGGACGGGTTCCCGGTCAGCTCGCCTCGCGCAGCACGGGGTCGGTGACCTCGTCGATCTTCGAGGACCGGATCGGGTGGCCGCTGGTCGACAGGCAGCGGCCGGTCTTCAGGTCCCACTTCCAGTCGTGCATGCTGCACGTGAGGACGCCGTCCTCGTCGACCTTGCCCGTCTTGGTGAGGTCGGCGCGCAGGTGCGGGCACCGGCGCTGCACGACCCAGTCGCCGATCTCCGCGTCCTCCGTCTGGTCTGTCTGCTCCTGGTACCAGTTCTCCACGTACTCGATGCGGTCCACCGAGAGGCACTTCAGGAAGGTCGTGAGGAACTCGTTGAACTTGCCGCTGCGGCCCACCTGGAACTGCATGGACAGGAAGATCGAGTTCGACCAGTCGATCTCGCGGTCGCGGATGTTCGTGGAGACGAGGTCGGCGGGGATCGTGTACCAGTAGATGCACTCCTCGCCCGCGTACTCGCGGACCTTGGCGCGCGGGAAGTCGACGACCATGTCGAGGTCGCCGATCTTGAACCGCACGCAGCCGCCGACGCCGAGGCGGATCGTGCGGGACTTCTTGAGCAGCGGCTCCCACCAGGTCTTCAGGGTCTCGAGCATCTCGGCGGGCGGGATGATCTCCGCGCGGGAGGCCTCCTCGTCGCGGATCTCCTGCTGGCGGGTGGCCCGCTGCGACTCGAGGTAGTCCCACTTCTCATCGAAGATGTGCGCGATCTCCGCCTCGGTGTAGAGCGACTGCTCAGTGGTGACCGAGGGACCCTCGACGGTGACGACCGTGCCCGGGACGAAGAGGTGCCCGTCGTACTGCGGTGCGAGCTCCTGCATGTGGGCGAGGAACTGCTTCTGGTCGGTGAAGATCGATTCGCCGTTCTTGCCGACTCCGTTGAAGTCGAAGAGGTCGTCGCGCAGGAACATGGGCGGGCCCGCCATCGGGAAGACGTGCGTGGCGTCGACCTTCTCGATGTAGTACATGGCGCGCTTGTTCTGCGCGTCGCGCTTGAGCTTGGCGAAGTTCTGCTTGGCGTCGAGCGGCAGGTCGTAGACCATAGGCCACCAGATCGCGCCGGAGACCTGGGTGAAATAGGCGTCGGGCTTGCCGAAGCCCAACAGCTTCTCCAGGTCGAGCGGGTGCGAGTCGTTCTGGTTCAGCACGGAGGCGGTGCCGTCGTCAACGCTCAGCGAGGAGTCGCCGATGGGGCCGTCGCTGGGGGCACGCAGCGGCGTGATCATGATCTTGAGGTCGCCGCGCTCGATGATCTCCCCCGCCGGAGCGTAGGTGATGTTCGTGTAGCCGAGAGCGCGGATGTCCTTCTCGAGGTCGTCGATCGGGTACTCGGGCAGGAGCACCTCGATGTCCTTGCGGATGTACCGCTCGAGGAGCTTCGGGTCGAAGTGGTCGCGGTGGCGGTGCGAGATGTAGAGGAAGTCGGCCTCTCGACCGAAGCGCTCCCAGTCGAGCCCGCGGTTGTCGGGGAAAGGGAACCAGGAGCCGAAGAAGGAGGGTCCGAGGACGGGGTCGCAGATGATGTTCCCGCCGACCGTCTCGATGAACATCCCGGCATGGCCGAGTCCCGTGATCCGCATTGCATTCCTCTCGAAGTGAGCCGTTCGAGTCTACCGGCGCTCCCCTGTGCGGCTTCGGAGACGGGCCGTGAAAAGCCGCGGCGCGGACCGGTCCGTCGGGCGTTGCGCAGTCGTTACGGAACCCTGATCGGATCGTGACCGAACTCCCGGCGTCCCGAGGGATTCCGCTCACTACTCTGCGGCTATGAAGACGAAACGCAGACTGCTCATCGCTCTTGTTCTGGCGTCGACCGCGGCCATCGGTTTCACCGGATGCTCCGCCATGGGTTCCGGCGGAGACGAATCCGCGAGCGTGGACGAAGCCCCCGCCGAGAATGCCCCGGCGGCGACGGACGGCGAGGAGGTCGACACCGCTGTCGTGATCACCGGCCGCATCTCCATCGTCGCCGGCGACCCGATCACGGCCGCAGGCGAAGCGACCTCGATCGTGACCGACGCCGGCGGACGAGTGAGCGGGCGGACGGAACGGGCGGCCGAGGACGGCGGGCAGGCGAGTGCAGAGCTCACGCTGCGGATCCCCGCCGACGCCATCGAAGAGGTCCGTGCCGCGCTGGCCGACCTCGGCGAGGTGAAGGAGACGGCACTCGATTCCACCGAGGTCGGTGCGACTCAGCGCGATCTCGCCGCGCGCATCACCACTCTTCGCGCGTCGATCGCCCGTTACACCGACTGGCTCGGCACCGCGTCGAAGACCTCGGATCTGATCGAACTGGAGTCGGCGATCGCGGAGCGCCAGACCGAGCTCGAAGGCCTGGAAGCCCAGTCGCGCGCTCTGGAGGATCAGGTCGCGATGTCGACCATCACGCTCAGTCTCGTGTCGGAGTACGTGCCCGTCGTGACGGCGCCGCAGAACTTCGGCGAAGCGCTGGCGGTCGGGTGGGCCGGGTTCGGTGCCTTCTGGGGCACGATGCTGATCGCCATCGGCGTGGGTCTGCCCTGGCTCGTGCTCATCGCCGCAGTCATCGCCTGCGTGATCTGGCTCGTGGGCCGCAACCGTCGTCGTCGCGACGCGCGTCCTCCGCTGGCCCAGGTCATGCCGGATCCCGCCCTCTTCGCGATGCCCGAGCAGACTCCTCCCGCACCCCGCTAGTCGTCGAACAGACCGCGAATGTCCTCTGCCGTGAGCGATCGGGAGAACAGCTCCTCGTCGTCCATGACCGCGGTGAACAGGCGGGCTTTCCGCTGCTGCAACTCGCGCACCTTCTCCTCGATGGTGCCGGCGGCGATCATCCGATACACGAACACCTGATTCGTCTGGCCGATGCGATGGGTGCGGTCGATCGCCTGCGCCTCGGCGGCCGGGTTCCACCAGGGGTCGAGAAGGAACACATAGTCGGCCTCCGTGAGCGTGAGCCCGAACCCGCCGGCCTTGAGACTGATCAGGAACACGACCTGGTCCCCTGATCGGAATCCATCGACGACGTCCTGTCTGCGCCGCGTCGAGCCGTCGAGATGCGCGTAGGGAACGCCGGCGGCATCCAGGCGCGCGGCCGCCATGTCGAGGAACGAGGTGAACTGACTGAAGACGAGAGCTCGGTGCCCCTCGGCCCTCAGCTCGCTGACCCGATCGATCAGTGTGTCGAGCTTGCCGGAGCCGATGTCGGCGTCGTTCTCGTCGACGAGACCGGGTGCCAGGCTCAGCATCCGCAGCAGGGTCAGGGAACGGAAGACGATGAAACGGTTGCGGTCGAGGTCGTCGATCAGCCCGAGCACCTTCTGCCGCTCCCGCTGCAGCACGACGTCGTAAAGTGCGCGATGTGCGGGACTCAGCTCGACCTCGAGCACCTGCTCCTGCTTCGGCGGGAGGTCGGCGGCGACCAGTTCCTTCGTGCGTCTGAGCATGAGGGGGCGGATGCGACGGCGCAGCTGCGCCAGGCGGCGCTGACGGTACTCGCCGCCCTCCTCGTTCTCCGGGACCTTGCCCTTCTCGATCGGCTGGATGAACCGGTCGCGGAACTTGCGCGCCGAGGGGAACAGCCCGGGTGCCGCCAGCTTCAGCAACGCCCACAGGTCGGAGAGGCTATTCTCCATCGGCGTGCCGGTGACGGCGTAGGTCACGTCGGCGCGGAAGGTCGCGATCGCGCGATGAAGCTTCGTCTTCGGATTCTTGACGAACTGCGCTTCATCGAGGATCAGACCCGCCCACTCGACCGACGCGAACTCCTTCTCGTCGAGCCGCGCCACCGTGTAGGAACTCACGATGATGTCGACGGATGAAGCGGCTCGAGCAAGGGCATCCCGCCGGGTTCCGCTCGTGGTGTCGACGATGGCCACCCGCAGCTCGGGTGTGAAGCGCGCCGCCTCCGTCTTCCACGTGCTGAGCACGGAGGTCGGTGCGAGGACGAGGAACGGGCGCTTCTCCCCCGCATCCCTCGTGTGCTGCACGAACGTCAGCAGCTGCAGCGTCTTGCCGAGTCCCATGTCGTCGGCGAGGATCCCTCCGAGGCGGTGCTTCCACAGGAAGGCGAGCCAGTCGAAGCCGGACTTCTGGTACGGCCGGAGTTCGGCGCGGATCGACGCGGGCAGGAGCGTCTCGGGAACCCCGGTGGCCGCTCGCAGACCCTCGGCCATCGATCTCCAGCTCACGGCCGGCTGGGCCTCGTCGGCGAGATCCTCGAACTCCTCCCAGAGGTCGGTCTGGTAGCGACTGATCCGCGGGCCGGTCTCCCATTCGTCGAGCTCTCCGGCTTCTTCGATGAGTTCCCGGAGACGGTCGAGGCCGGGGTGGTTCAACGAGAAGTACCCGCCGTCGGAGAGCAGCAGCTTCTTCTTGCCCCGGCTGAGTGCGGTGAACAGGGGCCCGAACGGGATGTGTCGGCCGTCGATCGTCACGATGATGCCGAGATCGAACCAGTCGGAGTCGGTCGTCTCGACGGTCGTCACCTTCACCTCCGGCGTGCCGGTGAGTTCGCGATACTCCTTCCGGACGCCCGTCGTGACGATGGAGACCCCGGCGGCCTCGAAGGCGGGGACCACCGTGGCCACGAAGGCGGCTGCATCGATGTCGTGGAACGACCCCGAGGGGAGAAACCTGTTCGTGGTGTGCTCCTGCCACACGGACTCGAGCTCGACGCGTCGGGCCGCTTCCGCCTCGGGATCACGGATGCTCGCGGGGCTCGCCGCGAACGGCACGGTGCCGAACCCGCGATAGGACCAGGCGAACGAGTAGCTGACGACGTCGCCTCGCTCGAAGGCGACGTTCAGCACGGGCTCGGGGGCCGGGATCTCTGGCAGTGAGACGTCGCCGACGGTCCGCACCGCAGAGCGTCGTGCCAGCAGCGGGTAGGCCTCCGTCACGAAGGCCTCCTCCTCTTCGGCCGGAACCACGATCGTGTGCGGTGCATCGAGCAGGGCGCGCACCTGCTCGCTGAGCGGCACCTCGGCGAGGGCGATCCGCATGCGGTTGCCGATGAGCTCGGCGGCGTACACCCCGGAGCGTCCGATCGGATGCACATGCGCGGCGGCGATGGGGCGGCCATCGATCACCGCGTCGGCGCCGACGGTCAGCGTCCCACCTTCATCACGGGTGATCGTGGCCGACACCTCGGCGGAGTCGGCCAGCTGCACGATCGCGTTCTTCTGACTCGCGACGAGCGGGATGCCCAGCGCCGCGCCGGAGCGGAGGTGCGACCACAGCAGGCCCGATTCGATCTGATCGACGACGAGCCAATCACCGGCGTTGCCGGACAGCAGCGAATCGCGCGAGATGCTCAGCAGGTCGCCGAACCAGCGGCTCTGCACGCGGCCGAACTGGGAGATGTCGCGGCGCACGACGTCCCAGCTCGCCTGCCCCTGGATCCACGCGCCCGTCTGGTGGCTTCGCATCAGGGGACGGATCGCGAGGAGCAGCTCGCCCGCCGACTTCGCGAGGTCTCGCGGCGTGGCGGGGCGCACCGCGCGAGGGGCCCAGTGGTTGTCGCCCCGGGGCGCGCGGTGACGCAGCTCGACGCCGAGGGCCAGCGGGCGCTTCTGTCCGGTGATGGCCGGCGCCACCAGCGCACGCCACGACGGTGGCGCGGGCTGGGTGGGCGGCGGCGCGGACGTCACAGCGACCCTCGCTCCGTCCTGCTGCGAGTACTCATGCACGTTCGAGGCCAGCAGCGCGGCGATCACGTGCTTGCATCCGGAGCGCACCGGGCACGAGCATCGGGTCGAGCGCACATGCCTCTTGCCGTTCGAGGAGACGAAACCGACCTCGACGAGATACTCGGCGTCGTTGCTGCCCTTGACGTGCCCCTCGAGCTCCTGCTGCTCCTCGTCCCAGTCCAGGTCGAGGACGTTTCCCTCGCGGAAGTAGGCGAGTCCGCGGGCGTACCCACCGGCGTCCGTGATCTGCATCAGATCGCGGAGGTCGACGTGCGGAGCGGGCATGCCAGCATCCTTCCCGTGACATCCGACATGGGCTCAGCGACGCGGCTGAGCCGGTCAGGCGGCGCGGGCCACCCGGGCGAGGACTCCGTGCACGAACGCGCCGGAGTCGTCGGTGGAGAACTCCTTGGCGAGTTCGACCGCCTCGTCGATCGCGACCGCGGTCGGGATCTCATCGTTGTAGACGATCTCCCAGACGCCGATGCGCAGAAGGGCGCGGTCGACGGCAGGCATCCGCTCGAGCTTCCAGTCGCGGCTGTGCGTGGCGATGTGCTCGTCGATCTCGTCGCGCTGATCGATGATGCCGTCGACGATCTCCCGGGCGTAGAGCCAAGAGGCCTCGCGGGCTGGTTCGCTCGCGGCTCGCTTGGCCTCGGCCGCCAGTGCCACAGCGACGTCATCGCCCCGCACATCGGCGGAGAACAGGATGTCGAGAGCGCGCTTGCGCGCCTTCGTGCGGGCGCTCACGCCTTACTTCTCGCGACCGAGGTAGTCACCCGTGCGGGTGTCGACCTTGATCTTCGTACCGGTCTCGACGAACAGCGGGACCTGCATCTCGTAGCCGGTCTCGACGGTCGCGGGCTTCGTGCCGGCGGACGAGCGGTCGCCCTGCAGGCCGGGCTCGGTGTACGTCACCTCAAGGATGACAGATGCCGGGAGGTCGATGTACAGCGGGTTGCCGTTGTTGAGCGCGATCGTGACCGGCTGGTTCTCGAGCAGGAAGTTCTTCGCCTCGCCGACCGTCGCCGCACTCACGGTGATCTGGTCGTAGTCCGACGTGTCCATGAACACGAAGCTGTCGCCGTCGGCGTAGAGGTACGTGAAGTCGCGGCGGTCGACGTTCTCGATCTCGATCTTCGCGCCGGCGTTGTAGGTGCGGTCGACGACCTTGCCGGAGACGACGTTCTTCAGCTTGGTCCGCACGAACGCGCCGCCCTTGCCGGGCTTGACGTGCTGGAACTCGATGACGTTCCAGAGCTGTCCGTCGATGCTGAGAACGACGCCGTTCTTGATGTCTGCGGTAGATGCCATGCGCTGAGAGTTCCGTTCCTGAGTCTGTGGGTCCGGCCTCTCCCCCGCGGTACAGGCAGGGCCGACAGTCGATTCTACGGGATGCGGGGTCGGGTCCGGATTCGGCGGCGATTCGGGGTCGCCGGGAGTGGGTCGTGCGGTCCGGCGTCCCGGGCGGATCCACCGATATATAACAGACGCGAGAGTCGCAGAGTTCGAACATAACTACTAAACTCGAGTCATGGGCGAGAACAGCGACAGGAGCGACCAGTCCCGCGGTGCGGGCGCCGTTGTCGCGCTGTTGCTGGATGACCTGTCGTGCACCGACAACGAGGCGAATCGACAGGCGGCGCTGCGATGCGAGCGAATCGTCGGCGCGCTGGAAATGTCGCGCCGTCACCCGGAGATCTACACGCATCATGCCGATCCGGCGATGGCGGAGCGGTCGGCAGTCCTCGACATCGCGCTGCGCCTGCGTCTCTCGGAGGATCAGGTGCGGGAACTGCAGTCAACGGCGGGCTGGGCGATGCGCCACCTTCCTGAGCTCTGGCGGCAGGCGCGAGACGGCTTCGCTTCGATGACCAGCATCCGCCAAGTCGTCACGCTGCTCCATGCCATCGTTCCGCCCGCGGATGCTCCCCAGGAGATTCAGGATGCGGCGGCGGAGGTCATCGCGAAAGTCGACGGCGCAGCCGCCGGCTGGGTGCTGACCTGTCCATCCGCGGCGTTCCGACGGCGCGTGAAAAGGCTCATCGACGCCGTCAGCGGCGACCTCGCGGCCCGGCGTCACACGCGCGCGATGGCCGATCGGAAGGTCGTGCACGCGCCGGCGGGCGACGGCATGTCCTGGATCAGCGCTCTGGTGCCGACTCACGAGGCCGTCGCGATCTTCGGGCGCCTCACCGCCACGGTTAAGCACCTGCAGAAGGACAAGCGCGAAGGGCGCACCCGCGACCAGATCCGCACGGACCTCTTCATCGACTGGCTCAAGGGCACCGGAACGCCGACGGCGGTCAAGACGAAGATCTTCGTCACTGTGCCGGTTCAGCTGCTGGCGCTGGTCAGCCCGTTCCGGTGGAGCAGGCATCGATCGTCGGCGGAGACACGATCGATCCCCTCACTGCCCGGCAGCTCTTCCTCGAGGCGAAGACCTTCCGGCGGCTCATCACCGATCCGGTGCAGGGCGTCGTCCTCGACATGGACCGCCGCTGTTACCGTCCGACGAGGGCGCAACGCGAGTGGATCGCCGTTCGACACGGCACGTGCTCACGAGACGGATGCACACGGCTGGCGGTGGATGCCGATATCGATCACGATCGTCCCTGGAGGGAGGGCGGCGAGACGAATCTCGCGAATCTGCGACCGCTGTGTCCCCGCGATCATGCGCATCGACATCGCACGCGAGCCGTGTTCCGTACGCGTTCAGATCGGACGGTCGAGGTCACCACGCCGACCGGCTTCGTCAGCGACGCTCCCCCGCCGTTCTGATCCCCCGCGGTTCCGCCGCGTTCATCCTTCCGAGCGAAGCGGGCGGGACCGAGAGCGCGCTGCAGCCGACACCGGGTCTCAGAGTTTCGCGATGAGCTCCCGCACCGCTTCCGCGTACCCCTCGACCCCCTGGCCGATCACACGCACGGCGGCGACATCGTGCAGGTACGAGTGGTGTCGGAACTCCTCGCGGGCGTAGACATCCGAGATGTGCACCTCCGCGAACGGCAGGGCGACCCCCGTCAGGGCATCGCGGAGGGCGACCGACGTGTGCGTGAGTCCGCCGGGGTTGATCACGATGCCCGCGCAGTCCGCCCGCGCGGCATGGATCGCATCGATGAGCACACCCTCGTGGTTGCTCTGCACCGCGCGCACCTCATAGCCGAGCGCGTCGGCCGCCGCAGCGGTGAGCTTCTCGACGTCCGCGAGCGTCGCGGTGCCGTAGACATCGGGCTCACGCGTGCCGAGGAGGTTCAGGTTCGGGCCGTTGACGAGCAGCAACCGGGGGTTCATCGTCACGACGACACCTTATCCGCGTTCCTGAGATCTGCTTCGAAGAGCGCACGACTCATCTCCAGCTCCGGTCCGATCGACGAGGAGAAGCGAGCGCCGGTCTCGACGAACCCCACGCGCCGGTAGGCCGCCTGGGCGCGAACGTTATCGGCGTGCACATCGAGCGTGAGCGACTCGTCACCGAGGCTTCGCGCCCAGGCCGCGGCGGCGCTGATCAGTGCGTCCACGACCCCGCTGCCGCGGTGCTCCGGACGGACGAAGACGCCCACGACGTCACCGCGTGGCGCGGTCACGTCTCGACCATGATGATCGGTGTCGCCCGCATCCCAACGGATCACAGTGACGGTGCCGATCCACTCGCCGTCGACCTCTGCGACGAACTGCGCCGCAGCGTCACCGCTCGCTGCGTTGAAGGCGCGGTCCTGCCAGAACTCATCGGGATGAGCCGCCTCCGCCTCGTACGAGTGGAGGAACGCGATCGGCGCCAGCGGGTCGCGAACCGCGTCGAGGCGCAGGTCCCGCACGAGCTCCCACTCGTCGGCGCGAACACGGCGTCCGGCGACTGTCATGCCCCGATCTCCTGGTACGCGGCGAACATCAACGACTCGTCGGGCGCCTGCAGCACGGTCGGCTTCGCGATGTCGTCGAGCAGGATGAACCGGAGCATTCCGCCACGGCTCTTCTTGTCGCGCTGCATCGTGGCGAGCAGCTGCGGCCACGCACCGGCCCGGTAGGAGGTCGGAAGCCCCAGAGACTCCAGGACCGTGCGGTGGCGCTCTGCGGCAGCATCCGACAGGCGACCCGCGAGACGGGAGAGCTCCGCGGCGTACAGCATGCCGATCGACACCGCCGCGCCGTGGCGCCACTTGTACCGCTCCGCATGCTCGATCGCGTGTCCCAGGGTGTGGCCGTAGTTGAGGATCTCGCGAAGCCCGGCCTCGCGGAAGTCGTCGGAGACGACCTTCGCCTTCATGTCGATGGCGAGTTCGACCGCACGACGGAACTCATCGGTGGTGGGGTCCACCGCTCGCGCCGGATCGGCCTCGATGATGTCGAGGATCTCGGGCGCCCAGATGAATCCCGCCTTCACGACCTCGGCGAACCCGGCGGTGGCCTCGTTCGGGCTGAGGCTGCTGAGCTCGTCGAGATCGCCGATCACCGCTCGCGGAGCCCAGAACGCCCCGACGAGGTTCTTCCCCTCGGCGGTGTTGATGCCGGTCTTGCCGCCGACCGCCGCATCCACCAGCCCGAGCACCGTCGTCGGCACCTGGACCAGCTGCACGCCCCGCAACCAGGTCGCCGCGACGAAACCGGCGAGGTCGGTCACCGCTCCCCCGCCGTAGCCGATCACGGCATCCGACCGAGTGAAGTCGGCCTGTCCCATCACCTGCCAGCAGAACGCGGCGACCTCGATGCGCTTGCCCTGCTCGGCGTCCGGCACCTCGGCCAGCAGAACCTCGCGGGGGCCGTTCTCGGTGTCGCCCAGCAGGCGGTCGCGCAGTTCTGCGGCGCGTGCGGCCAGCGTCGGCGGGTGGATCACCAGGATCTTGCGCACTGTCGGCTCGAGCGCGGCCGACACCCTGTCGAGGATGCCCCGTCCGATCGAGATGTCGTAGGCATCGTTCCCGGTGACGCTGATGGTCGTCGTGCTCATCGCTGTTCTCTCCTCCATGCCACGATCTCGTCGGCGATCTTCTGCATCGGCCGCCGCGACGTGTCGAATGTCTTCCCCGCGACCTCGTCGTACCAGGCTCGGCGCTCGTCGAAGATGCGCTTCCAGTTCTCCAGCGGATCGTCCCCCGCCAGCAGGGGCCTGTTGCCACCCCGGATGCGATCGGCGACCGAATCTGCGCTGACGGTGAGGAAGACGACCGGATGCTGTCGCAACAGTTCTCGGGTCCCGGCGTCGGTGACGGCGCCTCCGCCGAGGGAGATCACGCCCCCGCCGTCGAGAGCCGCCGCCACGGCCGCGCGCTCCAGCACCCGGAAGTGCGCTTCGCCGTGCTCCGCGAAGATCGCCGGAATCGGGCCGTGTTCCGCGACGATCCGCTTGTCGGTGTCGATGAACGGCACACGCAGCCGTCGCGCCACCCGGCGGCCGATGCTGGTCTTGCCGGCCGCCATCGGGCCGACCAGCACCAGCGTGAGCGGATCAGCCTCGCTCGTCATGCGCGATGAGCGCTGCCTCGGATGCGGGCGACGTGCGCAGCTCCGCCGGGATGCCGGCAAGGTAGCCGTCGAGGTTGCGTCGCGTCTCACGGACACTGTCGCCGCCGAACTTCTCGAGCACGGCGTTCGCGAGCTCGACCGCGACCATCGCCTCGGCGACGACGCCCGCTGCGGGCACGGCGCACACGTCGGAGCGCTGGTGGTGCGCCGTGGCGTCCTCGCCGGTGGCGACGTCGATCGTGCGGAGCGAGTGCGGCACAGTGGCGATCGGCTTCATGCCGGCGCGTACGCGGAGCACGGTGCCGGTGGACATGCCGCCCTCCGTGCCTCCCGCTCGGTCGGAGCCGCGAGTGATGCCGTCGGCGGTGGCGAAGAGCTCGTCGTGAGCCGCGGATCCGCGCCGACGCGTGGTCTCGAACCCGTCGCCGACCTCCACACCCTTGATGGCCTGAATGCTCATCAGGGCCTGAGCGAGCCGGGCGTCCAAGCGACGGTCCCAGTGCACGTGCGAACCCAGCCCGGGCGGCAGGCCGTAGGCGAGCACCTCGACGATGCCGCCCAGCGTGTCGCCGTCCTTCTTGGCATCATCGACCTCGGCCACCATCAGCGCGGAGGTCGCAGCATCGAAGCACCGCAGCGGATCGGCATCGAGGGCATCGACGTCATCCGGGGTCGGCAGTACCGATCCCTCGGGCACGCGCACCGGGCCGATGGAGAGCGTGTGGCTGACGAGACGGATGCCGAGCTCGCCGAGGAACGACCTCGCGATCGCGCCGAGAGCGACACGGGCCGCGGTCTCGCGGGCACTCGCACGCTCGAGGATCGGACGGGCCTCGTCGAAGTCGTACTTCTGCATGCCGACGAGGTCGGCATGGCCGGGGCGCGGGCGGGTCAGAGGCGCGCTGCGACCGCGGGACTTGTCGGTGAGCTCGATGGGCTCGGGGTTCATGACCTCGATCCACTTCGGCCACTCGGTGTTGCCGATGCGCAGAGCGATCGGGCTGCCCAGCGTCTTGCCGTGGCGGACGCCGCCGGAGATCGTGAGCTCGTCCTGTTCGAACTTCATCCGCGAGCCGCGGCCGTAGCCCAGCTTGCGGCGGGCGAGGTCGGCCTGGATGGCCTCGGACGACACCGGGACGCCGGAGGGCAGACCCTCCATGACGGCGATGAGTTCTGGGCCGTGCGATTCGCCGGCCGTGAGCACGCGGAGCATTAGTCCAGTCTCCCATGCGTTGGGAGGTGTGCCGTGCCGCGTTTCGCCGAAGGGCGCCGATCAGGCTCCTGCGTCAGAGTGCCGCGCGCATGGCCGCGACCACCGCTGCCTCGTCGGGGAGCTCGATCGTCGGGTCGCCGTGACGGAAGATCCTGATCTGACGCACGGCCTGGTGCAGCAGCATCCCGAGTCCGGAGATCACCGGAGCGTCGCCCCAGACCCGTGCGAGTGCCGATGGCCAGGGCGCGTAGGCGGCGTCGAACAGCGCGCCGCCCTGGGCAGCAAGAGGCGCGACGACCTCCGCCGGCAGCGCGGTTCCGCTGGGGAGGGTCGCGATCGTCAGATCGACCGGCGACGGGAGCGCGTCGAGCGCATGCGCCTCGACCGCGACGCCGATCCGATTCCCGAGGTCGACGAGTCCCGCCGAGCGCTCTGGACGACGGGCGCGCACATCGACCACGGTCGCGCCGATGTCGGCCACGGCGACGAGGGCGGATGCCGCCGTGGCCCCGGCACCCAGGATGCGCACACTGCGCACGCCCTGGACGCCCGCTTCCGCCAGAGCGTCGATGATGCCGCCGACGTCGGTGTTGTACCCGGCCAGATGGTCACCGAGCAGCAGGGTGTTCACGGCACCGGTGAGCTCCGCGTGCGCATCACGCGAGGCGGCAGCTCGGAACGCCGCTTCCTTGAGCGGCATGGTCAGCGACAGCCCACGCCACCTGCCATCAAGCTCACCGAGCGCGCCGAGGAACTCCTTCTCGGCCACCTGCTGCCGGCCGTACTCCCAGTCGAGCCCGAGCACGCGGTAAGCCGCCGCGTGCAGCGCCGGAGACTTCGAATGGGAGATGGGGTCTCCCCAGACCGCGAGGTGATCGCCGTTCATGCGTGCCGCTTCCTTCGACGTGCCGACTACCCGGCGTAGCAGCCGGCGTCGGGGTTGTCCTTGCACCATGCGTGCAGCTTCTTCTCCGCCTCCTGCTGTTCCGCGTAGGTCGCAGAGAAGACCGTTTCGCCGCTGTTCAGATTCACCGTGACGAAGTAGAACCAGGGCCCATCCGCGGGATGCATGGCCGCGTCGATCGCGGCGTCCGTCGCCGTCGCGATCGGCCCCTTCGGCAGCCCCGGATGGATGTAGGTGTTCCAGGGGTTCGGGTCGGTGAGCGCCTTCTCAGAGGACCCCGCGGCGCCCGCGTGGAGTTCGCCGACGCCGTACTGTGCCGTCGAATCCATCTGCAGAAGCCCGTTGGTCTCGCTGTTGCCCGGCGCGAGACGGTTTTCGATCACCCTCGACACCTTCGGGAAGTCGTCTGTGCGCCCCTCTCGCTGGATGATCGAGGCGATCGTGAGCACCCGCTGCTCATCTCCGGCGGGTACCCCGGCCTTGGTGAGCGACTCCCGAGTGCGATCCACCATGCGCTGCACGACCTGCGCGGCCGTCACGTCGGGGTCGAATTCGTACACGGCGGGGAACAGCCACCCCTCGAGACTGTCTGCCTCGACGCCGTACGCCGATGGATCGGCGATGGCCGCGGTGAAGTCCTCCATCGGCAATCCCATCGTCTCGGCGACGGTCGGGAGGAAGTACTCCAGCGTGGCGCCCTCCGGGATCGAGACCGCGTTCGCGAGTCGGTTGTCCTCGTTCTGGAGCGCAGCGAGGGCGGCCTCTGCCGTCATCTTCTTCTGCAGCTGGTAGACGCCGGGGTAGAAGACGGCGTCAGGGCTCTCCGCGACGAGGTAGTCGTAGAACACGTCCTCGGTCTTTGTCACGCCGGCTTCGAAGAGCGCAACCGACACGGGCTGGCCGGTGTCACCGGAGCGGATAGTGACCGTGGCCTCGCCCGTGGCCTCGCCGGGTTCGAAGTCCTTCGACTCCCCCCAGCCCATGACCTCGTTGATCTTGTCGCCGTAGGTGTTCAGGCCCCACACACCGGCCGCGGCGATGCCGCCGAAGATGACGAGCACGATGATCAGGGCGACCAGGCAGCCCTTGCGACGCTTCTTCTTGGGGCGGCCGGAGTCGACGTGATCGTCGTGCGGCGCGAAGAGATCGTCGAGACCCCCGCCGAGCGGCGGCGCCGGATCCGGGGTGACCGGTCCCGAAGCTGCGGCACCAGATGCTGCGGGGCCGGATGCTGCGGACCCCGCTCCTGCGGATCCTGCCGCTGCCGCGATCGGCACCTCGGAACGGGATTCCGTCGGCCTTGCTGCGCTCTGAGCAGAGTCACCCCCCGCGCCCAACTCGTCGGCGCCGAACAGAGCGTGCACGTCACTCGAGGCATCCGGCTTCACGGCCGGAGAGCCCGACGGATCAGCGGACACCGGCTGCTGCGCACTTGTCGAGCCGGCCGCCTCACGAGCGGCGCGACGCGAACCCGGCGCAGGGGCGCTGTCGTCCACGGTCGGGATCTGATGCGTGGGGTCGGGCAGGTTCTCGAACAGGTCGCCCAACCGGGCGTCCGGATCGTGCTGAGGGGCACTCTCGCGATCAGACATGTTCAGACGGGCTCCTCGTCGGGCGGAATCGTGGCACCGGCCGGGTTCCCGGTGCTCTTCTCCGTGTCGATCGCCTGCTGCAGAAGGACGACGGCGGCGATCTGATCCACAATGCTACGAGACTTCTTCTGTGTTCTCCCAGAGGACCGCAAGGCCGCATTCGCGGTGACGGTGCTCAGACGCTCGTCGACGAGTCGCACCGGCACTCCGCTCCGCTGCTGCAGGGCGGCAGCGAAATCCCGCGCGTCGGTGGTCGAAGCGGTGTCCGCACCCTGCATGTTCACGGGAAGCCCCACCACGTACTCGAGCACGTCGTAGTCTCCCGCGATCGCCATGATCCGGTCTACCGACGTGTCTCCTCGCGGAACCGTCTCGACGGGCACGGCCAGCATGCCGTCGGGGTCGCATCGCGCGACCCCGACCCTGGCCCGGCCCACATCGATGCCGATGCGCACCCCACGGCGGAAGCCGCTCACGCGACGTGCAGCTCCTGAGAGATGGCCTCCAGCGCGGCAGGCAGCGCCGCAGCATCCGCCCCACCGCCCTGGGCGACGTCGTCACGTCCGCCGCCACCACCGCCGAGCACACCGGCGGCCCGCTTCGCGAGCGCACCCGCCTTCGCGCCGGCCGTACGGGCGGCATCATTCGTCGCGACGACGACGACCGGACGACCGTTGACGACGGCGCCGAGCGCCACGACGGCGGCATCCGAGCCGAGCCGGTCGCGCACACCGATGACGATGTCGCGCACGTCGTCGGCAGAGGCGACGTCGCCGAGCGACTGAGCAGCGACCAGGAACGAGCCGACCCGCTGGGCGGCATCGGCGATCGCGGGCACCTGACCGGCGCGCTCCTTGGCCTCGAACTGCGCGATGCGCTTCTCGGCGGCCTTCAGGCTCGCCGCGAGGTCGGCGATGCGCTCGGGGAGCTGCTCGCGCGGGGTCTTCAGGGAGCTCGTCAGTTGCGACACGAGTGCACGCTCCGCAGCGAGCTCCCGGAACGCGTCCGCGCCGACCAGCGCCTCGATGCGGCGGTTGGAGGCACCGACAGACGACTCCGCGACCACGCTGACCAGCCCGATCTCGGCGCTCGACGACACATGCGTCCCGGCGCAGAGCTCACGCGACCACGGACCGCCGATGTCGACCATGCGCACCACGTCGCCGTACTTCTCGCCGAAGAGCGCCATCGCACCGGCCTCCTTGGCCTCGTCGAGCGAGATGATGCGCGTGGTCACCTCGAGGGCGTCCTGCACGGCGCGGTTGGTGATCTCCTCGATCTCGGAACGGGTCTCTCCGGAAAGTGCCTGCGCCCACGAGAAGTCGAACCGCATGTACCCGGCGCGGTTCAATGAACCGGCCTGGGTCGCCGTGGAGCCGAGCGTGTCGCGCAGCGCGGCGTGCACGAGGTGCGTCGCCGAGTGGGCCTGACGCGCGGCCCGGCGGTTCGCTGCGTCGACCACGGTCGTGGCCGCGTCGTCGACCGCCACGCTGCCGCGGGTGACCTCGACCGTGTGGCTGATGAGCCCGGGCACCGGACGCTGCACGTCGAGCACCTCGAGTTCGAACCCGGGCCCGACGATGGTCCCCTTGTCGGCGACCTGTCCGCCGGACTCGGCGTACAGGGTCGTCTCGGCGAGCACGACCTCGGCGATCTGCCCCTCGGAGGCGCTGCGCACGACGGCGCCGTCGACGAGGATGCCGAGGATCCGGGACTCCACCTCGAGCGCGGTGTAGCCGTCGAAGCCCGTCTCGCCGAGCGAACGCAGGTCGCGATACACCGAGACGTCGGCGAGCTGACGCTTGCGGTTGCGGGCGTCGGCCTTGGCGCGCTGGCGCTGCTCCTGCATCAGGGTGTCGAAGGCCGTGCGGTCCACGTCGAGACCGGCCTCCTCTGCGACCTCGAGGGTGAGGTCGATCGGGAACCCGTAGGTGTCGTGCAGCAGGAACGCCTCGGGTCCGCTGAGGGTCTTCCCGCCGCCCTGCTTGGTCTGATCGAGCGCGAGGTCGAGGATGGTCGACCCCGATGCCAGGGTGCGGCGGAAGGTCTCCTCTTCGGCGAAGGCCGATGCGGACAGCGTCGACCAGTCCCGCTCCAGCTCGGGGTACGCCGACTTCATCGCGTCACGCGAGGTGGCGAAGAGTTCAGGGAAGACGGGCTCGTCGACGCCGAGCAGGCGCATGGAGCGCACCGTGCGACGCATCAGGCGTCGGAGGATGTAGCCGCGTCCTTCATTGGACGGCCGGACCCCGTCGGAGAGCAGCATGAGTGACGACCGCACATGATCCGCGACGACACGGAAGCGGACGTCGTCCTCGTGCACCGCCCCGTACGTGCGTCCCGAGAGCTCGATGGCGCGATCGAGAACCGGCCGCACCTGGTCGCTCTCGTACATGTTCTCGACGCCCTGCTTGAGGAAAGCGACGCGCTCGAGACCCATGCCGGTGTCGATGTTCTTCATCGGCAGCTCGCCGACGATGTCGAACTCGGTCTTGCCGCGGATGTTCTCGATGAAGTCCTGCATGAACACGAGGTTCCAGATCTCCAGGAACCGCGAGTCGTCGACGGCGGGGCCGCCGTCCTTGCCGTAGGCCGGTCCGCGGTCGAAGAAGATCTCGGAGTCGGGCCCGCCGGGTCCCGGCTGACCGGTGTTCCAGTAGTTGTCTGCCCGCCCGAGGCGCTGGATGCGCTCCGGCTTCAGCCCGATGATGTCGCGCCAGATCGCCTCGGCCTCGTCGTCGGTCTCGTAGACGGTGACCCAGAGGTCCTTCTCGTCGAAGCCGAGACCGCCGTCGGACTCGGAGCTCGTGAGCAGCTCCCAGGCGTAGCGGATCGCGCCTTCCTTGAAGTAGTCGCCGAACGACCAGTTGCCGAGCATCTGGAAGAACGTGCCGTGACGGGCGGTCCGGCCGACCTCTTCGATGTCGTTGGTGCGGATGCACTTCTGCACGTCGGCGATGCGCGGATGCGGCGCGGGGACGACGCCCGTGAGGTACGGGATCATCGGCACCATGCCGGCGACCGTGAAGAGCAGGGAGGGATCGTCGCTGACCAGAGAGGCCGACGGGACGATGACATGGTCGTTCTTCTCGAAGAAGTCGAGGTAACGCTGCGCGATCTCCGCAGTTTTCATAGAGTGCCGGGTGTCCTTGCGTGAAGATGCAGCGCCGAGGCGCGGCGAGGGATCAGTTGTCGCCCGGCTCCGTGAGCCGTGCCTCCTGCTCGCGGTAGGCGTCGCCCAGGGCCGCCGTGAATCCGTTGATCCTGGCGTCGACCTCGGCGAGGATGTCGTGACCGCGCGGGTCCTTGTTCATGAAATGAGCCGCGACGAAGCCGCCGATCAGACCGATCAGGAACCACCGCATGTTCTTCATGTCATCATCCTTGCCCGTGATCCGCGAAGGCGCGGTTTCACCATCGTATGCGCAAACGACAGGAGGCGTCGGGTTGCCCCGACGCCTCCTGCGTGATTGCGCGTGATGCGCGAGACTCAGCGAGCCGCGTAGTACTCGACGACGAGCTGCACTTCGCAGGTCACGGGGACCTCGGCGCGCTTCGGACGACGGAGCAGACGAGCCTGGAGCTTGTCGAGCTCGACCTCGAGGTAGCCGGGAACGGGAGGCAGGACCTCGGCGTGACCGCCGGCTGCTGCGACCTGGAAGGGCTCGGTGCCCTCGCTCTTGGCCTTGACGTGGATGAGCTGACCCGGCTTCACGCGGAACGACGGGCGGTCGACGAGCTGGCCGTCGACGAGGATGTGACGGTGCACGACGAGCTGGCGAGCCTGCGCGGTGGTGCGGGCGAAGCCCGAACGCACGACGAGCGCGTCGAGACGCATCTCGAGCAGCTCGACCAGGTTCTCACCGGTCAGGCCGTCCTGACGACGAGCCTCGTTGAAGGTGTTTCGCATCTGCTTCTCGCGGATGCCGTACTGCTCGCGAAGACGCTGCTTCTCACGCAGACGGACGGCGTAGTCGCTGTCTGCCTTGCGCTTGGTGCGGCCGTGCTCACCCGGAGCGTAGGGACGCTTCTCGAGGTAGCGGGCGGCCTTCGGGGTGAGCGGGATGCCGAGTGCGCGGCTGAGGCGCACCTTGCGGCGGTCCTGGGACTTCGTGGTCACGAAGCTGTCCTTCCGATGACGTGGTCGCGTCTTTCACGACTCACGGACGTATCGTCCGCGTTCTGCCTGGGAGCGCACGCCGGGGCGCCAGCAAGGTGGGGTGTGAACGAGGAGATGCCCGAAAACACGGTTTCGAGCCGATCAAGTCTAACAGATCGCGGTACCGCTCAACGATCTCCGAGAATTCGGCGGATCCGCTCGAGGCGGGCGGCGATGTCGCGCTCGGCACCGAGCGCCTTCGGCTCGTAGTAGCGCCTGCCGTCGAGCTCGTCGGGAAGATACTGCTGCGGCACGACGCCGTACTCGCTGTCGTGCGAGTAGACATACCCCTTTCCGTGGCCGAGACGCTTGGCCCCCGGATAGTGCGCGTCGCGGAGATGCAGGGGCACACGGCCGAACCCCCCGCCCCGGATGTCGGCGATCGCGGCATCGATCCCGACATAGGCGGCGTTCGACTTGGCGGTGGTGGCGAGGTACACGGTCGCCTCCGCCAGCGGGATCCGTCCCTCGGGCATGCCGATGAAGGCCACGGCGTCGGCGGCGGCCACCGCGATCACGAGTCCCTGAGGGTCGGCGAGGCCGACGTCTTCGGATGCCGAGATCACCAGGCGTCGCGCGATGAAACGGGGGTCCTCCCCCGCCTCGATCATGCGCGCCAAGTAATGCAGGGCAGCATCCGGGTCGGATCCTCTGATCGACTTGATGAACGCGCTGATCACGTCGTAGTGCTCGTCACCCTGGCGGTCGTAGCGCAGCAGCGCCTTGTCGACGGCCTGCGCGACGTCGTCGGCTGACACCTCGGGCACAGGGGCGGCGTCGTCGGTCTTCTTCTTGCCCTTGGCCTTCGCGCTCCCGCCCGACGCATGCGAGAGTGCGACGGCCGCGCCGGCCTCGAGTCCGGTGAGGGCGCGCCGGGCATCACCGGATGCGAGACGGATCAGCGCCGACCGGGCCTCCGCGCTCAGTGTCACCGTGCCGTTGAGTCCTCGCGCGTCGTCGACCGCACGATCGATGAGGAGCCCGATGTCATCGTCGGTGAGCGGCTGCAGCGTCAGCAGCAGGGACCGGGACAGCAGCGGCGAGATCACCGAGAACGATGGGTTCTCGGTCGTCGCGGCGATCAGGATCACCCAGCCGTTCTCGACTCCGGGGAGCAGGGCGTCCTGCTGCGCCTTGGTGAAGCGGTGGATCTCATCGAGGAACAGGATCGTCGTCTGCCCGTAGAGGTCGCGCTGGGTGATGGCCTCCTGCATCACCTCGCGCACGTCTTTGACACCGGCCGTGATGGCCGACAGTTCGACGAAGCGCCGGCCGGACGACCGCGCGATCGCCTGCGCGAGGGTGGTCTTGCCGGTGCCCGGCGGACCCCACAGGATGATGGACACGGCGCCGGGCGAGGTCGCATCCGGATCGGCCAGCGCCACGATCGGAGATCCGGCGCGCAGCAGATGACGTTGACCAGCGACCTCGTCGAGAGACACCGGGCGCATGCGCACGGCGAGGGGCGTCTGCCCGGAGAGCAGCGCGGCAGGAGACGTCATCCCTCCAGGCTACTGGCGGGGCCACGACACTGACGCAACGCTCAGCGCACCCCGTCCACCCCGGTAGGCTCTCAGGCGACATCGAGCGCAGATGAGCGCAGCAGCACGGAACGGGAGACCCAGGGCATGGCCGCACGCGGTTCCAGGAGCACACGGCAGGAGCGCGCTCAGGCCGAGCGCACTCGTCTGCACACCGCACGGACGATCTGGCACCAGAGTCAGATCCGGCGGCGGGTGCGGGACAACGCGGTCGCGGCGATCGTCGGAGCCCTCATCGTCATCGCGGCGATCGGCAGCCAGGTCGTGCACGCCCAGGTCACCGCCCCGGAACCGACGCCCACGCCGACCCCGACGGTCGAGCCGACGACGCCGCCCGCGGAGACGCCTGCGCCCACCCCCGGCACGACACCGGGGACCACTCCGGCGCCGATCCCATCGGACACCCCGGCCGAGTGATCGCTCCCCTCACACGCGTGCGGTCGCGATGTGAGCGCTTCGCACCACAGCTGTAACGCCGCGCACGACTGACCGAAACTCCCGTGGACGACTCTGGGCACAGCGAGCATCATGCTCCCCGAGTCCCCCACCTGGAGGTCGCCCGTGTCCTACGTCAAGCCCGCCGAACTCGTCACCCGCATGGTCGATGCCGGTGCCTACAAGATCCAGATGTCCACCCGCGACACTCTGATCCGCTCCTTCATGGGGGCAGCCCTGCTCACGATCGCCGCGGCCTTCGCGGTGACCGTCTCCACCAACACCGGGCAGCCGCTCCTCGGCGCGATCCTCTTCCCGGTCGGCTTCGTCATCCTCTACCTGCTCGGCTACGACCTGCTCACCGGCGTCTTCACGCTGGCGCCGCTCGCCGTGCTGGACCGACGTCCCGGGGCCACCCTCGGCGGCATGTTCCGCAACTGGGGCCTGGTGTTCCTCGGCAACTTCGGCGGCGCGTTCCTTGTCGCGGTCCTGATGGCGATCTACTTCACCTACGGGTTCAGCACCGAGCCCAGCGCCGTCGGGCACGCCATCGGCGAGATCGGTCACGGTCGCACCGTCGGGTACGCCGAGCACGGCGTGGGCGGGATGCTCACCCTGTTCATCCGCGGCGTCCTCTGCAACTGGATGGTCTCCACGGGCGTCGTCCTCGCGATGATCTCGGACAACGTCGTCGGCAAGATCGTCGCGATGTGGCTGCCCATCATGCTGTTCTTCTACATGGGCTTCGAGCACTCGATCGTGAACATGTTCCTGTTCCCGTCCGGCCTCCTCCTCGGCGCCGACTTCACGATCATGGACTACCTGATCTGGAACGAGATCCCGACCGTCGTCGGCAACCTCGTCGGTGGCCTCCTGTTCGTCGCCCTGCCGCTGTACATCACCTACGGCAAGACGGCGACGCGCAAGGTCCGCGTGCCGCGCACCAAGACCGCCCCGGCGGCCGCAGCGCAGGCTCCGGCATCCGTCGTCCTCGCCGACCGTGCGGCCGAGCCGGTGAACGTCGGCTGACCCCACCGGAAGAAAGCGGATGCCCGGCGAGTTCGCTCGCCGGGCATTTCCGCGTCAGTACTCGGTGACCGCGAGGCGGTAACCGCGCTTCACGACGGTCTGGACGAGGTCCACACCGCAGAGCGCTTCGCGGAGCCTCGCCACTGCCACCTCGACCGCGTGACCGTTGCGTTCGCCGCCCGGCAGCAGACGGCCGATCTCGGCGCGGGACAGCACCCGTCCGCCCGCGACGAACAGCGCCTCGATGAGTCCGGCGGAGGTGCGCGACAGCGGGACGAAGCGGCTGTCGATGAGCACACCACCGCTGCGGACTTCGACGATGCCGGCATCCGTCAGCAGTGACGGCGCGCGGCCGCCGCCGAAATGCGCGATCACACACCGGGCGAGCGAACCCAGGCGACCCCGGTCCGCGATCGTCGTCGGCAGGTCCGCCGCCAGGAGCGGCCCGGCCGTGATCGGCCCGACGGCGGCGAGCAGCAGCCTGCCCGTGACCGCGCGGCGGCGGATGTCGTCGAGCGCCTCGGCCTGCTCGGCGACGGCGAGCCAGGATGCTGCGCCCGGAGCGGAGGTGAACAGCACCGCATCGGCCTCACCGGAACCGGCGTGCAGGGCGGAACGACGCACGACCTCGGGATCCGACGGTGGACCCCAGCGGTACACCGTCACGCTCAGCACGTCGGCGCCAGCGCCGGCGAGGAGCTCGTCGAGTCCGTCCGATCCCGCTCCGTGATGCTGCACGACGATGCGTTTTCCCGCGATGCCGGAGGCCAAGAGGTACTCGCCGACCTCCGTCGACGTCTCCGACTCGGCCACCCAGTCGGCCGTGAACCCGGCCTGCTGGATGGCCCCGTGAGCCTTCGGACCTCGCGCGACGAAGTGGGCTCCTCGCAGAGCATCGGCGATGCCCTCGTCGAGCCCGTGCTCGTGCGCCGCGTCCATCCAGCCGCGGAACCCGACGCCCGTGGTCACGACGACGATGTCGGGCGGCGAGGCGATCAGTTCCTCCGTACGACGCATCAGCTCCGCGTCATCCGCATTGGCGACGATGCTCAATGCGGGTGCGCGCTGCACCTGTGCGCCGCGTCTCTCGAGTGCGGTGGCGAGGTCGAGCGAACGACGATCGGCTGCCACGATGATCGTGCAGCCGGCGAGAGCGGATTCGAGAACGGTCGGGGAACTCACGCAGTGCTCTCCGCGAAGGACGAGGGCGACGGGAGCAGGAGCCCGGCCCGTGCGACGTCGCCGATCACGATCACGGCCGGATTGACCACGGCCGCCTCTGTCGCGTCCGCCAGTACCGCACCGAGGGTGCTGCGGATCGTCCGCTGCTGCGGCGTGTGCCCGTTCTCCACGATCGCCACCGGGCGGTCGGCAGGCACACCGTGCCGCAGAGCGGAGCCGACGAGCCGCGGCAGCGCGGCGACCCCCATCAGCACGACCGTCGTGACGGACGCATCGGCCAAGGAGGAGAGAGCGCTGTCGGTGAAGGGACCCTGGCCGTTCACGACGTGGAGCGCCGAGGCGACGCCCCGGTGCGTCACGGGGATCCCGGCCGCCTGCGGCACGGAGATCGCGGAGCTGACGCCCGGCGTCACGCTGACCGGCACGCCCGCAGCCTCGCAGGCGAGCACTTCTTCGCCGCCGCGCCCCAGGACGAACGGATCACCGCCCTTCAGACGCACGACCCGCTTCCCCGCGCGCGCATGATCGACGAGCAGCGCATTGATCTGCGCCTGCGGAACAGGGTGATGGCCAGGGCGCTTGCCGACGTCGATCACCAGCACGCCGGACCGCAGTTGAGCCCGGACCTCATCGGCCGGTCCGAGCCGATCGGCCACGACGACGTCGGCCTCGGCCAGCAGGCGATGAGCGCGCAGGGTCATCAGGTCCGCGGGCCCCGGACCGCCTCCGATCAGGTCGACCCGTCCGACCCGCGTCGCCGACGAACGGAACGTGGTGCCCGGAGCGCGCAGTCGCCGGAGCAGCGCCCTCATGCGCCCGCCTCCGTCGAGAGTGCGGCCGGTGATGACGCGGGTTCGGCGACGTCGAGGAGGACGTCGCCGTCGATCACGTGCACCGGCCACACCCGCAGCGCGGCATCCGGCTTGCCCTGCGTCTCCAGGCAGATACCGGTCCGCAGGTCGAAGACCTGCTTGTGCAGGGGCGAAGCGACGGTCGGCGAGTCGCCCCTGGTCCCGACGATGCCGCGGGAGATGACGTTCGCGCCGCTGTAGGGGTCGAGGTTCGACACCGCATGCACGTGTCCGTCCGCGAGCAGGAAGAGCGCCGCCTGCCCGCCATCGAGGAGCGCGGCCCGACCGCGCTCGACCTCGAGGTCGGTGACCGCGCACACGCGCACCAGCGTCGTCTCCGCGACCGCCCCGCTCATCGCCGCACCTCCAGCGCCGTGCCGGCGATGAGCACTCCGCCGGAGCGCCGCTCCTCGGGGGTGGCCGGTCGGATCTGTCCCCGCTCGGCGACGTACGCGAGCGAGGGATCCGGAGTGTCCGCCGCGTTGACGAAGGACCGGAAACGCTCGAGCTTCTGCGGATCCCGCAGGGTCGCGGCCCACTCGTCCTCGTACCGTTCCACGTGCTGCGCCATGGCGGCGTCAAGGTCATCGCAGATGCCGAGGGTGTCGTCGAAGATCACCCCGCGCAACCCGTCGAGGCCGCCCTCGATCTCCTCGCACCAGGGAGCCGTGCGCTGCAGACGGTCGGCCGTGCGGATGTAATACATGAAGAAGCGGTCGATCGCCCGGATCAGCCCCTCGTCGTCCAGATTCGACGCGAAGAGCTGCGCATGCCGCGGGGTGAAGCCGCCGTTGCCGCCGACGTACATGTTCCAGCCCGTCTCCGTCGCGATCACGCCGACATCCTTCCCGCGGGCCTCCGCGCACTCGCGGGCACACCCCGAGACGCCGAGTTTCAGCTTGTGCGGGGCCCGCAGCCCCCGGTAGCGCAGCTCGAGCTGCACCGCCATGCCCACCGCGTCGAGCACGCCGAAGCGGCACCAGGTCGAGCCCACGCACGACTTCACGGTCCGCAGGGACTTGCCATAGGCATGGCCCGACTCGAAGCCGGCGTCGACGAGTCGCTCCCAGATCAGCGGCAGCTGCTCGAGCCGGGCGCCGAACATGTCGATCCGCTGCCCGCCGGTGATCTTCGTGTACAGCGCGAAGTCCTTCGCGATCTGCCCGATGGCCAGTAGTCCGTCCGGCGTCACCTCGCCGCCCGGCATCCGCGGCACCACCGAATAGGTGCCGTCCTTCTGCATGTTCGCCATCACGTGGTCGTTGGTGTCCTGCAGCGCGGCGTTCTCACCGTCGAGGACGTGCGCGCCCACCAGGCTCGACAGGATGCTGGCGATCGCCGGCTTGCAGATGTCGCAGCCGCGTCCGCGTCCGAAGCGCTCGACGATCGAGCTGAAAGTCGACAGCTCCGCGACGCGCACGGCGTCGAAGAGCTGCCTGCGCGACATGTCGAAGTGCTCGCACAGCGCGTTCGACACGGTCTGGCCGAGCTTCGTGAGCTCCTGACCGACGACCTTCTTGACCATCAGCACACAGGAGCCGCAGGTCGCGCCGGCCTTCGTGCAGCCCTTGACGGCGGCGGCGTCCCGGCAGCCCTCGTCGTGCACGGCCTGACGGATCCGACCGGCCGACACGTTCGAGCACGAGCACACGACGGCCGCATCAGGCAGCTCTCCCCCGGGCGCCTCGACACCGCCCTCCGGAAGCAGATACGCGGCAGGATCGGCGCCGAGCCTTGCACCCACCATCGGCCGGAGCGCGCCGTACGCGCTCGCGTCGCCGATCAGGATGCCGCCGAGCAGCGTCTGCGCGTCGTCGGAGAGCACGAGCTTCTTGTAGACACCCGCGACCGGGTCGGCATAGACCACGTCGAGCGCATCGGGCGTGCGGGCCAGAGCGTCGCCGAAGCTCGCGACGTCGACGCCGGACAGCTTCAGCTTGGCGGACTCGTCGTAGCCCGGGAAGCTCGCTTCACCCCCGAGCAGACGGGTCGCCGCGACCTCGGCCATGGCATAGCCGGGTGCGACCAGCCCGACACAGCGGTCGTCGAAGTTCGCGACCTCGCCGATCGCGAGGATGTCCGGGTCTGACGTGGAGCACCGTTCGTCGATGAGCACGCCGCCGCGCGGGTGCACGTCCAGATCCGCATTGCGCGCGAGCTCGTCGCGCGGGCGCACGCCGACGGTGAACACCACGACATCGGCACGCTGGAAGGAGCCGTCCTGGAACTCGAGGGCGGTCACCGCTCCCGACTCGTCCGGGTCGAGCCGGGTGGTCCGGGCCTGCGTGCGCACGGTGATGCCGCGCGCCTCGAGCAGGCGCTTCAGCATCCCGCCTCCGGCCTGATCGAGCTGCGCCGACATCAGCCTGTCCGAGTACTGCACGACAGTGGTGTCGACCTCCATCCCCTGCAGCGCCCCCGCCGCTTCGAGGCCCAGCAGCCCGCCGCCGATCACCGCGCCGCGCAGCGGACGTCCGAGCGCCGCCGAGCGCGCAGACACGAACTCCCGCAGCGCCGCGACGTCATCGAGCGTGCGGTACACGAAGCATCCGGGTAGATCCGCGCCATCGACGGCGACCCTCGCCGCAAACGAACCCGTCGCGAGCACGAGGGTGTCGTAGCCGTAGGTGCGCCGTGAACGGGTCCGCACCGCACGCCCGGCACGGTCGATGCGCAGCACCCGGTCGTCGGAGATCAGTCGCACGCGCGCATCGGCGAACACCGTGCGGTCGAGTTCCAGGTCGTCGGGCGACGCGCCGGCGAAGAAGCTCGTCAGTCCGACGCGGTCGTAGGGACCGCGGCCCTCGTCGCCGATCACAGTCACGCGTACCTCGGCATCCGCGCGACTGAGCAGACTCTCCACGAACCGATGCGCCACCATCCCCGCTCCGACGACCAGGATCTCGTGCGGCGTGGATGAGGTGTCGTACATGGGGCTCCTGTCGACCGGGGGACTGTCGTGCTGGCGACGATAGGAGCGCGGTGTTTCCCGGATGTGCAGGACTGTGTTTCGTCCGTCGAACGATCTGCTCACAGAACGGTAACGGCGATGTGAGAACTCGGCGGCCTCATCACGAGTGCCGCGGCGTACTAGGCTGAGCCTCGTCCTTTCCGCCTCCCGCGGCCCGACCGCGCAAGGAGAATCACGTGTCTGCCACCGAGCCGTCGAAGCCGACTCCGCCCGTTCCCGCACCCCCCGCCAAGCCCCTGCCCCGAAAGGTGCCGAATCCGGCCGCCGTGGCGCCGGTGACCCCGGCGCCGGCATCCTCCGACTCCTCCGCGGAGTGGGGTCGAGTGTCGGAGGACGGCACCGTCGAGGTTCGCGAGGGCGATGCCTGGCGCGTCGTCGGCCAGTACCCCGACGGAACCCCCGACGAGGCCCTCGCCTACTTCGTGCGCAAGTTCGACGACATCGCCTTCAAGGTGCACGCCCTCGAGCAGCGTCAGCAGGCCGGCGGCGCCTCGGCGAGTGACCTCGCCAAGCAGGCCGCCCACCTCATCGCCGAGGCGACGGATGCCGCCGCCGTCGGTGATCTCGCCGGGCTCCGCGACCGTCTGAACACCCTCACCGCCTCACTGTCGGAGGCGACCGAGCAGGAGGCGCAGCAGGCCAAGGAGCTCGTCGACAAGGCGATCGCCGAGCGCACCGCACTCGTCGAGCGCGCCGAGGCCATCGCCGCCCGCGATCTCAGCAAGGTCCAGTGGAAGCAGGTTACGGCTGAGCTCGGCGAGCTGTTCGACACCTGGCAGGCCCAGCAGCAGAACGGTCCTCGCCTGTCGAAGGGCATCTCCCAGCAGCTCTGGAAGCGGTTCCGCGACGCCCGCGCGATCGTCGACAAGCAGCGCCGCGCCTTCTACTCCGAGCTCGATGACGTGCACAAGTCCGCTCGTGACGCGAAGTCCCGCCTGGTCGAGCGCGCCGAAGCTCTCGCCCCGCGCGGTACCGACGGCATCCCCGCCTACCGCACCCTGCTCGACGAGTGGAAGGCCGCCGGCCGTGCAGGCCGCAAGGCCGACGACGCGCTGTGGGCGAAGTTCAAGGCCGCCGGCGACGCTCTGTACGCCGCCCGCGCCGAGCAGTCCGCCGCGGAGGAGGCCGAGTCCGCACCGAAGATCGAGGCGCGCGAAGCCCTTCTCGAAGAGGCGAAGGCCGTCGCGGACGAGTCGAACATCAAGCGTGCTCGCGCTCTGCTCACGCGCATCCAGCAGCAGTGGGACGAGCTCGGACGGGTATTCCCGCGCGAGAAGGAGCGCGCCCTTGACGATCGCCTGCGCGTGATCGAGCAGGCGCTCAAGGCCCGCGAGGAAGTCGACTGGAAGAAGAACAACCCCGAGACGAAGGCTCGCGCGAACGACATGAGCTCGCAGCTGCTCGAGGCCATCGAGAAGCTCGAGTCCGAGCTCGCCGCCGCGGAGAAGGCCGGCGACAAGAAGGCGGCCAAGGAAGCGACCGAGGCCCTCGAGGCACGTCGTACCTGGCTGAACGCCCTCGGCAGCTGACCGGGTTCTCCACAGCTCGCTCTCAACACCTCGAACGCGGGGTGCACTGCGCCACACTGGCGTGATGCACCCCGCGTTCCTGTATCTGCCCGGCGCGCGGTTCAGCATCGCGGAGCTGAGCGCCGCCCGCATCGACGGGCACGTCGTCGAGGTGGGCGATGCCTACGTCCCCGCCGATCTGGTCGAGGGGCCGGACGTCCGTGCGAGTGCACTGGCCGCCCTCGTCCGCCCGGGGACGGCGGCCTCCGGTCCGACGGCCGCCTGGATTCACGGCGCCGGTGATGCTCCCCCAGCCGTGCATCACGTGAAACGAGCGGTCGACCGCCGGCTCCGCCCCCACACCAGCGCCCGCCTCGTCTTCCACGACACCCTGCTCGCCGCATCGGATCTGCAGCTGATCGGCGGCATCCCCGTGTCGACCCCGGTCCGCACGATGCTCGATCTCGCCACGGGCCTGCACCGCGATCCTCGAATGCTGCCGTGGATGAACCTGCTCGCCGACCTCGATCCGCAGCTCCCGTCGGAGGCGGCCACCCGGCTCGGCGGCATGCGACGCGTGCCGGGGAGCCGCGTCGGCACTGCGGCGCTGGAACGGCTAGCCGTCAGGACGAGGTGACGCGGTAGACGTCGTAGACCGCGTCGATGCGCCGCACCGCGTTCAGCACGCGATCGAGGTGGACGGCGTCGCCCATCTCGAAGACGAAGCGGCTGAGCGCCAGCCGCTCGTCGTTGGTCGTGACGGTCGCCGACAGGATGTTGACGTGGTGCTCGCTGAGCACCCGCGTCACGTCGGAGAGCAGACCGGAGCGGTCGAGTGCCTCGACCTGGATCTGCACCCGGAACACGCTCTTGGTCGTCGGCGCCCAGGAGACGTCGACGAAGCGGTCCTGCTCGGCGCTGAGCGCCTTCACGTTGACGCAGTCCGCGCGGTGCACGGACACGCCGCTGCCGCGGGTCACGAAGCCGACGATCGGGTCACCGGGTACGGGGGTGCAGCACTTGGCGAGCTTGACCAGGATGTCGGCGGCACCGCGCACGAGCACGCCCGAATCACCGGTGCGGGGTTCGCGGGTGGGCACGCTGCCCGGCAGCTCGATGGTTCCGGTCGCCGGGTCGCTCGCGGCGACGAGCGCCGTGACCTTCTCGAGCACCGACTGCGTCGAAACGTGTCCCTCGCCCACGGCGGCGTACAGGGCCGAGACGTCCTCGTAGTGCAGCTGGTGCGCGACCTCGGCGAACGAGTCCTGGCTCATCAGCTTCTGCAGCGGCAGGTTCTGGCGACGCATCGCTCGCGCGATGGCCTCCTTGCCCTGCTCGATCGCCTCTTCGCGACGCTCCTTCGTGAACCATCCGCGGATCTTGTTCCGGGCACGCGTGCTGGCCACGAACCCGAGCCAGTCCTGGCTCGGGCCGGCATCCGGGTTCTTCGAGGTGAACACCTCGACCACGTCGCCGCTCTTGATCTCGGACTCCAGCGGCACGAGGCGTCCGTTGACCTTGGCGCCCATCGTGCGGTGCCCGATCTCGGTGTGCACGGCGTAGGCGAAGTCGACCGGCGTCGCCCCGGCCGGGAGGCCTATGACGCGGCCCTTCGGCGTGAAGACGTAGACCTCCTTCGCACCGATCTCGAACCGCAGGGAGTCGAGGAACTCGCCGGGGTCGGCCGTCTCCGCCTGCCAGTCGGAGATGTGCGCGAGCCAGGCCATGTCGGTGTCGGAGGCGCGGACCTCGGTCTTGCCGCCGCCGTTCATCCGCTCCTTGTACATCCAGTGCGCGGCGACACCGTACTCCGCCTGGTGGTGCATCTCGTGCGTGCGGATCTGGATCTCGACCGTGCGACCCGCCGGACCGATCACGGTGGTGTGCAGCGACTGGTACAGGTTGAACTTGGGGGTGGCGATGTAGTCCTTGAACCGGCCGGGCAGCGGCGTCCAGCGGGCGTGGATCGCACCCAGCACGGCGTAGCAGTCGCGCACCGACGCCACCAGCACGCGGATGCCGATCAGGTCGTAGATGTCGTCGAACTCGCGGCCGCGCACCACCATCTTCTGGTACACCGAGTAGAGCTGCTTCGGGCGACCGACGACCTTCCCGCGAATGCGCAGATCGCGGAGGTCCTCGTCGATCTCCTCGACGACCTGGGCGAGGTACTTCTCGCGCTGCGGCGTGCGCTGGGTGATGAGGCTGTGGATCTCGTTGTAGATCTTCGGGTGGAGCACCGCGAACGAGAGGTCTTCCAGCTCCGACTTGATCGCCTGGATTCCGAGGCGGTTCGCCAGCGGAGCGTAGATCTCCAGCGTCTCCTTGGCCTTCTTCGCCGCCTTCTCCGGCGGGACGAAACCCCAGGTGCGCGCGTTGTGCAGCCGGTCGGCGAGCTTGATGAGCAGCACCCGGATGTCCTTCGACATCGCGACGATCATCTTGCGGACGGTCTCGGCCTGCGCGCTCTCGCCGTACTTGACCTTGTCGAGCTTGGTGACGCCGTCGACGAGCATCGCGACCTCGTCGCCGAACTCCGCCGTCAGGTCGGTCAGCGCGTATCCGGTGTCCTCGACCGTGTCGTGCAGGAGCGCCGCGGCGATCGCGCGGGGTCCGAGACCGAGTTCGGCGAGGATCTGCGCGACCGCGAGCGGGTGCGTGATGTACGGCTCGCCGCTCTGTCGCTTCTGACCCTCGTGCTTTTCCTTCGCGACCGCGTAGGCCCGCTCGATCACCGGGAAGTCGCCGCGCGGATGGTTGGCGCGGACCGTGCGGATCAGGTTGTCGAGGTCGTTGATCCGGGACGCGCGGGAGAAGATGCGGGGCACCAGTCGTCGCAGACTGGATCCCTGCGACGTCGTCTGCGGCTCCGCCATCCACTCACCTCTCGAACCTTCTCATCCTACGCGTACTGTGCGGGACGAGCTCCCGCGGTGAGGGAACGATCAGGCGTCGACGGCCGCCTTGCTGCGGGCTTCGCGGATACGGGCGTCGCGCTCCTTCAGCTGGGGCTCGTTCTCACGGAAGAGCGAGTACAGCGGGGCTGCGACGAACAGCGTCGAATACGTCGCGACGAGGATGCCGACGAAGATCGACAGCGAGATGTCGGTGAGCGATTCGGCGCCGAGCCAGAACGATCCGATGAAGAGGACCGCACCCACCGGGAGCGCCGCGACGACCGAGGTGTTGATCGAGCGCACCAGCGTCTGGTTCACGGCCAGGTTGACCGATTCGCCGAACAGCCGGGCAGACTTCTCACCGTCTTCGGTCGTGTTCTCGCGGATCTTGTCGAACACGACGGTGGTGTCATACAGCGAGTAGGCGAGGATCGTCAGGAAGCCGATCACGGCGGCCGGCGAGATCTCGAACCCGGCCAGCGCGTAGACGCCGACCGTGATGACGAGCACGTCGAGCAGACCGATGATCGCCGCGGCCGACATCTTCCAGGTGCGGAAGTAGATGGCCAGGATCAGGAAGGTCAGGGCGAGGAAGATCGCCAGACCCCAGAGCGACTGCTTGGTGACGTTCTCACCCCAGGCCGGTCCGATGAACGACGACGTGACCGCCTCGGCGTCGACCTTGTAGGCGTCGGCCAGGGCATCGGAGACCTGCTGGGTCTGCTCCGAGCTCATCTGGTCGGTCTGCACCCGGATGTCGACCTTGTTGACGACGACGACCTTGGTCGCAGCACCCGCGACGACGGACTGCACGGCGTCCTTGGCCGTGTCCTGATCGACACTGTCGGGGGCCTGGACGGTGAACTGCGAGCCGCCGGTGAACTCGATCGAGAACTGGATCGGCCGGATGAACGGCACCAGCGCGGAACCGACGACGAGCGCGATCGCGATGATGAACCACAGGCGACGCCTGCCGACGAACGGGAAGGACGTCTTGCCCGAGTAGAGGTTGTTGCCGAACTCATTCATGGAGGGCATCAGGCGTCTCCCTCCCTGGATCCACTGGTAGAACTGTCGGATTTACCCGGTCTCTCTCCTGCGAGAGCTTCCGCGCGTTTGCGTTCGGCGATCGTCTGCCGACGGTCGGCCTCACCGCGGGCGCGGGCGTTCTTCGCTCCGCGGCCGGTGCTCGTGCTGGCGACCTCGCGGAACTGCGACCGGCTCCGGTACACGGCGCCGAGCGCCTCCGGATCGAGCCCCGAGAGCTTGTGACCGCCGCCGAAGAACTTCGTCCGGGCGAGCAGCTGCATCACGGGGTGCGTGAAGATCACGAAGATGAACACGTCGATCAGGGTCGTGAGCCCCAGCGTGAACGCGAAGCCCTTCACCGTCGCATCGGCGAGGATGTACAGCACCACGGCCGCCAGGATGTTGATCGACTTCGAGATGTAGATCGTGCGCTTCGCGCGGCCCCAGCCGTCTTCCACAGCGGAGGTGATGGACTTGCCGTCGCGGAGCTCATCTCGTATTCGCTCGAAGTAGACGATGAACGAGTCGGCCGTGAAGCCGATCGACACGATCAGACCCGCGACACCGGCGAGCGAGAGGCGGAAGCCGAGGCGCCACGCCAGGATGCAGATGATGACATACGTCAGCACCGCCATGACCGCGATCGACGCGATGATCACCGAGCCCAGGGCGCGGTAGACGATGAGCGAGTAGATTGCCACGAGCGCGAGACCGATGAGTCCTGCGATCAGACCGATCTGGAGCTGCTGCGTCCCGAGGGTCGCGGAGACGGTGTCGGAGCTCTGCACGACGAAGCTGAGCGGGAGCGCCCCGAACTTGAGCTGGTCGGCGAGAGTGGTCGCGCTCTCCTGCGTGAAGCTGCCCGAGATGCTGGGGCGGCCGTCGAGAATGACGCCGTTCATCCGCGGTGCGCTGACCACGCGGCCGTCGAGCACGAACGCGAACTGGTCGCGCGGCGACAGTCCGTCGATGCGGTTCTGGTTCAGGCGCGTGCTGACCTTGCCGAAGGCGTCGCCGCCCTCACCGTTCATGGTGAGCTGCACGAGCCAGGCGCCCGACTTCGGGTCGCGACCGGCCGTCGCGTCGGAGATCGCGGTACCGGTGAGCTCGGTCGGACCGAGCAGGAACTTGGCGGCGCCCGTCTCGTCGCACGCGATGACCGGCTGGTCCTGCGGCTCGCGCGACGGGTCGTTCGCCGGGTCGGCGCAGTCGTAGGCCTGGAACTCGGCGAAGAGCTTGTCGGTCACCCAGGACGGATCGCTGGCGTCGGTCGGCTCGGCCGTCGGCGTCGCGTTCAGCGACGGGTCCGGCGAGGGGAAGGGGGTGGAGTTGCCGTCGTCGCCGACGAACTCCGTGCTGGCGGCCGTCGTGAACAGGACCGGCCGGAACTCGAGCTGCGCGCTGGACTGGATGCGATCGCGGGTCTGCTGATCCGCGACACCGGGGATCTGGACGACGATGTTCTGTCCACCCTCGGTGGTGATGTCGGCCTCGGCCACACCCGAGGCGTCGACGCGCTGCCGGATGATGGCGGCGGCCTGGTCGAGCTGCTCCGAGGTGGGCGCGGCGCCGTCCTCCGTCTCGGCGCTCAGGACGATCTGCGTGCCGCCCTGTAGGTCGAGAGCGAGCTCAGGGGACCACGAGCTCGCCGGCTTCCCCTCCCCGACCTTGAAGACGTACACGCCCAGCGAGTTGATGCCGAAGAGCACGCCCGTCACGAGGAGCAGGCCGAGAAGGACCCGCCAGGCGTGACGGACCGGAGAGGATGAAGCCACGTGTGTTCAGCTTTCTGGGATGCCGGAAGAGCGAGGAGCGGAGCAGGCCGCGGTCTTACTTGTCGTCTGCGTCCCGCTCGAGGCGCAGACGCGTCTCTTCGGTGGTCTCGATGGCCGGAGCGGCGGACTCGTCGGCGACCGGAGCGTCGAGCGGGTCGACCTCGTCCTCGACGACGACGTCCTTGGGCTCGACGATGCGCAGGATGGCCTGGCTGTGGACCTCGATGATGGTTCCGGGGGCGATCTCGACGAGCGCCGGGGAGTCCAGGTCCTCAGGGTCGTAGGCCACGATCGTGCCGAAGATGCCGCCCTGCAGGAGCACCTTGACGCCGGGGACGGTCTTGGTCGCCTTCTCCTCCTGCTCGGCCTTCATCTGCTTCGTGCGCTTGCGCGTGTTGAAGATCATGAAGATCAGGAGGACGGCGAGAAGACCGAAGAGGAGGAATTCCATGGGCATGGGGGAAGCGCCTTTCGCAGGTGCACGCACCAGCCTTTGGGCGCACAGAGATATCCGGGAAGTCTTCAGCGATTATAGGTCATCAAGGCGAAGCGTCCCGTCCGGGTGCGGCACGCCGAGATGCGCGTACGCCTCCGGCATCGCGATCCGGCCGCGCGGAGTGCGCCCGAGGAAGCCGATGCGGACCAGATACGGCTCCACCACGCTCTCGACGGTCTCGCCCTCCTCGCCGACCGCGACGGCGAGAGTGCTGAGCCCCACCGGCCCGCCGCGGAACCGTCGGACGAGCGCCTCCAGCACGGCCCGGTCGAGACGATCCAGGCCGATCGCGTCGACGTCGTAGAGCTCGAGGGCCGCACGTACGCCCTCGATGGTCGCCGTCCGCCCACCGCCGTGCACGAGGGCGTAGTCGCGCACGCGTCTCAGGAGCCGGTTCGCGATGCGGGGCGTGCCGCGCGAGCGTCGGGCGATCTCGGCGAGCGAGTCGTGCGGAAGGTCGACCCCGAGCACCAGAGCGGATCGGGAGATGACCTGCTCCAGCTCGTGCTCCTCGTAGAACTCGAGATGGCCGGTGAAGCCGAAGCGGTCGCGCAGCGGATTCGGCAGCAGACCCGACCTCGTCGTCGCGCCGACCAGCGTGAACGGCGCGAGCTCGAGCGGGATGCTGGTGGCGCCGGCGCCCTTGCCGACCATGATGTCGATGCGGTAGTCCTCCATCGCGAGGTAGAGCATCTCCTCCGCGGAGCGCGCCATGCGGTGGATCTCGTCGATGAACAGGACCTCGCCGGGCACCAGGCTGGAGAGCAGCGCCGCGAGATCGCCGGCGTGCTGGATCGCCGGACCGCTCGACAGCCGCAGGGGCCGCTCGCTCTCGTGCGCGACGATCATCGCCAGCGTGGTCTTGCCGAGTCCCGGAGGCCCTGCCAAAAGGATGTGGTCGGCCGGTCGGCTCTGGATGCGCGCCGCGTCGAGCAGCAGCTGCAGCTGGCCGCGCACCTTCTGCTGCCCGACGAACTCGCCGAGGCTGGTGGGGCGCAGCGCGCCCTCGATCGCGAGCTCGGTCTCGTCGGCGGGCTCTGCCGCATCGCGGGCGTCAGACACGCGTCTGGCTCCCCTGTGCCGGTCCCAGCATCGCGAGCGTGCGGCGCAGGAGCGAAGCGACCGAGCCCTTCTCGGCGTCGGTCGCGTCGGCGGCGGTCTGCGTCGCGGCCTCGGTCGCGACCTTCTCCGACCAGCCGAGCCCGACGAGTGCGGCGGCGACCTGCGAGACGACGTCGTTGCCCGATCCCGCTGCGGACTTCGCGACAGCCGACACCGGGTGCACCTTGCCGGCGAGCTGCAGCACGATGAGCTTGGCGGTCTTCGGGCCGATGCCCGACACTCGCCGGAACGGACCATCGTCCTCGCCGGTCACCGCCTCGGCGATCTGATCGACCGTGAGATGCGAGAGCACGCCGAGCGCCGACTTGGGACCCACTCCGGTGACGCTGATCAGCAGGCCGAAGATCTCCAGCTCACCGCGATCCGCGAAGCCGTACAGCGACAGTGCATCCTCGCGGACGATCAGGCTGGTGTGTAGGAGCAGGCGTTCCCCCACCGTCGCAGTGTGCGCGACGTCGCTCGGCACGGCGACGGAGAACCCGACGCCGCCCACGTCGATGATGACCTGATCGGACGTGGCGTGCAGGACGACACCGTGCAGGGAGGAGATCATCCGCTCAGCCTACGGTGCGGCTCGTAGATATGTTCGAGCGACACGCTCGGCATCCGCCCAGGCGCGTTGCGCCGGGGTCAGCGCGCCCTTCGTCGCGACTGCTCCCCCGCGTCGCCAGGCATGACACAGCGCGATCGCGAGAGCGTCCGCCGCATCCGCCGGCTGGGGCGGCGCGTCGAGGCGCAGGATGCGCGCGATCATCGCCTGCACCTGCCGCTTGTCCGCGGAGCCGTACCCAGTGACCGCGGCCTTGACCTCGCTCGGGGTGTGCGTCGCTGCGGGAAGCCCCGCCTCCGCAGCCATCAGCAACGCCACTCCGCTCGCCTGGGCCGTGCCCATCACCGTGTGCGTGTTCTGCTGTGCGAAGACGCGCTCGACGGCGACCGCATCCGGTCGGAACTCCGCGATCACTTCCCGGATGCCGGCTGCGACGATCGCCAGACGATCGCCGATCTCCGCGTCGGGTGCCGAGCGGATGACTCCCACGTGCACCAGCGTGCCCCGGCGGGATCGATCGACGTCGACGACGCCGACACCGCACCGGGTCAGGCCGGGGTCGATGCCGAGCACGCGCAGGGAGGAGGTCACTCCCCCAGGCTAAGCCGCCGATCCGACGTCACGCGTGAGGCTCGCCTCAGCCCTCGTCGTTCTCGAGCTCGGCCTGCACATCAGCCGACAGATCGAAGTTGGTGAAGACGTTCTGCACGTCCTCGCTGTCCTCGAGGGCGTCGATGAGACGGAAGATCTTGCGCGCGGTGTCGGCGTCGATCTCGACCTTGAGGTTCGGGACGAACTCGACGTCGGCGGACTCGTAGTCGATCCCCGCCTCCTGCAGCGCGCTGCGCACGGCGACCAGGTCGCTGGCGTCGGTGATGACCTCGAACCCCTCGGCGTGCGGCTCGATCTCCTCGGCACCCGCCTCGAGCGCCGCCATCATGACGTCGTCCTCGCTGGTCCCCTCGGAGCCGACGACGATGACCCCCTTGCGGCTGAAGTTGTAGGCGACGCTTCCGGGGTCGGCGAGAGTCCCGCCGTTGCGGGTCAGCGCCGTGCGCACCTCGGCGGCGGCGCGGTTCTTGTTGTCGGTCAGACACTCGATCATGAGGGCGACGCCGTTGGGCCCGTAGCCCTCGTACATGATCGACAGGTACTCGACGGCTTCGCCGCCGATGCCGGCACCGCGCTTGACCGCGCGGTCGATGTTGTCCTTCGGCACAGAGGTCTTCTTCGCCTTCTGCACCGCGTCGAACAGGGTCGGGTTGCCCGCCAGGTCGGCGCCGCCGAGCTTGGCCGCGACCTCGATGTTCTTGATGAGCTTGGCCCACGACTTCGCCCGACGGGAGTCGATGATGGCCTTCTTGTGCTTCGTGGTCGCCCACTTGGAGTGCCCGGACATAAGTCTCCGCTCGTCGTATCCGCCCCGGAGCTCGCACCGAGGGCGTCGTCTATCCTAACGAACTGCGGGAGTGGCGCAGGATGGAGTTATGCGCAGATCCCGACACGTGACCCCGGCCGTCCGCTCGTCCGAGGTGCACGACGACGAGTCGACACCGGCCGATGCCCTGCGGTACCTGATCCACCTGCCGGACGACTACGACGTCGACCCGGGCAGACGCTGGCCGCTCGTGCTGTTCCTGCACGGTGCAGGCGAACGGGGTTCCGACCTCGACCTGGCTGCGGTGCATGGCCCGCCGAAGTTGGCGGATGCCGGCCACGAGTTCCCCTTCATCCTCGTGACGCCCCAGTGCGCCGCGTCGAGCCAATGGGTTGCCGAGCTCTCGACGCTGTCCGGGCTGCTCGACGAGGTCGTCGCCGCGCACCGCGTGGACCCGGAACGCGTTTCGGTGACCGGGCTCAGCATGGGCGGGTACGGAACCTGGAGCCTGGCGGTGCGGTATCCCGATCGGTTCACCGCGATCGCGCCGATCTGCGGAGGGCTGTGGTTGCAGAGCGCTGCGCCGATCCATCGCCTGCCTGTCTGGGCGTTCCACGGCGACGCCGACGATGTCGTGCCGATCTCCGCCACGGAGCAGATCGCGACCGAGCTCCGGTCACTCGGCGCTGACGTGCGGTTCACGCGATATGCGGGCATCGGCCATGATTCCTGGACCGAGTCGTACGAGAACCCCGAGTTGTACGAGTGGCTGCTCTCCCACCGACGCCTCCCCTGATATCCGTCTGGCGCGGGATGGCTCGCGGGTGTAGGCCTGACCCATGGACGTCACTCCCCCTGATGATCGAGCGCGCGCGCTCGAGGCCGCGCACCACGCGGCGCTCGCGTTCCTGGACTCCGTCGATGAACGACCTGTCTGGCCGCGAGCATCCCTCGACCACATGCTCGCCGTGTTCGGCGGCCCGCTGTCCGAGGACGGGATAGACCCCGTCGCGGTCATCGAGGAGATCGCCGCGCACGCAGACCCCGGGCTCGTCGCGATTCCTGGCGGCAGGTTCTTCGGCTTCGTCATCGGTGCGACGCACCCCGCCGCGCTGGCCGCGGACTGGCTCGTCTCGGCCTGGGATCAGAACTCCGGCTCGTCCACCCTCACGCCCGCGACCGTCGCGATGGAGCGGGTGGCAGGCCAGTGGATGCTCGACCTGTTCGGCCTGCCCGCGTCCGCCAGCGTGGGCTTCGTCACGGGCGGGCAGCTCGCGAACTTCACGTGTCTCTCGACGGCGCGGGTGGCCGTGCTCGGCCGGGCCGGGTGGGATGTCGCCGAGCACGGGGTGCGCGAGGCTCCTGCGCTCCGCTTCGTCGTCGGCGCGGATCGGCACGGGTCGATCGACCGGGCCGCGCGGTTCCTCGGGATCGGACGGGCCGAACTCCTGGTGGTCGACGCCGACGACCAGGGCCGGATGCGCCCGGATGCTCTGGAGAGTCTGCTCGCCAACGGAGATGGACCGGTGATCGTGTGTCTCCAGGCCGGAGAGGTGCACACGGGGGCTTTCGACGACTTCGCCGCGCTCATCCCGATCGCGAAGCGGCACGACGCATGGGTGCACGTCGACGGGGCGTTCGGGTTGTGGGCCGCGGCATCCGCTTCTCTGAGCTCGCTGACCGTCGGCATGGAGCAGGCGGACTCCTGGGCCACGGACGCGCACAAGACGCTCAACGTGCCGTACGACTGCGGGATGGCGATCGTGCGGGATCCCGCCGATTCGATCGCGGCATTCCGCACCGGAGGGGACTATCTGATCTATTCGGGGCTGGATCCGTGGGATGTCACCCCGGAGCTGTCGCGACGCGCCCGCGGCGTTCCCGCGTGGGCAGCGATGCGGAGCCTGGGACGGTCGGGCGTCGCGGCGCTCATCGACCGGCTGCACGAGAACGCCGTCGCGATGGCACGCGGGCTCGCCTCCATCGAGCAGATCGAGATCCTGAACGACGTCGACTACACGCAGGTCATGTTCTCTGCGGGATCGGATGCCGCCACCCGCGCTCTCGGTGCGGCGATACTGACCGACGGCACGGCGGCGGTGACCGGTGCCGAGTGGCGCGGACGCGCAGCACTCCGATGCTCGATGTCCTCCTGGGTGACGACTCCCGACGACATCCGACGCACGGTCGAGGCGGTCCGCCGGTTGGTGTCGCTCTAGGAGCCCGCGTTCGCGAACGTCCGCACCCGATCGAGGAAGCGTCGATGAAAACGCTTCTCTCCCGTGATCTCGGGGTGAAAACTCAAGCCCAGGAGGCCGCCCTGTTCGACGGCGACGACGCGTCCGTCGGGGAGCGCCGCGAGAACCTCGGCGCCCGGGCCGACAGACTCGACGACCGGACCGCGGATGAACGCCGCTCGCACCGGCTCAACGCCGAGCTCGGGCACGAGGATCTCCGCCTCGAAGGACTCGACCTGTCGACCGAAGGCGTTGCGGCGCACCACCGCGTCGAGGCCGCCGAACGACTCCTGGCCGTCGATCGCATCCACCACCGTGTCGGCGAGCATGATGAGTCCGGCGCAGGTGCCGAGCATCGGCATCCCGCCGGCGATCGCAGCCCGGATCGGCTCCTGCATCCCGAAGATGCGCGACAGCTTGTCGATGACGCTGGACTCCCCGCCGGGGATCACGAGGCCGTCGACGGCTGCGAGTTCTTCCGGGCGTCGGACGAGCGTGACCTCCGCTCCCAGCTCCTCCAGCAGGGCGGCGTGCTCGCGCACATCGCCCTGCAGCGCGAGGACGCCGACCCTCGGACTACCAGCCACGCTCGGCGAGGCGGTGCGGTGCGGGCAGGTCGGAGACGTTGATGCCGACCATCGCCTCGCCCAGTCCGCGTGAGGCCTCGGCGACGACCTTCGGGTCATCGAAGAACGTGGTCGCCTTGACGATCGCCTTCGCGCGCTCGACCGGGTTGCCCGACTTGAAGATGCCGGATCCGACGAACACGCCGTCGGCGCCGAGCTGCATCATCATGGCGGCATCCGCCGGTGTGGCGACGCCCCCGGCGACGAACAGCACCACGGGAAGCTTGCCGGTCTCGGCGATCTCGGCGACGAGTTCGTACGGCGCTTGCAACTCCTTGGCCGCGACGAACAGCTCGTCCTTCGGGAGGGCCGTCAATGCAGCGATCTCGCCGCGGATCTTGCGGATGTGCTTCATCGCCTCGGACACGTCACCGGTGCCGGCCTCGCCCTTGGAGCGGATCATCGCCGCGCCCTCGTTGATGCGGCGCAGCGCCTCACCGAGGTTCGTGGCGCCGCAGACGAAGGGGACAGTGAAGCCGAACTTGTCGATGTGATTCACGTAGTCGGCCGGTGACAGCACCTCGGACTCGTCGATGTAGTCGACACCGAGCTCCTGGAGGATCTGAGCTTCGACGAAGTGCCCGATACGAGCCTTGGCCATGACCGGGATCGAGACCGTGTCGATGATGCTGTCGATCATGTCGGGGTCGCTCATCCGCGAGACGCCGCCCTGCGCACGGATGTCGGCCGGCACGCGCTCGAGGGCCATGACGGCGACGGCGCCGGCATCCTCGGCGATCTTTGCCTGCTCGGCGGTGACGACGTCCATGATGACGCCGCCCTTGAGCATCTCGGCGAGGCCGCGCTTGACGCGCGAGGATCCGGTCGTGGTCTGGTCGGTCATGGCGATCTCCTGTCGGGTGCACAAAGTCTGGTTTGATCTAGGCCAAACATAGCACTGTCCGAAACGACCTAGAATCGAGGCGAGGACACATGATCGACGACATCACCGGAACCACCGCGGCGGACATCGCCGACAGTGTGCGCGCCCTCCGTGATCGCGGCGTCCTCCGACCCGGAAGCCCGCTCCCTCCGGTGCGCGAGCTCGCCGCCACCCTTGGTGTGAACCGCAACACCGCGGTCGCCGCCTATCGCCAGCTCGCACAGGCCGGACTCGTGATCTCGCGCGGCCGGGCTGGCACCGTGGTCGCCGGCTTCGAGGCGGTCGCCCAGGAGGGCTACGCGGCCGACACCGTGCTGCGCGACGTCGGCACCGGCAATCCCGATCCCCGTCGCATCCCCGACCCCTCCCCTGCACTGATGAACATCGCGAGCAGGCCCGTCCTCTATGGCGAGCCGGTCATCGATCGCGACCTCGACGCGTGGGCTCGGGCCTGGGTGGCCGCCGACCTCGACGCCGACTTCCGCATCACGATCACGAGCGGTTCCGTCGATGCCGTGGAGCGACTTCTCGCCCAGGCACTCACGCGCGACGACGCTGTCGCTCTCGAGGACCCGTGCTTCCTCGCCAGCATCCACACCGTGCGCCTGGGCGGGTACCGCGCCGTCGCGGTCCCGGTGGACGACCAGGGCATGACAGTGGACGGTCTGCGGGCGGCGCTCGACGCCGGCATCCGGGCCGTGATCTGCACGCCGCGCGCGCAGAACCCGACCGGGGCGAGTCTCACCGCCGAGCGGGCCGCCGAACTCCGCGCGGTTCTCGCCGACCATCCGTACGTGCTGATCATCGAGGACGACCACTTCTCGATGCTCTCGCAGCGCCCGTACGAGTCGCTCATCGGCCCCGATCACCGGCGGTTCGCTCTGGTGCGTTCGGTGTCGAAGTTCCTCGGGCCCGACATGTGCCTGGCGATCGCGGCCACCGACAACGAGACGGCCGACCGGCTCGCGATGCGTCTCAGCCCCGGCACGACGTGGGTGAGCCACCTGCTGCAGCGTCTTGCCCTCACGCAGCTCACCGACGAATCCGTCACCGCCGACGTCGCGGCCGCGGCCGCGCACTACGCCGAACGCAACGCCGCGTTCGCCGCGCGTCTGCGCGATCACGGCATCGAAGCACCGGCATCCGATGGCCTGAGTCTCTGGGTGGAGCTGCCTCGCCCCGCCCGGGTCGTCGCCGAGCGTCTGATGCGGCGGGGCTGGCTCGCCCGCACCGGCGATGAGTTCGCGCTCGACGACCGCGCCGAGCCGTCTCATCATCTCCGCCTCACCGTGCACGACCTCAGCGATGAGGACGCCGCAACGCTCGTCGCCGATCTCGTCTCGGCCGTCGCATGAGGTATCACACGATGATCACCCGCCGCGGGCTCTCGTCCGCCTCGAATGAAAGGACCGGAGAATGAAGATCCTCTCCATCCAGTCGGCCGTCGCCTACGGTCACGTCGGCAACTCCGCCGCGGTGTTCCCGCTGCAGCGCATCGGCGTCGAAGTGCTGCCGGTGTACACCGTGAACTTCTCCAACCACACCGGGTACGGCGCCTGGCGAGGCCCGCTCATCGATCCCGCCGACGTCCGCGAGGTCATCACCGGCATCGAGGAGCGCGGCGTGTTCGGCCAGGTCGACGCGGTTCTCAGCGGCTACCAGGGCGGTGAGGGCATCGGCGACGTGATCATCGACGCCGTCGCGCGCGTCAAGCAGGCGAACCCGAAGGCCGTGTACGCGTGCGACCCCGTGATGGGCAACGCGAAGTCCGGATGCTTCGTCGCTCCGGCCATCCCGATCCTGCTGCGCGAGCGTGTGGTCCCGGTGGCCGACATCATCACGCCGAACCAGTTCGAACTGGGCTTCCTCACCGAGACCGAGCCCGACACCCTCGAGTCGACGCTCGCCTCGGTCGACCTCGCCCGGGCGATGGGACCCCGCACGGTGCTCGTCACGAGCGTCGAACGGCCGGACCGCGAGGAGGGCACCATCGAGATGCTCGCCGTCGACGACGACGGGGCCTGGATCGTGCAGACCCCGCACCTGCCGATGAAGGCCAACGGCTCCGGTGACGTCACTGCCGCACTCTTCACCGCGCACTACGTCGAGACCGGCAGCGCGCAGACCGCCCTCGAGCGCACGGCGTCCAGCGTCTACGACCTGCTGAAGGCCACCCTCGACTCCGGTGACCGCGAGCTGCAGCTCGTCGAGGCGCAGGAGTTCTATGCGCACCCGCGGATGCAGTTCACCGCACGCCAGGTGCGCTGAGCCCGCTGCCTGGCCCTAGTGCGGCCAGGCGTTCGCGACGGCTTCGCGCACCTCGCCGAGAAGCTGCGGCAGCGCCTTGGTCTTCGCGATGATCGGGAAGAAGTTCGCGTCCGACGTCCAGCGCGGCACCACGTGCTGGTGCAGGTGCCCGTCGACCCCCGCCCCTGCCACAGCGCCCTGATTCATGCCGATGTTGAACCCGTCGCACCGCGACACCTCGCGCAGCACCCGCATCGCGGTCTGCGTGAGGGCGCCGATCTCGGCGACCTCCTCGGGCGTCGCCTGGTCGTAGGTGCCGATGTGGCGATACGGACACACGAGCAGGTGACCGGAGTTGTACGGGAACAGGTTCAGCAGCACGTACGCCGTCTGACCGCGCGCGACGATCAACCGCTCCGCGTCCGGATGCTTCGGAGCCTCGCAGAACGGGCATTCCTCGCGCAGCGGCTCCGGGCCCGCCTGGATGTAGGCCATCCGGTGCGGGGTCCACAGCCGCTGGAACTCGTCGGGAACGCCCGCGAGGAGCCCGCCGTCCTCTGCGGTCGTCACACGAGGTCCGCGGCGGTCTGCACGAGCACATGCGAATCGATGGCGGTGCGGATGCGGGCGACCGCGTCCGCGATCGGGACGCCGTTCTCCTGGGTGCCGTCGCGGTAGCGGAACGAGACGGTGCCGGCGGCGCGGTCCTGCTCCCCCGCGATCAGCAGCAGCGGCACCTTGCCGGTCGTATGGTTGCGGATCTTCTTCTGCATCCGGTCATCCGACGTGTCGAGTTCGGCGCGGACGCCGGAATCGCGCAGCGTGCGGATGACGTCGCCCAGATAGTCGGCGTACTCCTCGGCGACGGGGATGCCCACGACCTGCAGCGGCGACAGCCACACCGGGAAGTCGCCGGCGTAGTGCTCGAGCAGGATCGCGAAGAACCGCTCGATCGAGCCGAACAGCGCGCGGTGGATCATGATCGGGCGCTTCTTCTGCCCGTCCTTGTCCATGAACTCCAGGTCGAAGCGCTCCGGCAGGTTCGGATCGACCTGCACGGTCGAGAGCTGCCAGGTGCGGCCGATCGCGTCCTTGGTCTTGAGGTCGATCTTCGGGCCGTAGAACGCCGCTTCGCCGGGAACCTCGGTGAGCTTGAGACCGGATGCGACGGCCACCCGGCGCAGGGCATCGGTCGACGACTCCCAGAACTCGTCGGAGCCGATCCACTTCGACTTCTCGTCGTCCTTCATCGAGAGCTCGAGCTCGAAGTCGTTCAGCCCGAAGTCGCGCAGCATCGAGAGGATGAAGTCGAGGACCTTCGAGACCTCTTCCTCCAGCTGATCGGGCGTCACGAACAGGTGCGAGTCGTCCTGCGTGAAGCCGCGCACGCGGGTGAGGCCGTGCAGGGCGCCGGAGAGCTCGTTGCGGTAGACCGTGCCGTTCTCAGCGAACCGCAGCGGCAGGTCGCGGTAGCTGCGCGCGCGCTCCTTGTAGATCAGGATGTGCATCGGGCAGTTCATGGGCTTCAGGTAGTAGTCCTGGCCCTGCTTGGTGATGTTGCCCTCGTCGTCGCGCTCCTCGTCCATCACGATGGGCGGGAACATGCCCTCCTTGTACGTGACGAGGTGGTTCGAGGTGAGGAAGAGGTCTTCCTTCGAGATGTGCGGCGTGTACACGTAGGTGTAGCCGCCCTCGATGTGCCGCTTGCGGGCATGCTGCTCCATCTCGCCGCGGATCATGCCACCGCGAGGATGCCAGACCGACAGGCCCGAGCCGATCTCCTCGGGGAACGAGAAGAGGTCGAGTTCCTTGCCGAGACGGCGGTGGTCGCGCTTCGCCGCCTCTTCGAGACGGTGCTGGTAGGCGCGGAGCTCGTCCTTGGTCGGCCAGGCCGTGCCGTAGATGCGCTGCAGCTGCGGGTTCTTCTCACTGCCGCGCCAGTAGGCCGCGGCGATGCGGGTGAGGTCCCAGCCGTTGCCGATCATGCGGGTGTTCGGCAGGTGCGGGCCGCGGCAGAGGTCCTTCCAGACGACCTCGCCGTCGCGAGTGGTGTTGTCGTAGATCGTCAGCTCGCCCTCGCCGACCTCGACCGAGGCACCCTCGGCGACCTCTTTACCGGGGCCCTTGAGGCCGATCAGTTCGAGCTTGAAGGGCTCGTTCGCGAGCTCGGCACGGGCTTCTTCGTCGGTGACCACACGACGGACGAAGCGCTGCCCTTCGCGGACGATGCGCTGCATCTCCTTGGTGATCGCCTTGATGTCCTCGGGGGTGAACGGAGTCTCGACGCCGAAGTCGTAGTAGAAGCCGTCGGTGATGGGCGGGCCGATGCCGAGGTTCGCCTGCGGATTGATCCGCTGCACCGCCTGTGCGAGCACGTGCGCGGCGGAGTGGCGGAGTATGTTCAGGCCGTCCTGGCTGTCGATCGTGACCGGCTCGACCTCATCGGCATCCGTCACCGTCGTGGCGAGATCCTTCAGGTCGCCGTTGACGCGCATCGCGACGACGTTTCGATCGGTGAACAGGGCGAAGCCGTCGTGCGGCCGGGCGTTTTCAGGCACAGAAACTCTCCATCTGGGTCGGTACCCAGGTTACTCGTATGGCCGCCCGCTCCGGACCGCTGGAAGAGCGGCCGGTCTGTTCAGCCGCGCTCGATCTCGCCGGATCCGGAGACATCCTCCGAGACCACCGGGTCTCCGACGAAGGAGATGTCGCCGCTGCCGTCGATCACGGCGTCGAGCGCGTCGTCGACATTGACCGACGCGCCGCCCGCGCCGTGCACGGTGACCACGGCGCGCGCACTGCGGAGATCTGCGGCCTCGTAGCCGCCGTCGCCGTTCAGCTCGACGTGCTGGGCCTCGGCCGCGCCGTCGATCGTCACGCCTCCGGAACCGTCGACGCGGACGGTCAGAGTATCGACCTGGACGTCGCTCACGTCGATCCCACCGGATCCATCGACTGTGAGTTGCACTTCGGAGGCGTCGATACCGCTCGCTTCGACGTCGCCCGACCCGCGGACCGACACGGTCGGTGCGACCGCGCCGGAGAAGTCGACCGATGCATCCCCCGAGCCGAACACGGCGATCGATTCGAGAGACGTCACCGTCAGTTCGTAGCGGATGTCACCGTTGCGCAGCATCGGCTCGCCCGTCATCCCGAGTCGGAGAACCCCGTCATCGACCTCCGCGGTCAGCCGATCGACGATGTGCGCGCCGGCCGTCACGGTGAGGGAGGGCGTCGCACCCACCCGGACCCTGATGTCACCGTCGGTGTCGAGCTCGACGGCGACCACATCGGTGACCGAACGCTCCTCCGTCACCGGCTTGCCCGGATCGAGCGCGGCGCAGCCGGTCAGAGCGGATGCCACGACGAGGAGCACCGAGGCGGTGGAGACGAGGAGAGGTGAGCGCATGGCCTCAGCGTAGGTACGCGGCCGTGCCGCCGACAGCTACCGGGGTAGCAACCTCGCGTGCCTCCTGGGTATGAGCGCGATCCGCCGAATGACCGAGGCATCCCGTAGCGTGAAGGCATGAGAGCAGTCGCCCGGTGGACCCTCGCCATCGCCCTCGGCGCGATCGGCGTCATGCACTTCTCCTCCACGCGCGGCTTCCGCGTCGTCGTGCCCGACTGGGCGGTGGAGATCACCCGGCTCGACAAGGACACCATCGTGCTCGCGTCGGGAGCGGCGGAGATCGCGCTCGCCACCGGCCTCATCGCGCTCCCCCGCGAGCGTCGGCGGATCGGGTGGGCGACCGCCGCGTTCTTCGTCGCCGTGCTTCCGGGGAACATCCACCAGTGGCGCACCCGCCGCTCGACGCCGGGGCTCGACACCGACGGCCGTCGCCTCGGGCGCCTCTTCCTCCAACCGCTGCTGGTGCTCTGGGCGCTCTGGGCCACGGCCGAACCGCCCCGTCGGCGTCGTCGCTGACCCCGTCTCATCCTGGAAGGCACAGGCATATGACCTCACCCTCACTCGTCTGGTTCCGCGACGATCTCCGGTTGGCCGACAACCCCGCATTGCGCGCCGCGATCGACAGAGGGGAGCCGATCCTCGCGGTCTTCGTGCTCGACGAGGAGTCAGACGGCATCCGCCCGCTCGGCGGCGCCGCACGGTGGTGGCTGCACCACTCGCTCGCCTCCCTCGGCGAGCGGCTCAGCGAGCGCGGCGGGAAGTTGATACTGCGGCGCGGGCCCGCCGACCGGGTGATCCGCGACCTGGTCTCGGACTCCGGCGCCGGGGCGGTCTTCTGGAATCGCCGGTACGGAGGCCCCGAACGCGCGGTGGACGCCGACATCAAGTCCGCGCTCCGGGCTGACGGCATCGTCGTGGCGTCCTTCGCCGGCTCGCTCCTGCACGAACCGTGGACGGTCACGACCGGGAGTGGAACGCACTACTCGGTGTTCTCGCCGTTCTGGCGGGCGTGCCTCGCGCTCCCCGCTCCGCGTGCTCCGCTGCCCGAGCCTCGCGAGATCGACGGCGTCGCGAAGCCCGCGGCATCCGACGCGCTGGAGGACTGGGAGCTCCTCCCGACGAGCCCCGACTGGGCAGGGGGCCTGCGCGAGACGTGGGAGCCCGGCGAACCGGCCGCCCGACGTCGACTGAAGGAGTTCCTCACCGACGATCTCCCCGCGTACGACCGGGCGCGCGACCGGCCCTCCGCCGGAGCGACGTCGCTGATGTCACCGCGGCTGCGCTGGGGCGAGGTGAGCCCGTTCACCGTGTGGCACGAAGCGGTCGGCGTCGAGGGCGCCGGGCGGTTCCTCTCCGAGCTCGGCTGGCGCGAGTTCGCCTGGCACACGCTTTACCACTTCCCCGAACTCGCGACGAAGAACCTGCGGCGCGAATTCGATGCCTTCCCCTGGCCTCCGCTCGATCCGTCGTTGCTCGACGCCTGGCAGCACGGCGAGACGGGGGTGCCCCTGGTGGATGCCGGGATGCGAGAGCTCTGGCACACCGGGTACATGCACAACCGCGTGCGCATGGTGACGGCCTCGTTCCTCATCAAGAACCTGCTGATCGACTGGCGTCTCGGCGAGGAGTGGTTCTGGGACACCCTCGTCGACGCCGACGACGCGAACAACCCCTTCAACTGGCAGTGGGTCGCAGGATCCGGTGCGGACGCGGCGCCGTACTTCCGCATCTTCAACCCCGAGCTCCAGGCGAAGAAGTTCGACCCCGACGGCGTCTACATCTCGCAGTGGGCGTCGGACGCGCCCCCGCTGGCGATCGTCGATCTGGGCGCGACCCGCAAGGCCGCGCTCACCGCATACGACGAGGTCAAGCGCGCCCCCCGGGGCACGTGATCGCGCGGACCATCGCGCCGGAGCCTTGACGCCTCGAGCGTAGAGGGCCACTATCAGTGGCAAGACCGCCGCCACCGATCACCGATGATCGGTGGGGCGTCGGCACTGGGGGTCGGCATGGTTGACAACGTTCGATATGTGCGCGCTGCGTCAGGTGGCTGGGAGGTTGCGAGCGAACCCGAGGGTGGATTGATCGCGACGCACGTCAGCAGGCCTTCAGCTGTCCAGCAGGCTCGTCAAGAACTCACTCAGATGGGCGGGGGCGCGCTCGTGACGCGGGATGCGGATGGCGCCTCCTCTTCCGTGTCGATCCACCCACCGCCACCGACGCAGTGGTTCGACACCTTCGTTCCCTACGTGCTCCTCTTCCTTCCCGCGATCATCACGTCTGTCCTCGGGCCATCGGCGCCGGAGCTGTTCGCCCCCGCGATACTCCAGAGCGACGGAACCGTCCTGGGCGTCGCGCTGGCGACCTTCGTGCTGTCCTCAGCTGCGGCGGTGACCCTCGCGGCGATCCTCATCGCACCCGATGACCTGAGCGGACTCAACCTCCTGTGGCTCGCGGGGCTGTCGCTGATCGGCGCGAACCTCCTCGCCATTCTTCTGGGAACCGGCAGCCTGGACGTCCTCGCTCTCCGTCCGGACTGGCTGCCGGGCAGCCTTGGTCCGGTCGGCAACGGATTCATGGTGATAGTGCTGTTCCTCGTGGCCGGAGTACTGACATACGGAATAGGCGGTGCTGTTCTCGCTCTCGTCGCCGGCGGGTTGGCAGGGTGGCGGTTCGCTGCGTGGTACCTCAATCGCGCGGCCCGCGCGGAGCAGTGAGCATCGCTCCCGCACGGTGGAGGTCCCCAGAGGCCGGGTGCGAGTTCAGACCCGTGCGGCCTGCTCGGCGCGCACGCGGAACCAGAGGGTGAGTTCTGCCAGCGCACGCAGGGTGGTGGAGCGCTCGTCGCTCTCCTCCAGGTCTGCGAACGAATCACGGAATCCGGCCGGCGCGTCAGCCGCTTCGCTCTGCAGGGTCCGGTACCCCATCGTCCAGTCCTCGAAGCGGCGTTCGTCGATCGGCTCCTCGATCAGGACCCGCATGTCGCGGTGACGCGGATCGCCACCGATGGTTCGCGCGAGTCGACGCACGACGTCGGCGGGACCCTCCAGCACCTGGATGAAGCGCTCGCCCCGGTAGAGGAGCATCCCGGTCACCTCGCGCGCTCCGTTCAGCGCCCGGCACTGCGCCAGCAGGTGGTCCAACGCGCTCGAGCGGAACGGCGCCGAGGCGGTGCTCGTGTATACGAGGGACATCAGTTCGGTGTTCTCGGTCGTCATCGGATGGCACCCTTCAGTTGCCCGCCCGACGCGGATTCGGGACCGACATCCGGCTGGGACGTGGAGACCGCTGCCGTCGCTTCCTCGAGCGTCGGGAATGCGCCGATCGGCTGCGATCGCGCATCGAAGGCGGAGTAGCTTCCGTCAGGCCGACGGTCGACGTACCCGAGGAAGTCGCCGCCGCGGCTGCCGACATGGAATCCTTCCTCTACGCACGCCCAGAGGACGCCGGAGGACAGGGAGTGGGGATCGTTCACTCGTGAACACTATGACGGAGGACGTGGGCGGCGGATCCCCCTTGCGCCACCGGCATCCAATATGCCAAGACATCGCGGGACGGTCCAGGGACCTTGAGGTCGACTCAGGCCCGCCGCACCGAAAGCATCTGCCAGCCCTCGGGAACCTTCGCAGCGAGGGCCGCCATGTCTTCGGCCTCGATCTCCTGAGGCTCGTCACGTCGCACGAACCGACCCTCCACGATGCGGATGCCGCCAGGCTTCATCTCGACGTGCGCCGACGCGAGCTCCCAGCCCTGCGGGGCCTCGGCGATGAGCTGAGCGCGAAGCTCGGGGATCTCGGTCCCCTCCGCACTCGCGACGTGCTTCTCGGCGGGGCGGATCAGGGCGACGAGCATGGTTCAAGCCTAGGTGACCGAACCGGGGCGCCCGCATCGGCGCCACCGATCCGCGTCGCCGTCAACCCCCTCCGGGATATGCGGCCGCGTGAATATCGTCGGACATCCACCGACCGAAGGAGAACGACATGAGTGATCCGCAGAACACCCACGGAACCCCGGGAGCAGACGAGGAAGCCGACACGGCATCCGGAGGCGCCCCCGACGACACGCAGGATCTCCTCGATGACGAGACCACCGACGACGACGGCAAGCCCCTGGAGAACCCGTCCGGAGGCTGATCGGCGCCTGTCGAGTACACGAAGAACCCCCGGGAGACCGGGGGTTCTTTTCGTGTGGCGACACGGTGCTCGGAACTGCATGCCGCGAGGAGACTTACTGGAGTTCTCTCACACGACGGAGGCTGTCACGGGTCGTAATTGACCTGCACATCTATCCCTTTGCCGAGCTCGAGCTCTCAGACTGGGACGGTGTTCCCGCACATTGCCGACAGAAGTAACAGGCGCGGGACATTCGTTGCTGGCAGTCAGAACTTATACAGACCCGGCAGCAAGGGGCGTCGCGACAGCGGCCGCGATGACGGGAACCGACCACACCGCGGTCCTGATGAGCTTGCGGCGACTCGTGCCGTCGTTCGTCCCGGGTGTCTCGTATGCCGCGGTCATCTGCACTCCTGTATATCGGTTGAAACTGGAGCGTATCGCGCGCATTCGGGCGTTCGCAATTGCGAGGTGCGGCTATTCCCCACCGAGCAGGGACGCGTGATCGTCACGGGCGAAGCGGGAGGGGTGGCCCCGGCAGGTCTGGGGAACCCTCGGGGCCACCAGCCGGTGTTGCTGGGGACTTCACCGGCCCGTGAGATCGCTGCTTCCTGCGATCTAGGCGTCAACATACCCAACCCGGCGATATATCGGTACCCCCTTCACTCGTCGCGCCTGTCGGCATATCGTCGATCGCTGCGGATGGGGTCGCGCGTCTGGGGACGGCGCGGCTGAGCCTCCGCAACACCGGCGGCCTGTCGCGGCGTGAAGGGATGCGGCGGCAGGCCGCTGGACCTCAGCGCCGATTCTCGCGCCGGGTCGCCCGCACGCCCCAGACACGAAAAAACCCCCGGAGATCCGGGGGTTTCAGTGTGCGCGATACTGGGATCGAACCAGTGACCTCTTCCGTGTCAGGGAAGCGCGCTACCGCTGCGCCAATCGCGCCCGTTTCGGGGCTATTCAGTTTCAGGTGAGGTGGCGACGGGATTCGAACCCGTGTAAACGGCTTTGCAGGCCGGTGCCTAGCCGCTCGGCCACGCCACCGTGTGGATTGACCCCACGTGCGGAGGATTCCCGGAGGAACCCTCTGCACTCGAGCGGATGACGAGACTCGAACTCGCGACCCCAACCTTGGCAAGGTTGTGCGCTACCAACTGCGCTACATCCGCATTTCGTTCCCGGTTGTCCCGGGCACTCATGAAACATTAGCCGATGATCGGCCGGTGTCAAAACCGGAAACGTTTCTCGCGCGTGTCCGCAGCGGGTGTCCTCACCGGCTCCGAGCGTCGGGTAGTATCGGTTGACGTACCCCGCGGGTATGGGCGATTGGCGCAGTTGGTAGCGCGCTTCCTTCACACGGAAGAGGTCATCGGTTCGAGTCCGGTATCGCCCACCACATCTCCTCTTCACGCACTACCGTGCGACGCTGTTATCGTGGCGACGTGCCGTCCCTTCTCGATGATTTCCTGTCACAGGATCCGGGCAGGATCATGCACGCGACATGGGAGACGATCGCCTCTCGAGACACCACGGTCCTCGATCCCCTGGTGGCCGCGCTCCCCCGCATCCGGCACGCAGCCGATCGCGTCGACCTCGGCGGTCTCGTGCGCTCCAACCAGGCGAACTTCGAGCACGCGGTCGCGAAGCTCGACAACTATCGCGCAGGCGCCTGCTGGTGCGCGAACTATCCCGGGCTTCTCGCCTACGACCCCGGCAAAGAAGCGGATGCCGGACACACCACGACCCTGTCGACGAGCGAACCGGCCTGGTCGATGACCTACGTGTGCGAGTGCTGTGTCTGCGGGCGAGTCTTCGACGTGGAGCAGGGCGACCACCACTTCCTCTGGTGGGAATGGGTGCCACGGGGAGTGAAGCGGCGTCGAGACAAGTAGACCCCGCCGTGCTTTACCCGACCCGAATGCGGATGACACGATCGTCGCCCTCCGCGGCGCTCCCCCGCCCGTCGGTGTTGTTGGTGAGTATCCAGAGCGTCCCATCGGGCGCGGCCACCACGTCGCGCAGGCGGCCCAGTTCACCGACGAAGTACTCCGCCGCTGCGGAGACGTCCGCCACCGGCACCTCTCGCAACCGCTCGCCTCGCAGATTGGCGATGAAGACGGACCCGTCGACGATGGCGATGCCGCTCGGACTCGCCTCGTCCGGCCTCCACTGCTGCACCGGATCGATGAAGCCCTCCCGGTCGGCGATGCCCTCCACCTCGGGCCATCCGTAGTTGCCACCCGCCTCGATCGCGTTCAACTCATCCCAGGTGTCCTGGCCGAATTCGCTCGCGTACAGGGTGCCGTCCTCGGCCCAGGCGATGCCCTGAGGGTTGCGATGCCCGTAACTGAACACCGGAGACCCCTCGAACGGATTGTCCTCCGGCACCTCTCCCTCGGGAGTCAGCCGGAGGATCTTCCCCGACAAGGAGTCGAGGTCCTGCGCCTCCGACGGGTCTCCTGCGTCTCCGACGGTCGCGTAGAGCATGCCGTCGGGACCGAACGCGATGCGTCCGCCGTTGTGGTTGCCGGCGGCATCCATCCCGGAGATGACGGTCTCGGACCGGCCGAGAGCCAATGATCCGCGGTCGCCGGTGAGCGCGAACCGCTCGATGCGGTTCTCCCCCGTCGCCGTGAAGTACGCGTACAGGTACCCGTCGTGCGCGGCGATGCCCAGCAGTCCGCCCTCTCCGGCCGCCGCGACGCCGTCGACGACGCCCACCTCGCGGACATCCCCGTCCTCATCCACCTCGACGATGCGCGCGGAATCCCGCTCGCTGATCAGTGCCGACCCGTCATGGAAGGCGATCGACCACGGGACGTCGAGATCCCTCGCGACCACCTCGAAATCAGCGTCGAGAGAACCCGAGAACTCGGAACCAGAGCCTCCAGATGTCCCGGGCCTCGACGCCGGTCCGGCGGTGCACGCGCTCAGGCCGAGTACGAGCACCGAGATGGCCGCGACGACTCCCGGGCCGACGGCACCCCGCCTCATCGCCTGCCCGATTTCCGCGAGGCGCTCGCCGCGCCGAAGTCAGGTGACACGGCCATCACCCGGACGCGAGACCCGCAGCCACCGGTACCCGAATCCCGGCACTTCGAGTTCGACCTCGCCCGCCGGCCCCATCGGCACGCGAGCGGGCTCCAGCAGATCGACGAGCGTGGTGCCTTCCGGTTCATCGCCGATCCGGAAGACCGTGTCGACCGGCACCTCGGAGAAATTGTGTATCGCGATGACGCGCCCGACCTCGGCGGTCAGCGAGTGCACGAGAAGACCCGGGGTGGAGCGATCGATGATCTCGAGACTCCCCCAGCCGAGCTCCGGTGAGATGCGGTAGCGAGACGTGAGATCTCGGAGGAAGTGCAGCAGGGATCCCCGGTCCTCCAGCTGAGCGGCCACGTTCACATGCTGGGGACCGAAGCCGCCCGCCGGCGGACGGCTGACCAACCGCGAGGGGGCGGCGTCCGAGAACCCGCCGTTGCGATCCGCCGACCATTGCATCGGGGTCCGCACCGACTCTCTGCCCGGGATGTCGATGTTCTCGCCCATCCCGATCTCCTCGCCGTAGAACAGCACCGGCGTGCCGGGCAGCGTGAAGAGGAGGCTGTACGCCATCCGGATGCGCCGCGGGTCGCCCTCGAGCATCGTGGGCAGGCGGCGAGTGATGCCCCGCCCGAAGACCCGCTGCCGCTCATCGGGTGCGAACACGTCGAACATCTCCTGGCGCTCGCTGTCACTGAGCTTGTCGAGGGTGAGTTCATCGTGGTTCCGGAGGAAGTTCGCCCACTGAACCTCGGTCCCGAGCCGCGGACGGGAGGTGAGCGCCTGCACCAGCGGAGAGGGATCGCGGCGCGCCAACGACAGGTACAGCGCCTGCATCCCGACGAAGTCGAACTGCATGGTCAGCTCGTCCGCGGCCTCCCCGCCGAAGTAGGCGACCTGCTGGTCGTAAGGCAGGTTGACCTCGCCGAGCAGGATCGCCTCGCTGGACCGGCGCTGCAGGAAGCGGCGGATGTCGCGCAACAGATCGTGCGGCTCCGGGATGTCGGCGCCCCGGGGCACTTCGAGCAGGAACGGCACCGCATCGACACGGAAGCCGGAGATGCCGAGCTGCAACCAGAATCCGATCACCTTCGCGATCTCGTCGCGCACACGCGGGTTGGCGATGTTGAGGTCGGGCTGATGCTCGTAGAAGCTGTGCTGGTACCACTGCCCCGACTTCTCGTCCTTGCCCCAGATGCCGTTCGCCTGTCCCGGGAAGACGGTGTTCTTCTGCCCCGCCGGCGGAGCATCGTCGCGCCACACGTAGTAGTCGCGATACGCAGAGTTGACGCTGCGCTTCGCTGCTTGGAACCACGGATGCCGGTCGGACGTGTGATTGATCACCAGATCCACGATGACGCGGATGCCGCGATCCCGGGCCGTGCGGATGACCTCGACCAGGTCTCCATGATGGCCCAGCCTCGGATCGACGCCGTAGAAGTCGCTGACGTCGTAGCCGTCGTCTCGATCAGGCGTCGGGTAGAAGGGCATGAGCCACAGGCATGTGACGCCGAGCTGCGCGAGGTAGTCGATCCGCTGGGAGAGGCCTTGAAGGTCGCCGACGCCGTCACCGTTCGAATCGAGGAACGTCTCGACATCGAGGCAGTACACGACGGCCGTCTTCCACCACAGGTCGCTGGTGTCCGTGATCTTCACAGTTGCTCCTTGAGCGCAGGGATGAGGTCGGATGCCGCGAGGCGGAGGAACTCCGATTGGACGTTCCCGACGTGGTGAAGGTAGACGCGATCGAACCCGATGTCCACGAGGTCCGCGATGCGCGCGGCCAACGAGGCGATGTCATGCTCGACGAGGACCGCGTTGCGGATCTCGGCATCGTCGACCTCCCCGACTTCGCGCTCGAAGTCCTCGGGCTGCTCGAGATCCCAGGTGACCGGCGGCGAGAGCAGGCCGTTGGCCCATTGCTCCCGCGCGATCTGCACCGCCTGGGCATCGCTGGGCGCCCAGCTCAGATGCACCTGCAGTGCGCACGGGCCGACGCCGCCGGCCGCCCGGTACTCGCTCACGACCTCGCGCAGGGCCTCCGGCTTCTGTGCGACCGTGACGAGACCGTCCGCCCAGGATGCCGCCCACCGGGCGGTCTCCGCGCTCACGGCGGTCGCGAACAAGGGCGGCGGCTGGGACGGTCGGCTCCACACCCTGGCCTGGTGCACGCGGACCAGACCGTCATGGTCGACCAGCTCGCCGTCCATCAGGCGGTGGATGACATCGACGCTCTCGCGCAGTCGGTCATTGCGGGTCGCCTTCGGAGGCCAGGCATCCCCGGTGACGTGCTCGTTGAGAGCCTCGCCGCTCCCCATCGCCGCCCAGAAACGGCCGGGGAACATCTCCTCGATCGTCGCGAAAGCCTGCGCGATCATGACCGGGTGATAGCGCTGGCCGGGCGCATTGACCATCCCGATCGGGAAGGCGGTCCGCGCAAGCGCTGCGGCGATCCAACTCAGGGCGAAGCCCGACTCGCTCTGCCGGATGCTCCACGGCGCGAGGTGGTCGGAGCACATCGCGCCGTCGAAGCCCGCCCGCTCGGCGGCGACGACGGCATCCAGGAGCGCACTCGGCGCGATCTGTTCGTGAGAGGCATGGAATCCGATGAACACCATGTGCCGAGTCTGCCGAGTTTCGCCGCCCTTCGGAGGGGGCTGGCGCCGAGCCCTCTGTCTATGGCAGGAGCACCGGGGGCGAGCGGCGCTGTCCGACGCCCGGCGTAGCATCCGGGCATGTCTCCGAACGCCGTGCTGCCGGGCCCCTGCCACCTCTGCGGAGGAGCCTCGGGGGCGCGCGTGGGCGCGGCATGGATCTGCGTGACATGCGGATGGCGATACGGCGACGTCCCCGACAGTGATCTCCCGCTGCCGCAGGTCGACGTGGTCTATTACCTGCGCTTCGATCGTCGCGTGAAGATCGGCACGAGCCGTCGCCCTCGGCAGCGTCTGGCGAGTATCCGGCACGAGGAACTCCTCGCGTTCGAACGCGGCGACCGCTCTCTCGAGCAGCAGAGGCACCGGGAGTATGCCGGCATCCGCGAAGGAGGCGAATGGTTCACGCTCACTCCCGAACTGCGCACCCACGTCACCGCATTGCGCACTGTGGGCGACCCGTGGCAGCTCTACGCCCGGTGGTTCAGCGATGCCCTGCGCGGTGAGCGATAGGGCGGGAAGTCGAGGACAAAGAGAAAGTCGGGCCACCGCGCTCGAAGGCGGCGACCCGACGATCCCTCGTCGACGATGCTCAGGCAGTGGCGACGCGGCCCTTCGCACTCGCAGGCTGGGGCTGCGAGAACAGGACGACCACGATCACGGCAGCACCGACGACGACGTGCGGCAACCAGACGTTGAGGGCCTCACCGGAGAATCCGAAGATCCACGGGGAGAGGGCGAGGAACAGGCTCGCGACGATGTCGAACACGAGGTGCACGGGCATCGGGATGAAACCGAAGGGACCCCACTCGTACTTCGTGAACAGGCTGTAGACGATCAGGCCGACACCCAGCACGATCGGGATGATCACGGCCGGGCCGCCCATGCCGGCGAAGCCGAACAGCCACGGTGCAGCGATGAGTGCCACGCCCACGATGTAGTCGAGGATGCCGTGGACCTTGGTGGGAATGAAACGCATGATTCCTCCTTGTGCTTCGCCGCGATCGCGGCTCACAGATGGTTCGTCGCACCCTCCGAATCGGATTGCGGACGGCTCCCGGCCGGGTCTCAGACCACGCTGCTACTGTGATCAGGTCGGCATCTCGTCGACGTCAGGGAAGACTTCTTGTCGACCAACGGGCCTTCTGGGCCATTTCGTTCTCCGTCGCCTCCTCTGTGTTATCCGAGGAGCAGCGCCATGTCTGTACCGTCCTTCCCGTCGTCTTCGAGTAGTCCGTCCGCTGAGGAGTGGGCTGCACCGTTCCCGCTCCCGCAGGGAACGACGGCCGTCATCTACTGCGAGGGCCAGTTCGGCGAGCAGGACGGCAAGACCGCCAACGGCCTCGTCCGTCACTCCGAGAAGTACGAGATCCTCAGCGTCATCGACAGCACACATGCGGGCGCGGATGCCGGCAAGCTGCTCGACCGCACCCCGAACGGCATCCCCGTGCTCCGCGATCTCGCCTCGGCGATCGCGCACGCCGGTCGCGTGCCCGACTACCTCATCTGCGGCGTCGCTCCGGCCGACGGCCTGCTGTCCGCCGACCAGCGCACCGTGCTGCTCGACGGCATCGCCCGCGGCATGCACATCATCAACGGCCTCCACGAGTTCCTCACCGACGACGCCGAGTTCGTGGCCGCGAGCCTGCTCGCCAGGGTCACCATCACCGACATCCGCCGCCCGAAGGACAAGAAGGATCTCCACCTGTTCTCCGGCCGCATCTTCGACGTCACCTGCCCGAGGATCGCGATCCTCGGCACGGACGGCGCCATCGGGAAGCGCACCACCGCGACTCTCCTGGTCCGCGCACTCAACGACCATGGCATCCACGCGGTCATGGTCGGCACCGGACAGACCACGATCATCCAGGGCGGCAAGTACGGCGTGGCCCTCGACGCACTCGTGCCGCAGTTCTGCTCCGGCGAGGTCGAGAATCAGGTCGTCGCGGCGTTCGAGGGTGAAGACCCCGACGTGATCATCGTGGAGGGCCAGGGCGCGCTGAGTCACCCCGCCTACATCACCTCCGCGCACATCCTCCGCGGCAGTCAGCCGGCCGGCGTGATCGTGCAGCACGCCCCGGGACGCGTGAACCTCGGCGACTTCCCGATGGTGAAGATGCCCACGGTCGCGAGCGAGGTCACGCTGATCGAGGCCTTCGCCGACACCCGCGTCATCGGCATCACGGTCAACCATGAGAATCTGACGGATGACCAGCTCGGGGCAGCGATCGACGAGATCGAGCTCGACCTCGGTCTTCCGGCCACCGACCCGCTGACCCGCCCGCTCTCGGACCTCGTCGAGATGGTGCTGCAGGCGTTCCCTGCACTCAACCCGCTGCAGACCACCCGTAGCGGCGTCTGAGAGCGCCCGTCACGCGGTCGTAGAGCCGGCGGTCGAGCACGGCGGCCTCACGACGGAGGCCGCGCTCGTGCACGCTGTAGAGCAGCTCGATGTCGACCCACGATTCCCGTCCCTGCGAATCCCACGACCCGGATCCGATGGAGAGGTAGTCGCGGTCGCCGTCGTGCGCCTTACTGGTCATGCGCACCGCGTAGACGCGATCCCGCGACGCGCGGCCGATGACCAGCACGGGTCTGTCCTTGCCCCGCCCGTCGTTCTCCTCGTAGGGGACCCAGGTCCAGACGATCTCGCCGGCATCCGGAGCGCCGTCCGGCTCCGGTGCGTATCCGATCGAGAGATCGTCGATCTGGTCGGGGTCGACTCGGATCGTCGTGGTGCCGGCACCCGGCACCGAGGCCGGTCGGGATTCCTTCGTGTCCGCTGTCGGCCGCAGACGCGCATCCGGGCGCCTCGGACGAATTGGTGTCCGAGACGCCCGGTCTGACCCCAGCATCTTCTGCAGGATCTGCGCGAGTGTTGCGAGGATGCCGTCGGTCTTGCTCACACGGTCACCCTAACCGCTGTCATGCGTCCGCGAGCGCGTAGCCCTCCTCGCCGTGCACGACCAGGTCGACACCGGCGATCTCGTCCTCGTTCGTGACGCGGAAGCCGATGGTCTTCTCGATCGCGAAGCCGATGATGAAGGCGACGACGAAGGAGTAGATCAGCACGCCCAGAGCCGCGATCACCTGGACGGCGAGCTGACGGGCGTCGCCGCCGACGAACAGGCCGGTCTCCGAGGCGAAGAAGCCGAGGTAGACGGTGCCGAGCAGACCACCGACGAGGTGGATGCCGACCACGTCGAGCGAGTCGTCGAAGCCGAGACGGAACTTCAGCTCGATCGCCAGTGCGCAGACCACACCGGCCAGCAGACCCAGCAGCAGCGCCCAGCCCGGCGTCAGGTTCGCGCACGCCGGGGTGATGGCGACGAGACCCGCCACAGCACCGGACGCGGCGCCGACCGACGTGGGCTTTCCGTCCTTGATCTTCTCGATCAGGATCCAGCCGAGGATGGCCGCAGCCGTCGCACCGAGGGTGTTGAGACCGATGAGGCCGACACCGCCCATGTCCTCCGCCAGCCACTCGGCGCCAGCGTTGAAGCCGAACCAGCCGAACCACAGCAGTGCGGCGCCGAGCAGCGTCAGCGGCACGTTGTGCGGCTTCAGGATGCCCTTCTGGAAGCCGATGCGCTTTCCGAGGACGATGGCGAGGGCGAGAGCCGCAGCACCCGCGTTGATGTGCACCGCGGTACCACCGGCATAGTCGATCACGCCGATGCCGCTCTCCTCACCGAAGAGCGTGGTGCCGAGGTTCATGATCCATCCGCCACCCCAGACCCAGGCGGCGACCGGGAAGTAGCCCACCGTCGCGAAGACGCCGGCGAAGATCAGCCAGCTGCCGAACTTCGCACGGTCGGCGATGGCGCCGGAGATCAGGGCGACGGTGATGATCGCGAAGGTGGCGCCGTATGCGACACCGAGCAGGGCGACGTTCGATCCCTCGCCCGAGGCGAGGCTCGAGAGGCCGATGTCGGCGAAGGGGTTGCCGGCGAAGGCGGTCGGGCTGTCGACGGCGCTCATCGAGAAGCCGAAGAGAATCCACAGCACGGCGACAAGGCCGATCGAGCCGAAGCTCATCATCATCATGCTGACGACGCTCTTCGCCTTGACGAGACCGCCGTAGAAGAAGGCGACGCCAGGCGTCATGAGCAGGACCAGCGCTGTCGCGGTGATCGCCCACGAGATGTTGCCGGGAGCATCCATAGGAAAACCTCACATCCGAAGTAATTGAGAGCTTCAGTGTGACGACGCGCCGTTTCGCGCAGGCGTGAAGTTTGTTTCCCCGCTGTTACAGGGTGGCTCCGAATGTGAACATCGCGTTACGCGGGCCTGCAGGCTCACGCAGAATGCGTGAGGGCATTCAGTCGGGATATGGCGCGCAGGTACTTCTTGCGGTATCCGCCGGCCAGCATCTCGTCGGAGAAAACCGTGTCCAGTCCGACACCGGTCGCGATGATCGGGATCTGAGCGTCGTACACGCGGTCCACGAACGCCACGAAGCGCAGCGCCTCGGACTGGTCGGTCAGCTGTCGCACGCCGCGCAGACCGACCTGCCCGAGTCCGTCGATGAGGCGGATATAGCGCGACGGATGCACCTGGGCCAGATGGCGGATGAGATCGTCGAAGCGGTCGTCGGATGCCGCGCCGGCACCGATCGCGCCCGCCGATGCCGCCGCGTAGGCCTCGTCGTCGAGGACGACGGCGTGACCGTCGAGCGCGCGCTGGCGGAAGTCCACGCCGTCGATGCGGATCGTCTGGAAGCTGTCGGACATCGCGTGGATCTCGCGGAGGAAGTCCTGGGCCGCGAAGCGCCCCTCGCCGAGCGCGTTCGGCGGCGTGTTCGAGGTCGCCGCGAGCTTCGTGCCCGTCGGGACCAGCTCTCCCAGCAGACGGGTCATGACCATGGTGTCGCCCGGATCGTCGAGCTCGAACTCGTCGATGCAGAGCAGATCCGCACCCTTGAGCAGGTCGACCGTGTTCTTGTATCCGAGCGCTCCGACGAGGGCGGTGTACTCGATGAATGAGCCGAAGTACTTCCGTCGGGCGGGCATCGCGTGATAGATCGACGCGAGCAGGTGGGTCTTGCCCACACCGAATCCACCGTCGAGATAGACGCCCGGCTTGACCTCGGGCTCCTTCTTCGCGCGGCTGAAGAAGCCGCCGCGCTTGACCGGTGCGCCGGGGCCGGCGAATCGGATCAGCGTCTCCTTCGCCTCCTCCTGCGAGGGGAAGGCCGGATCCGCGCGATAGCTGTCGAACGTGGCCGTGTCGAACTGCGGCGGCGGCACCAGGCTCGCGAGCATCTCGGGTCCGGTGACGGCGGGCTGGCGATCGGTCAGATGCACCGAGCCCGTGCTGCTGGTCGTGTCGGTCATCTCAGTCCTGAGTAGGGTGCCGGCCTGTGTCGAAGTCTTACGAATCGGGCGCAGGGCGCACTGCGGGGATCTATCGTCGAAGGGACGGCTCCACATTACGCCGTCTGCACGTCCACCCTCGTCCGCTCAATGCTTCGGAGAACCCATGGCCATCGAGTTCGATTCCTCCTCCCCCAAGTTCGCCGAGTACGCCGAACCCGGCCGTCTCGTGACCACCGAATGGCTCGCCGAGCGTCTGGGTGAACCGGGGCTCGTGGTGGTGGAGTCCGACGAAGACGTGCTGCTCTACGAGACGGGGCACATCCCGGGCGCCGTGAAGGTCGACTGGCACACCGAGCTCAACGACCCCGTGGTCCGGGATTACGTCGACGGCGAAGGATTCGCGGCGCTGCTCAGCCGCAAGGGGATCTCCCGCGACGACACGGTCGTCATCTACGGCGACAAGAACAACTGGTGGGCCGCCTACGCACTGTGGGTGTTCTCCCTCTTCGGCCACGAGGACGTGCGCCTCCTCGACGGGGGCCGCGACCGCTGGATCTCCGAAGGCCGCGAGGTCACGCGCGAGGCGACGACGCGCCCCGCGACCGACTACCCGGTGGTGGAGCGTGACGACTCCGTGATCCGCGCCTACAAGGACGACGTCCTCGCGCACATCGGCAGTCCGCTGATCGATGTCCGCTCCCCCGAGGAGTACAGCGGGGAGCGCACAACAGCTCCCGCCTACCCGGAGGAGGGCACGCTGCGGGCCGGCCACATCCCCACCGCGCAGAGCGTGCCGTGGGCGAAGGCGGTCGCCGAGGACGGCGGCTTCAAGAGCCGCGCAGAGCTCGACGCCATCTACCGCGACGGAGCCGGGCTGCAGGACGGCGACGACGTGGTGGCCTACTGCCGCATCGGTGAGCGCTCCAGCCACACCTGGTTCGTGCTGAAGCACCTGCTCGGCTTCGAGAACGTGCGCAACTACGACGGCTCCTGGACCGAATGGGGCAGCGCCGTCCGCGTCCCGATCGTGACGGGCGCCGAGCCCGGATCGGTCTGATCGTGGGAGGATGTCAGGGATGAGCACCACCGACGTTCCTGACATCCTCGCCGAGATCCGCGACGGTTTCCTGGAGACCCCCGAGTCCGATCGGCTCCTGCTGCTGCTCGAGTACTCGGATGAGCTCCCGCCCGTCTCCGACGAGGTCGCGAACCACCCCGAGATGTGCGAGCGCGTGGCCGAGTGCCAGTCCCCCGTGTACATCTACGTCGAGGTGACGGACGGCGTCGTCACGATGCACGCGACCGCGCCCGAAGAGGCACCGACGACGCGCGGATTCGCCAGCATCCTCGTCCAGGGCATCACCGGCCTCACGCCCGACGAGGTCCTCGCGATCCCGGACGACTACCCGCAGTCGATCGGCCTCACCAAGGCGGTCTCACCGCTGCGGATCGGCGGCATGACCGGGATGCTGATGCGGGCGAAGAAGCAGGTCAGGCAGAAGCGCTGAACCCGCGCGCGTCCAGCCACTGCGTGATGGCGTCGCTCCAGCCGGTCTGGTCGTAGTTCCAGATCTTGGTGTGGCGCGCCACCGAGAACTCCGGCATCGTCACGAGGTCGGGTCGCGCATCGCGCAGCGCCGACGACGAATCGATCGGCACGAAGCCGTCGTCCGCGCTGTGCAGGATCAGGATGGGGACGGAGAGCTCGGCCGCCCTGGCGACCATGTCGAGCCGGTCGAACGAGATCGCGTCGTCCGCCCCGCTCAAGCGTGCTGTGAGAGGGCGCTCGAGGGCGCTCATCGCCAGGCCGGGCAGCGGAGCCCTGACGCGGGCGATCCGCGCCTGGTAGCGCAGCACGGTCCGCCAGTCGACCACCGGGGACTCGAGGATGAGGCCGACGATGCGGTCCCGATGACCCGAGTTGACGGCTGTCTGCAGGGCCACCGCCCCGCCCATCGACCATCCCATCAGGATCACGCGCTCCGCTCCGTGGCGCAGCGCGTAGGCGATGGCCGCGTCGACGTCACGCCACTCCGACGCGCCGAGTGCATAAGCACCGGCCCGGCTGCGCGGGGCCTCAGAGTCATTGCGGTATGAGACGACCAGATTCGGGAGGCCGGCGGCGTGCAGCACGGGCACGGCCCGCAGGCACTCGACGCGCGTGGCCCCGCGTCCGTGCACCTGGATGACCCATGTCGACGAAGCGGCAGGGAAGTACCAGGCCGGGCACGGGCCCGAGGGCGAACCGATGAGCACGTTCTGCGAGGGCAGGTGCAGCTCGCTCGGTGCCGAGTAGTAGTACCCGCTGAAGGCCGCGCCGCGGTCGACCTGAGCGCCTGGTTCGATCTGCGTCAGCAGCTTCCGTCGAACGCTCACCGCGTCGGCGCTGAGCACGGCGCCGAGCTTCACATAGCCGTAGGTGCCGGTCGTGAACAGTCCGTAGCGGCCGGGGAGCTCCGTGTCGACGGTGCGGGTGAGCTCGATCGTCTGCGCCCCCGTGTCGACGGCCAGGATCTCCGTATCGACCCCGCGACGCATCGGGGTGACGACCCGCCGAGCGACGCCGAAGACCAGGAAGGCCATGGACGCCCCCAGCGCGAGCAGCGCGGGGACAAGGAGCGCAACGGCGTGCCTGAGACTCTTCATCGCTTCCTGACTCTAGCCTGTTGCCGTGACCGCACCCCCCGATGCCGGGAGCCCTTTCGAGAGCGCGACGGCCGAATTGCGCGAGACCGCGTTCCGCGACGACATCACGGTGCGCGAGATCGCCACGCCGCAGGGCCTCGCCCCGTACGCCATCGCGCTCGCCGCCGACGTGCGTCCCGACGATGAAGGAGAGTCGGTGTACGGCACCGGACGCTTCGTCCTGCTGCACGACCCCGATGAACCGGGTGCCTGGGGCGGGGCCTGGCGCATCGTCATCTTCGCCCAGGCGCCGCTGGAGAACGACATCGGCACCGACCCCCTGCTGGCAGACGTCACGTGGTCGTGGCTGGTGGACGCTCTGGACTCCCGCGACGCGGGCTACCACTCGGAATCCGGCACCTCCACGAAGACGCTGTCGCGGGGTTTCGGGGCGCTCGCCGTCGAGGGCGACGGCGCACAGATAGAATTGCGGGCGTCCTGGACTCCGGATGGCCCGTTCCGACCGCACGTCGAAGCATGGGCCGAGCTGGTCGGAATGCTGGCGGGGCTTCCGCCAGGTTCCGAGGGCATCGCCGTGATCGGCGCGCGAAAGGCTGTACGTGACTGAATACTCCGTGATCTCTGATGCTGAGGGATTCCGCGCAGCCTGCGCTGTGCTCGCCGCGGGCACCGGGCCCGTCGCCGTCGACGTCGAGCGTGCTTCGGGCTTCCGCTATTCGCAGCGTGCGTATCTCGTGCAGGTGTTCCGCCGCGACGCCGGGGTGTTCCTGTTCGACCCCCCGCCCATCGGAGACTTCGCGCCGCTGCAGGAGGCCATCGGACAGGTGGAGTGGGTTCTGCACGCCGCGAGCCAGGATCTGCCCTCGCTGCGCGAGCTCCACCTCGAGCCGCCGACGATCTTCGACACGGAGCTGGCCTCGCGTCTCCTCGGACATGAGCGGGTTGGCCTCGGCGCCGTCGTCGAGGACACCCTCGGGATCACGCTGAAGAAGGAGCACTCGGCGTCGGACTGGTCCACACGGCCGCTTCCGGACTCGTGGCTGGACTACGCCGCACTCGACGTGCTGCACCTCATCGACGTGCGAGATGTACTCGTCGCCGAGCTCGAGGAGCAGGACAAGACGGAGTTCGCAGCCGAGGAGTTCGCGGCGACGTTGTCGCGGGCCCCCAAGCCGCCGCGGGAGGATCCCTGGCGACGCCTGAGCGGCTTGCACCAGGTCCGCGGAGCCCGCAACCTCGCCGTGGCGCGGTCCCTGTGGCAGGCGCGGGAGTCGTTCGCGCAGGAACAGGACGTCTCTCCCGGGCGACTCGTTCCCGATCGCTCGCTGGTCGCCGCCGTCATGGCCAATCCCTCATCGAAGCAGGCACTCGCCGGCGTCAAGGAGTTCCAGGGTCGCGCCAGCCGCAGCCAGCTGGATCGGTGGTGGCAGGCGATCGTCGACGGCCGCGCGGCCGAAGACCTCCCCCGCGAACGCGTGCCGAGCGACACTCTGCCTCCGCCTCGCGCGTGGGCCGATCGCAACCCCGAGGCCGATGCCCGGCTCAAGGCGGCGCGGCCCGTCGTGGAGGGTGTCGCCGAAGGACTCGGGATGCCGACCGAGAATCTGCTGACGCCGGAGTTCCTGCGTCGGGTGGCGTGGGACGTCCCCGGCGAATCCGCCGAAGAGATCGGTGCGGCCCTCTCGGCGCTCGGCGCACGGCCGTGGCAGATTGCACAGACCGCACAGAAGATCGCGGATGCCTTTGTAGAGGCGGCGCAAGAGCCGGACACCACGCCCGCGCCCGCTTCGTAGGTTCGATCCAACCGATTCTTCCCGGTTTCTGCGGCTTCATAGACTGAGGCGACCGCACAAACTTGGAGGCAGAGTGGCCGAGATCTCGGACGTCTTCTTCGTCGATGGAGTGCGCACCCCCTTCGGGCGCGCCGGCGAAAAAGGCCAGTACTGGAACACCCGCGCGGATGACCTCGCCGTCAAGGCGACCATCGGCCTGATGGAGCGGAACGCGGCCGTGCCGGCCGACCGCATCGACGATGTCGCGATCGCGGCGACGAGCCAGACCGGAGACCAGGGCCTCACCCTCGGGCGCTCCGTGGCGATCCTCGCCGGGCTCCCGCAGACCGTTCCCGGACTCGCCGTCGAGCGCATGTGCGCCGGTGCGATGACCAGCGTCACCACCATGGGCGCCTCGATCGGCGTCGGAATGTACGACCTCGCCCTCGCCGGTGGCGTCGAGCACATGGGACACCACCCGATCGGCGGCAACGCCGACCCGAACCCGCGCTTCGTCGCCGAGAAGATGGTCGATCCCGGTGCCCTCAACATGGGCGTCACCGCCGAGCGCATCTTCGACCGGTTCCCGCACCTCACCAAGGAGCGCTCCGACCGCTACGGCATGCTGAGCCAGCACAAGGTGCAGGCGGCCTACGATGCGGGAAAGATCCAGCCCGATCTGGTGCCGGTCGCCATCAAGGGCGCCGACGGCGCCTGGGGCCTCGCCACCGAGGACGAGGGTCGTCGCCCGCAGACGACGATGGAGGATCTCGCCGCACTGAAGACGCCGTTCCGTCCGCACGGTCGCGTGACCGCCGGCACCTCGTCCCCCCTCACCGACGGCGCGACCATGTCGCTGCTCGCCGGTGGCGGTGCGGTGAAGGAGCTGGGCCTGGCGCCGAAGATGCGCATGGTCTCGTTCGCGTTCGCCGGTGTGCAGCCGGAGATCATGGGCATCGGACCGATCCCGTCCACGGAGAAGGCGCTGAAGAAGGCCGGACTCGACATCTCCGACATCGGCCTGTTCGAGTTGAACGAGGCCTTCGCCATCCAGGTGATCTCGCTTCTCGATCACTTCGGCATCGCGGACGACGACCCCCGGGTCAACCAGTGGGGCGGCGCGATCGCGGTCGGCCACCCGCTGGCGGCATCCGGTGTTCGCCTGATGATCCAGCTCGCGGCGCAGTTCGCCGAGCGCCCCGACGTCCGCTACGGCCTGACAGCGATGTGCGTCGGCCTGGGGCAGGGCGGTTCCGTCATCTGGGAGAACCCGCACTTCGACGGAAAGAAGAGGAAGTAGTGAGCTACGACGACATCGACTTCTCGCCCATTCAGGCACTCACCGAGGGAGAGGTCATCACGCACTCCCCGGTGCGCGACATCCGACTCGCCTCCGGCAAGGTCCTGGCCCTGATCACGCTCGACAACGGACGCGATCACAACCGACCCAACACTCTGGGCCCGGCCACGCTCACCGAACTGGGCGAGACCCTCGACGGTCTGCGTGCACGCGCAGCCTCGGGTGAGATCCAGGCCGTCGGCATCACCGGCAAGCAGTACATCATGGCCGCCGGCGCCGATCTCTCCGACATCAGCAAGGTCGGCTCACGCGACAACGCACGGTTGATCGCGCAGCTGGGGCACAAGGTCTTCACGAAGCTCGGCGATCTGGGCGTGCCGTCCTTCGCCTTCGTGAATGGGCTCGCACTCGGGGGCGGGCTCGAGATCGCACTGAACTCCTCGTACCGGACGGTCGATGCGTCGGCCGCCGCGGTCGCTCTTCCCGAGGTCTTCCTCGGCATCATTCCGGGATGGGGCGGCGCCTACCTGCTGCCGAACCTGATCGGCATCGAGAACGCCCTCGAGGTCGTCATCTCGAACCCGCTCAAGCAGAACCGGATGCTGAAGCCCCAGCAGGCGTTCGACCTCGGGATCTTCGACGCGATCTTCCCCGCTGCCACGTACCTCGAGAACTCGCTGGCCTGGGCCGACGCGGTCCTCGGCGGCAAGAAGGTCGAGCGCAAGAACGAGCCGGGCAAGATCGAACGCCTGACGAAGTGGCCGATCGCCATCAAGATGGCGCGCGGCATGCTGGAGTCGAAGATCGGCACCGTCCCGAAGTCGCCGTACGCCGCACTCGACCTGCTCGACAAGGCGAAGAGCGGCACCAAGGCGGAGGGCTTCGCGCGCGAGGACGAGGCTCTGGCCGAACTCGTCACGGGCGACCAGTTCGCCGCCTCCATGTATGCGTTCGATCTCGTGCAGAAGCGCGCGAAGCGTCCCGTCGGCGCGCCCGACAAGGAGCTGGCGAAGAAGGTCACCAAGGTCGGCATCATCGGTGCGGGCCTCATGGCGAGCCAGTTCGCCCTCCTGTTCGTGCGCAAGCTGCAGGTGCCCGTGCTCATCACCGACCTCGACCAGGCGCGCGTCGACAAGGGCGTGGCATACATCCACGAGGAGATCGGCAAGCTCGAGGCCAAGGGGCGTCTCGACTCCGACGCCGCGAACAGGCTGCGCGCGCTCGTCACCGGCACCACGGACAAGAGCCTCTATGCCGACTGCGACTTCGTGATCGAGGCCGTGTTCGAGGAGGTCGGCGTCAAGCAGCAGGTGTTCGGTGAGATCGAGAAGATCGTCGCCGAAGACGCGATCCTCGCGACCAACACCTCTTCGCTGTCGGTCGAGGAGATCGGCTCGAAGCTCGCACACCCCGAGCGGCTCGTCGGCTTCCACTTCTTCAACCCGGTCGCGGTGATGCCGCTGATCGAGATCGTGAAGACGCCGACCACGGCGGATGCCGCGCTGTCGACAGCGTTCGTCGTCGCGAGGAACCTGGGGAAGAACGCGGTGCTCACCGCCGACGCCCCCGGATTCGTCGTGAATCGGCTGCTCGCCAAGGTCATGGGCGAAGCCGCTCGCGCCGTCTACGAGGGCACCCCGATCGCCGATGTCGAGAAGGCGTTCGGTCCGCTCGGCCTCCCGATGGGACCGTTCCAGCTGATCGACCTGGTCGGGTGGAAGGTCGCCGCCCACGTGCAGGACACGATGGTGCATGCGTTCCCCGACCGCTTCTACGCGAACGAGAACTTCCACGCTCTCGCCGAGCTGGACGCGGTCGTGGAGACGGACAAGGGTGGCCGGGTCACCGGCTGGACGAAGCAAGCCGAGAAGCTGCTGAAGCCCGCGGTCGGCAAGGCACCGGCATCCGCCGCCACCATCCTGCAGCGAGTGCAGGACGGTCTGGCGACGGAGATCAAGCTGATGCTCGACGAGGGCGTCGTTCCCGAGGTCGAGGACATCGACCTCTGCCTCATCCTCGGGGCCGGCTGGCCGTTCATCGACGGCGGCGCCTCGCCGTACCTCGATCGTGAGGGAGCGTCGGAGCGCGCCTTCGGCGGATCGTTCCACACGCCGCAGATCCGCGGCATCGAGAGCCGCTGACCGGCTGATCGCAAGGCGAAGCGCCCCACCGGATTCTCGCGGATCCGTGGGGCGCTTCGTCGTCCGCCGACGCCGAGGTCACGTCGCCGACTGCGACGGTCTCGTGTCCTCCTCGCCATGGCGGGGCCAATGCGACAGCGCCCGCTCGGCGAGAGCGGTGATCGTCAGCGACGGATTCACCCCGGGGTTCGCAGGAACGGCGGCGCCGTCGACGACATGCAGTCCGGAGTGGCCCCACACCCGGTGGTAGGCGTCGATCACGCCGCTCTCCCGCGTCTCGGAGATCACGGCCCCGCCGAGGAAGTGCGCCGTGAGCGGGATTCCGAACACCTCCGGCCAGGATCCGCGGGCCTCCGCGTCCACGCCGCCCTCGCTGCGGATCCGCGCCGCGATCGCCGCGGCTGCCGCATGCGCCTGCGGAAGGTGGCTCGGGTTCGGCTCGCCGTGACCCTGCTCGCTCGTCATGACCAGACGACCGAGACGTCGCCTCAGCGACAGGGTGAGTGAGTTGTCCGCCGTCTGCATGACCAGGGCGATGATGCCGCGTTCGCTCCACCGCCGCAGCGAACCCAGGCGGAACTGGCGGATCGGCGACCGCAGAGCGCGTCCGATCACGCCGCCGAGGCGACGGGTGAGCGAGCCTTCGCCGCGCACCATCACCGTCGCGAGTGCGCCCATCAGGTTCGACCCCGGTCCGTAGCGGACGTTCTCGACGTGCGTGCGCTCGTCCACGTGGAACGAGGTGGTGATCGCCACTCCTCGAGCCAGCTGCAGAGACGTAGGCACCTTCGTCGCGACGGCGCCGTCGAGGGCCTCGGAGTTGGTGCGGGTGAGCCGCCCGACGGCATCCGAGATATGCGGGAGCGCACCGGAGCGCCGCATCCGGTGCAGAAGCTGCTGTGTGCCCCAGGTGCCGGCGGCGAGCACCACCTGCCCCGCCGTGACGGTGCGCCGGTCGTGCCGCACCCAGGCGCCGCTGCGCTGCGTCGTGACGGCGAAGCCGCCGCGCTCGAGCTCACGCACCTCCGTCACCGTGCGCATCGGCTCGATGACCGCGCCGCGGCGTTCCGCGAGGGCGAGATAGTTCTTCATCAGGGTGTTCTTCGCGCCGACGCGGCATCCGACCATGCAGTTCCCGCAGAGGGTGCAGCCGGTGCGCTCCGGGCCCTCTCCCCCGAAGAACGGATCGGCGGTCCGCTCCCCCGGTTTCCCGAACCAGACGCCGACGGGCGCGTGCCGGAAGGTGGCACCGACGCCGAGGTCGTCGGCGGCGCCCGCCATGATCCGCTCCACCGGTCCGCTGTGGGGGTAGTGCTCGACGACCCCGAGCATCCGCTTCGCCGTGGCGTAGTGGGGCGCGAGCTCCGATTCCCACTCGGCGATCCGTGCCCACTGCCGGTCCGCGAAGAACGCGGCACCCGGCTGATAGAGCGTGTTGGCGTAGTTGAGCGAGCCACCTCCCACACCGGCTCCCGCGAGGATCATCACATGCGGCAGACGATGGATGCGCTGGATCCCGAAGCATCCGAAGGCCGGAGCCCAGAGATAGCGACGCACGTTCCAGCTGGTCTTCGCGAAGTCCTCGTCCTCGAAGCGTCGCCCCGCCTCGAGCACACGCACTCGGTAGCCCTTCTCAGTCAGACGCAGAGCCGCGACGGAGCCGCCGAACCCCGAGCCGACGACGACGACGTCCTCATCGAAGACGGTCATGCGCGGCCCTCTCCGACGGGACCATCACGGTCAGAGCCGCAGCCCGCACCGAGATGGTGCACTCGTCCTCTCCGAGGCGCTCGCCATCCGCATACACGACCAGTCCCGGTGCGCTCACGGTCACCGTGCGCGCTCGTCGATGAGTCACCTCGCGGCGTGAGAGGTGGCGACCGGTCAGGAGAAGTGGGAAGAGTCGGAGCAGCCGCAGACGTCCGACGCGCGAGACCTGCACGAGATCCAGCATCCCGTCGTCCGGCGATGCTCCGACGCACACCGGCATCCCGCCGCCGTAGCTCGCGGTGTTGCCCACGGCCACGAGCGTGCCGAGAAAGGTCACGGGGTGTTCCCCATCAGCCCTGACGGTGAAGCTCAGCGGCCGGAGCCGGACGAGTTCGATGACCAGCGCCAGGTAGTACCGCAGAGCGCCGTGCGGCCAGCGCAACCTGTTCGTGCGGTCACTGACCTTGGCATCGAAACCCAGGGCCGCGACAGTCAGGAAGGGCGCGGCGCGGTCGGGAGTGCGCACCTCGCCGACGTCGATCCTTCGGGGGGTGCCGCTGAGTGCGAGTTCGGCCGCGGCGGCGACGTCATGCCGCGGAAGATCGAGGGCGCGAGCGAGGTCGTTGCCCGTGCCCGCGGCCACGAGCGCGACGGGTACGGATGCCGCGCAGACCGCCTCGAGGATGCCGGAGAGCGTGCCATCGCCTCCGATCACCACGAACACGTCGGGGCTCTCGGCGAGTGCTCGCTCAGCGAGTCTCCTGGTCGCCTCGGCGGAATCGCCGGAGTAGAGCCGCACGTCGGCGCCGCTCGCACGCAGGTGCGCGAGAGCCTGTTCCGTCGCCGAGCGACCGCGCCCCTTGCCGGCGAGCGGATTCGACAGCAGCGCGATATGTCCCACCTCAGCCGGCCTTCGCGGGTACGGCATCCGCGGGGATGATCGCGCCGGGGTTCATGATGCCGTGGGGGTCGAGTTCGCGCTTGATGGCGGTGAGGATGCGGATGCCGGTCTCCCCGATCTCGTGAGCGAGCCAGGGAGCGTGGTCTCGCCCCACCGCATGGTGGTGACTGATGGTACCGCCGGCCGCCAGGATCGCGTCGTTCACGCCTGCCTTCACTCCCGCCCAGGTGGCGAGCGGATCCACGCGGATGCCGGAGAGCACGGTGAAGTACAGCGACGCACCCGTCGGGTAGATGTGGGAGACATGGCACATCACGGAGGACCTCGCCCCGGCAGCAGCGAATCCAGCGCGCAGAGCAGTCTCCACCGCCGAACGAAGATTCTGCAGGTCGGCCCACGTGGTCGCCGTCTCGAGCGTCTCGCAGAAGACACCCGCGTCGAGCAGGGAGTCACGCAGGTACGGTCCGTCGAAGCGCCCGTGCAGCCAGTCCTCGGCCGCGCCCTGGCCGGCCGAGGTTCCCCCGGCGGCCGCGAGCAGAGCAGCGGTGGCGGCCCGCCGCTCGGCGATGCCCTCGCCCTCGTACACGGTCACGACGCTCGCCCCCTGGCGCAGCGCCTTGCCGACCTTGCCCAGCTGAGCGAGGCTGACGGCGGTCTCCGCCTCGTCGGACAACCGGATCACGGTCGGCCCGCCGCCGCTCTGAGCGACCCGGCGCAGTCCCTCCGCGCCCGCAGCGAAGTCCGGGAACGACCAGGACTCCAGTACGCGGTCTTGAGGAATCGGGTGCACCCGCACCCGGACCGCGGTGATGACGCCGAAGATCCCCTCCGATCCGAGGAACACCCGCACGAGGTCAGGGCCGGCCGCTGAGCCCGGCGCGCGTCCGAGGTCGATGTCGCCGGTGGGGGTCGCGACGCGCAGCCCGGTCACCATCGTGTCGAACCGTCCGTAGCCGGCGGAGTTCTGCCCGGACGAACGCGCGGCGGCGAACCCGCCGATGGTCGCGTAGCGGAAGCTCTGCGGATAGTGGCCCAGCTCGAATCCGTGCGCGGACAACAGTGCCTCCGCTTCCGGTCCGGTCGTGCCCGCCGCGAGCACCGCCTCTCCGCTGACCGCATCGAACCCGATGAGCCCGGTGAGTCGACGGAGATCCAGGCTGACCACGGCGCGGTGCCTCCCGCGCTCAGGATCGAGCGCGCCCACCACGCTCGTGCCGCCGCCGAACGGGATCACGGCGATGCCGCGGTCCGTCGCTGCGGCGAGACACGCCTGCACTTCGTCGTGCGTCCCCGGCCGCAGGACCGCATCCGGGACGAGCTGCTCCCGCTCGCGTCGTCTGAGGAGGTCGGAGGTCGAGCGACCACCGGCGTGGCGGATGCGGGCCTCATGCGATGTATCGACGTACTCGCGCCCTACTGCGGAGCCCAGCGCGGCGACATCATCGGCAGTCAGGGCGCTCGGCGCCACGAGCACCTCATCGAGGCCGATCGAAGGCGCCGGGCGCCGTAAGCGCCCCAACAGGAGCGGCAGAAGGGACCGTACCGGAAGAGGGAGGTCGCGGGCGCGGGCGGGATCGCCCCAGCCGTTCCATCTCATCGAATCCGCTGCGGCACCGCTGCCGTTCTCCGCCGTCATGGGTTACAGTGTGACACATTATGAAAGAACGTCAACCAGCGACCGAGTGGGAGATGCAGCGCCCCCGGTGGGATCCGCCCCAGGAGCGGATCCTGGATGCTGCCGACGTCCTCATCCAGCGGCGAGGCGTCCACGGCGTGTCGATCGCTGAGCTGGCGCGCCGCTCCGGTCTCAGCCGACCGACGATCTACCGCAGCTGGAACGATGCCGACGACGTGGTCCGCTCCGCACTGCTGCGTCGGGTCGTCGGGGTGATCGACCAGTTCCCCTCGCCGGCACGTTCACGGTCGGCCCTCGTGGACGATGTGATGACATTCACGGCCCTGTTCCGCGACGATGCGGTGTTCGGTCCCCTGCTCGCCGACGAACCCGAGGCGTTCACGCGCTACACGCTGCAGCGGGTCGGGTCGAGCCAGCGGATGATCCTGCAATGGCTCGCCTCCGCCATCGGCGCGGCCCAGGAAGACGGCTCCGTGCGCCGAGGCGCCCCGCAGGAGATCGCCGTGATGCTGCTGCTCATCGCTCAGTCCGCGGTGCTGTCGCAGGGAACCGTCGCCGACCTCATCGATGACGACGCGTGGGAGCGCGAGCTCCGCGCCGCGCTCGACGGCCACCTGCGCGTATGACCCCGCCGTCGAGCGACCTCGATCCGTCGCGACGGCGTCGGGAACTGCAACAGTCCGCCGCCGACACGACCGATGTGCTCGTGATCGGCGGCGGGATCACCGGCGCCGGTGTGGCCCTGGATGCGGCGTCCCGGGGCCTGTCCGTCACCCTGATCGAGGCCGAAGACCTGGCGTTCGGCACGAGTCGGTTCAGCTCGAAGCTCGTGCACGGCGGCCTCCGCTACCTGGCGACCGGCGACGTGGCGACCGCACGCGAGAGCGCTGTCGAGCGCCATCTCCTCATGACGAGGATCGCCCCGCATCTGATCCGTCCGCTCGCTCAGCTGCTGCCGTTCCGTCCGGGTTTGACCTGGCGTCAGAGGGCAGCGGGTGGGGTCGGCATGGCGCTGGGCGACCTGCTCCGTATGCAGGCACGGACGCCGCGCTCCGTGCTGCCCGCCCCGCGCCCTGTGACGGCGCGCACGGCCACACGACTTTTCCCGGCGCTCGACCCGCGGGGTCTGCACGGAGGGATGCTGTCGTACGACGGCCAGCTGATCGACGACGCGCGCCTCGTCGTCACCGTGGCTCGAACCGCCGCGGCGCAGGGCGCTCGCATCTTGACGCGCGTGCGCGCCGAGCGTCTGAGCGCCGATGGGGCCGATGCGTTCGACGCGCTCACCGGCGAGCGGTTCCGCATCCGCGCGCGCAGCGTGATCAATGCGACGGGAGTCTGGGCAGGGACCCTCGACGACGCGATCGCCATGCGTCCGAGTCGCGGCACGCATATCGTGCTGGACGCCGCCGATCTCGGTCATCCCCCGGCGGCGTTGACCATCCCCCACGAAGGATCGATCAGCCGGTACGTCTTCGCGCTCCCCCAGCGTCTGGGACGAGTCATCGTGGGGCTCACCGATGAGGACGCTCCCGGACCGATTCCTCGGATCGCCGAGGCCACCGAGGCCGAGATCGCCTTCCTCCTCGCTACCCTGAACCGGGTCGTGGCCACGCCGATCCGACGGGAACAGGTCCGCGGGACGTTCGCCGGGCTCCGCCCCCTGGTCGACAGCGGCGAGGGCGCCACGGCAGACGTGTCGCGCCGGCACCTCGTCGCCGTGTCGGAGGGAGGGTTCGTCAACGTCCTCGGCGGAAAGCTCACGACATATCGGCGGATGGCGGAGGATGCGGTCGACTTCGCGGCGCGGATTCGCGGGCTCGACGCCCCACCGAGCAGGTCGGCGAGTCTGCGGCTGGTCGAGGACGACGTCCTCGGGCGTGCCACCGTCGAGGAACCGGATGCCGGTATCGCGCAGGGCGTCGCCGTCACCCGGGCGGAGATCGAGTTCGCGGTGCGCGCAGAGGGGGCGATGACGACGGATGACGTGCTCGAGCGGCGCACACGGATCGGTCTCATCGAAGCGGACGGTGACCGGTGCCGCGGCGCAATCGACCGGATCGTGACGCAGACTCTCGCAGAGTTCGACTGAATCGGAACGCCCGCCGTGGGCAGCCGCGACGGGCTCCCCTCAGCGACGCTCGTGCAGCGGCAGATCGATCGCTCCGGTCTCACCGGCATGACGGGCCACGGGGATCCGAGTGCCGAGCACCTGCGAGACGATGTCCTGTGCGATCTTCGACGGGGTGAGGCCGGCATCCGTCAGGATCTGGTCTCGCGAGGCATGGTCGATGAACTCGTCGGGAAGCCCGAGTTCGTCGACGGCCGTGTCGATGCCTGCTTCGCGGAGCACCTGACGCACCCGCGTACCGATCCCGCCGACCCGGATCCCGTCCTCCAAGGTGATCACGAGCCGATGCTGGGCAGCGAGGCTCACAACCGAGGGCTGCACCGGGATCGCCCAGCGAGGATCGATCACGGTCGCTCCGATCCCCTGGGCACGCAGGCGCTCGGCGACGTCCATGGCGAGGGCGGCGAATGGACCGATCGCGACGATCAGCACGTCTTCCGACTCGCCGCGCGCCAGCACGTCGACACCGTCGTCCAGCCGGTCTATCGCGGGCAGGTCGACGGCGAGATCACCCTTCGGGAAGCGGATGACCGTCGGCGCGTCGTCGACCTCCACCGCCTCTTCGAGAGCCTCGGTCAGGCGAGCACCGTCACGAGGGGCGGCGATGCGGATGTGCGGCACGATCTGCAGCATCGCCAGGTCCCACATGCCGTGATGACTCGGCCCGTCCGGACCGGTCACGCCCGCACGATCGAGGACGAAGGTGACGCCGGCACGATGCAGGGCGACGTCCATCAGCACCTGGTCGAACGCCCGGCCCATGAAGGTGGCATAGAGCGCAACGACAGGATGCAGTCCGCCGAAGGCCAGTCCGGCAGCGGCGGTCACCGCGTGCTGCTCGGCGATGCCGACGTCGTACACGCGGTCGGGGAAGCGCTCGGCGAACGGCGCGAGACCGGTGGGGCGCAGCATGGCCGCCGTGATGGCGATCACGTCGTTGCGACGCTCGCCGATCGAGACGAGCGACTCGGAGAAGACATCCGTCCATCCGCGACCACCGGCGGTCAGTCCCTCACCGGTGAGGGGATCTATGCGTCCGACGGCATGGAACTGGTCGGCCTCGTCGTCGCGGGCGGGCTGGTAGCCGCGTCCCTTCTCGGTGATGGCGTGCACGATGACCGGGGCGCCGTACGACTTCGCCAGCTCCAGGGTCTCGAGCAGCATCGGCAGGTCGTGTCCATCCACCGGACCGAGGTACTTGATGTCGAGATTGGAATACAGCGCCTCGTTGTTCGTGAAGCGCGACAGGAATCCGTGCGTGCCGCCCCGTACGCCGCGGAACACCGCACGTCCGACCGGGCCGAACGCGCGGAACAGGCGGTCGGACTTGCGGTGGAGATCCTTATAGGTCGCGGCCGTGCGCACCCGGTTCAGATACCGCGACATGCCGCCGATGGTCGGCGCGTAGGAACGACCGTTGTCGTTCACGACGATGACCAGGTTGCGATCGTTGTCGTCGGAGATGTTGTTCAGGGCTTCCCAGGTCATCCCACCGGTCAGCGACCCGTCGCCCACGACGGCGACGACGTGCCGGTCGGCCCGACCGGTCGCGGTGAGCGCGCGCGAGACGCCGTCCGCCCAGCTCAGCGAGCTCGAGGCATGGGAGGACTCGACGACGTCGTGGGCGCTCTCCGAGCGCTGCGGGTACCCGGCCAGTCCGCCGCGCAGCCGCAGCCCGGAGAAGTCCTGTCGGCCCGTCAGCAGCTTGTGCACATACGACTGGTGCCCGGTGTCGAAGATGAAGGGGTCGTCCGGCGACTGGAACACGCGGTGCAGCGCGATCGTCAATTCGACGACGCCGAGGTTCGGGCCGAGGTGGCCACCGGTGCGCGACACGTTCTCGACGAGGAATGCGCGGATCTCCGCGGCCAGCTCGCCGAGCTGTTCGATGGACAGTGCGTCCAGATCACGGGGTCCTGAGATGCTCGGAAGAATGGGCATCTGCACCTCCTCACAGGCTCCGTCAGGGCGTCCGGGAAAGCGCCGGGCGGTCCTCCCGATCCTACCTCGCCCACCCGGCAAAGCTCGGTGAGCGACGGGGCCTTGACACGCGGAAGGGGCTCGGATCCAGAGATCCGAGCCCCTCCGGTCGAGCGATCAGACGAGCGAACGCAGCACGTACTGCAGGATGCCGCCGTTGCGGTAGTAATCCGCCTCACCGGGGGTGTCGATGCGGACGACCGCGTCGAACTCCACCGGCTGCTTGCCCTCGGGCGAGTGCTCGCTCGGGGTCGCGGTGACCTTGACCGTCTTCGGCGTGACGCCGTTGTTCAGCTCTTCGAGGCCCGTGATCGAGACGATCTCGGTGCCGTCGAGGCCCAGCGACTCCCAGCTCTCCCCGGCGGGGAACTGCAGCGGGACGACGCCCATTCCGATGAGGTTGGAGCGGTGGATGCGCTCGAAGCTCTCGGTGATGACCGCCTTGACGCCCAGGAGGCTGGTGCCCTTGGCCGCCCAGTCGCGCGACGAGCCGGAACCGTATTCCTTGCCACCGAAGATGACGAGCGGCGTGCCCTGCTCCTGGTAGTTCATGCTCGCGTCGTAGATGTACGACTGCGGGCCGCCGGGCTGCGTGAAGTCGCGGGTGAACCCGCCTTCGACGACCTGGCCGTCGTTGACCGCCGACACCATCGCGTTCTTGAGGCGGATGTTCGCGAACGTTCCGCGGATCATGACCTCGTGGTTGCCTCGACGCGAGCCGAAGGAGTTGAAGTCCTTGCGGTCGACACCGTGCGCGGTGAGGTACTCGGCGGCGGGCGTGCCGGTCTTGATGTTTCCGGCCGGCGAGATGTGGTCGGTGGTGACCGAGTCGCCGAGCGTCGCCATCACGCGTGCACCCTGGATGTCACTGACCGGGGTCAGCTCCATGGTCATGCCGTCGAAGTACGGCGCCTTACGCACGTAGGTGGAGTTCTCGTCCCACTGGAAGATCGCGTCATCCGGGGTGGGAAGGCTCCGCCAGCGCTCGTCGCCGTCGAACACCGTCGCGTACTGCTTGATGAACTGCTCGCGGGAGATCGACGAGTCGACGAGCTCCTGCACCTCGGCCGGCGTCGGCCAGATGTCCCGCAGGAAGACGTCTTCACCGTCGGTGCCCTTGCCGAGCGCGTCGTTCTCGAAGTCGAAGTGCATCGAGCCCGCGAGAGCGTAGGCGATCACCAGCGGCGGGCTGGCGAGGTAGTTCATCTTGACGTCGGGGCTGATGCGGCCCTCGAAGTTGCGGTTTCCCGAGAGGACGGCCGTGACGGCCAGGTCGTGCGAGTTGATCGCCTCGGAGACCTCTTCGATCAGCGGACCGGAGTTTCCGATGCAGATCGTGCAGCCGTAGCCGACCGTGTAGAAGCCGAGACCCTCGAGGTCCTTGTCCAGCCCGGACTTCTCGTAGTAGTCCGTGACGACCTTCGAACCCGGTCCGAGCGTGGTCTTGACCCACGGCTTCTGCTTCAGGCCCTTCTCGAGCGCCTTGCGGGCGACGAGCCCGGCGGCGATCATCACCGAGGGGTTCGACGTGTTGGTGCACGACGTGATCGCGGCGAGCGTGACGGCGCCGTTGTCGAGGATGTACTTCTCCCCCGACGGCGTCGTGACGGGCACGGGCTTCGAGGCGTTCGCCGGTGCACCGCTGTTGATGTGCACAGGGCGGGTCGTGGTCGGCTCCTCCTCGCCGGGGACCGAACCGGGGTCGGATGCCGGGAACGAGTGCTTCGACTCCAGGTCGACCACCGAGTCGGAGGTCGACGCGGAGGCGTAGGAGAGGATGTCCTGCTCGAACTGCGACTTCGCCTCGGAGAGGAGGATGCGGTCCTGCGGGCGCTTCGGGCCGGCGATCGACGGCACGACGGTGCCGAGGTCGAGCTCGAGGTACTCGCTGAAAGTGGGCTCCACCGACGCGTCGTGCCACAGCTTCTGCGTCTTGGCGTAGGCCTCGACGAGGGCGACGGCTTCTTCGCTGCGGCCGGTGAGGCGCAGGTAGTCGAGGGTCACGTCGTCGATCGGGAAGATGGCGGCCGTCGAGCCGAATTCCGGCGACATGTTGCCGATGGTGGCGCGGTTGGCGAGCGGGACGGAGGCGACGCCCTCGCCGTAGAACTCGACGAACTTGCCGACCACGCCGTGCTGGCGCAGCTGCTCGGTGATCGTGAGCACGACGTCGGTCGCGGTGACGCCGGCGGGGATCTCGCCGCTGAGCTTGAAACCGACGACGCGCGGGATGAGCATCGACACGGGCTGGCCGAGCATCGCGGCCTCGGCCTCGATGCCGCCGACGCCCCAGCCCAGCACGCCGAGGCCGTTGACCATCGTGGTGTGGGAGTCGGTGCCGACGCAGGTGTCGGGGTAGGCGCGCAGCACGCCGTCGACGTCACGGTCGTAGATGACCTTGGCCAGGTGCTCGATGTTCACCTGGTGGACGATGCCGGTGCCGGGCGGAACGACCTTGAAGTCGCTGAACGCCGTCTGGCCCCAGCGGAGGAACTGGTAGCGCTCGCCGTTGCGCTCGTACTCGATCTCGACGTTGCGCTCGAGGGCGTTCTCCGAGCCGAACAGGTCGGCGATGACCGAGTGGTCGATGACCATCTCGGCCGGCGAGAGCGGGTTGATCTTGTTCGCGTCGCCGCCGAGCGCGGTGACGGCCTCGCGCATGGTGGCGAGGTCGACGATGCAGGGCACGCCGGTGAAGTCCTGCATCACGACGCGGGCCGGCGTGAACTGGATCTCGGTGTTCGGCTCGGCCGCGGCATCCCACGAACCCAGCGCTTCGATCTGCGCCTTCGTCACGTTCGCGCCGTCCTCCGTGCGGAGGAGGTTCTCCAGGAGCACCTTGAGGCTGAACGGGAGCTTGTCGAAACCGGGCACCGTGTCGATGCGGAAGATCTCGTAGTCGGTGCTGCCGACCGTCAGGGTGCTCTTGGCACCGAAGCTGTTCACCGTGGACACGGATCCGTCTCCTTCTATTCGGATGGGAGCGACAGGCGCCTCCATCTTGCTCGCCAGCGAGCCCTTGCTGCCAGCAAGGCGGACCTAACTCAGTCTGCTCTTCACAGGTCGCGGGCGAAAGCCTGCAATTTATCTTGATGTCAAGATAAAATCTATCACGCCTGGACTGCTTCGTCCTCCTGCGGCGCGCGGGGATACAGCGCGCGCACGACCAGCCAGGTGACGGCGATCAACGGCGCGAACAGCGGCAGGCCCATGATGAGCTTCAGGGTGCCGAGTGCCGTGACCTGCTCGGTCAGATACAGCGGCAGCTGCACGGCGAGACGCGCGAAGAACAGCGCAGACCACGCGATGCCGAGCCAGAAGAAGGCGCGGCGCTTGCGGCGATCGTTGCGCCACGCAGTGCCCTCCCCCATCAGGAAGCCGGCGGCGAGCCCGATGAGCGACCAGCCGATCAGCGCCGAGACGAGGATCGCGGTGCCGTAGGCGGCATTCGTGATCAGTCCGGGGACGAAGTTGTCCTGCCCGCGACCGGTCCACAGTGCGAGCCCGGCCGCGGCCGCGGCCGCGATGAGTCCGCCGAGCGCCGCGGACGGAGGGGACTTCTGCACGAGGCGCGCGATCGTGAACAGTGCCGCGAGGCCCACGGAGACCCCGAGGGCGAGGATGAGCGGTTCCGGCTTGATCGTGTAGAGCACCACGAAGGCGAGGCTCGGCAATACGGATTCCAGGATGCCGCGCCATCCGCCGATGGCCGACCAGACCACCTTGTGCGTGGTCGAGCTCTCTGCAGGGTCGAGGCCCGCGCGGCGAGCGGCGCCGCCGAGCGCTGCGCCGAGGATGTCGGACGCACTCTGCTCGCGCTCCTCGACCCGGTCGGGCTCTGCTCCCGGCCGGCGCTCCGCGCCAGGCTCGGGCGCGCTCACGCCGATCCCGGCGTCGCCGGCATCTTCAGGGGGATCAGGTCGCGCGGGGGCATGGGAGCGCCGCCGCGGACGACCACGATGGAGCGGAACAGGTCCTCGACCTTCGCTGCGGCCTCCGGGTCGGAGGCGCCGGCCCCACCGATCACTCCGCGGAGGAACCACCGCGGGCCGTCGATGCCGATGAATCGAGCCAGTCGCAGGCCGGAACCCTCGTTCGCGGTCGCCGGCACCTCGGCGAGGAGCTCCTTGCCGAGAGCGCCGTCGCGCTCCTCGACCCGTCCGCCCTGCGCCTTGACCTGGTCGCGGAGTTGCACGCGCGTCTCGTCCCACAGGCCGCCGGAACGCGGGGCGGCGAACGGCTGCACCTGCAGCGACGAGTCGGCGTAGTCGAGACCGACGGCGACGATGCGCTTGGACTGCTCCTCGACCTCGAGGCGCAGATTCAGCCCTTCGCGCGGGAGGATCTTGATGCCGCCCAGGTCGATGTACGGGCGGACCGGGTTCGCCTCGGAGTCGTCGAACGGACCGTCGGTGGCGCGGTTGACGGGCGCCGGCTTCGAGGGTGTCTCGTTGTTGTCAGTCATTGGCCTGTCCTGCTTCGTTCTTGTGGAGCCCTGCCTGGTACCCGGTGGATCCGAATCCGCCGGCGCCGCGGACGCTGTCCGGCAGCTCGTCGACCGGGATGAACGTGGCTCGCGTCACGGGCATGATGATCAGCTGCGCGATGCGATCGCCGACCGCCACATCGTACGCGCTGCGGGTATCGGTGTTGATCAGGCTCACCTTGATCTCGCCGCGGTACCCGGCGTCGACCGTTCCCGGGGAGTTCACGATCGAGATGCCGTGCTTGGCCGCGAGTCCGCTCCGCGGCACCACGAACGCCGCATAGCCGTCGGGCAGCGCGATGCGCACCCCGGTCGCCACCAGAGCCCGGTCGCCCGGCTCCAGGTGCACCGCCTCCGCCGCGACGAGGTCGGCTCCGGCGTCACCCGGATGGGCGTAGCCGGGGACCACAGCGGCGATAATGGGGACATCAACGGAATCGGTCACCCCATGAGGCTAATGCAGAACCCCGCCACGGACGCACGTCCGCGTTACCGCGAGCGACTCGCCCCCGGCTTGCCGCTGCTCGTCACCGTCGCGCTCGCCGGACCCATGGTGTCGCTGATCTTCGTGCCCGTCGGCGCGACCGTGGCGCTGGTCGTCGGTGCGGCTGTGTCGGCTCTCCTCGTCGCAGGCTTCATCGTGGCGACACCGGTGGTCTCGGTCGAGGAGTCGACGCTCCGCGCGGGCCGTGCGCACATCGACGTCCGGTTCCTGGGCGAGCCCGTGGCGCTGACCGGCGACGATGCCCGCCAGGCCCGCGGTCCCGGTCTGCCGGCGCGGGGCTGGCATCTCATCCGCGGCGGCATCGACGGGATCGTGGTGGTTCCGAACACCGACCAGGACGACCCGGTCGTGAGCTGGACGATATCGACCCGGACGCCGGACCGCCTTGCGGCCGCGATCCGCGCCGCACACTGACGCCGCACAACCCGCACCCGGAGACGACAGCGCGCCCCTGACCATGCTGGTCGGGGGCGCGTGGGTCTCGTCGGAGGACTGCTAGGCAGCGCACTCCTTGCAGATGGGTCCGGATGCGCCTTCGTGGTCGAGCTGCGAGCGGTGCTTCACGAGGAAGCAGCTCATGCACGTGAATTCGTCCTGCTGCGCTGGCAGCACGACGACGTCGAGCTCGAGGTCGGAAAGGTCAGCACCCGGGAGGTCGAAGCTCGACGGGTTGTCGGCGTCTTCGTCCCCGCTGGAACCGGAGAGTTTGTCCGGCACACGCTCCTTGAGGGCTTCGATCGACTCTGAGTCGTCTTCACTCTTACGGGGAGCGTCGTAATCGGTGGCCATGCGGTGAATCTCCACTTTCATGGTGCGAGTGGGTGGCGTGCCGTCGGGTAATCGGCGGCCATAGTTTGCATGACCCGAACGCAATAAGCAAATGCCGGTCCATGCGACAGAGCAAACTGACGGCACGCCCAGAGTATTCCCGGGTGTGAGGCCGGTCGCGTGACACCATGAACTCACACCCATCAGAGGGGCAATTCGCATGGAAAACGTCACCATCGTCGGCACAGAAGCAGGAGTCCTCGTACTCGCGACCGAGTCGGGCGAGCGGTTCGCGCTGCCCATCGACGACATGCTGCAGCGCGAGATCCGTCGCGCCACCCGCCAGGGCGAGCCTGCCGGTCAGCGCCTCGCCGCCAGCCCGCGCGACATCCAGGCGCAGATCCGTGCCGGCCTGACCGCAGTGGAGGTGTCCGAGCTGCTCGGCATCAGCGTCGAGGACGTCTCCCGCTTCGAGGGTCCCGTCCTCGCCGAGCGCGAGCACATCATCGGCCAGGCGCTCGCCGTCCCGGTTCTGATCGGCAGCGAGGTCGAACCCGACGCGCAGCCGACGTTCGGCGCTGCCGTCCGCGACAAGCTGGCCGAGGTCGCGGCATCCGCCGAGCGCTGGGCGAGCTGGAAGGAGGACACCGGCTGGATCGTGAAGCTGGAGTTCACCGCCAACGACGTCGAGCACGACGCACGGTGGAGCTTCGATCCGCGCCGCAGCGCCCTTGCGCCGCTGAACTCCGACGCCACCCAGCTCTCCCGTCAGGGCTCGCTTCCCGAGGGTCTCATCCCGCGTCTGCGGGCCGTCGACCAGGAGCGCACGACGTCGCCGTACAAGGACGAGAGCAGATTCGACTCCGGCGCCTTCGGGCCCCGTCTGCTCCCGGCCCCGGACGCCGATGTCGAGGACCCGGCGCTGCCGGAGCGATCGGATGCCGCTGCCCAGGCCGCCGCGATCAACCGCGCCCCCGAATCGCAGACGACCAGTCCAGAGACGGCCGACTTGCTCGAGGCACTCCGCCGACGGCGCGGGCAGCGCGAGACCGCCCCGCTGATCGATGATCCCGATCACGTCGACCAGATCGAGCAGAGTCCGATCTCGCTGTTCGACGCCTTCGACCAGCCGGAAGACGACGAACCCGACTCCCCCGAGCCTGCTCCGCGGGCCACGCCCTCCGACTCGGCCGACAGCAACTCGCGCCGGCGTCGCCGCAACGCGATGCCCTCCTGGGACGAGATCGTCTTCGGAGCACGCACCGACGAGTGATCCCCCGCCCTCCGCGCGTCACGAAGGTCAGCGGGCGAAGGCTCCGAGCCTGATCACCGGCACCTGACGCTCTTCCGGTGTGAGAGCGCCGTGCTGCCCGACCATGCCTCGTCCCCGCTGGTCCGGCGCCGTGCCGTCGTACACCGCCCAGGCACCTCGGGAGACCGCGAGCATGTCGCCCATGCGCGACGCCGCAACGGGGGTGACCGTCGGACCGAAGAACCCGCGACCGATCGCCTCATCGCGCGTGATGACGTCGGCCGCGCCCTCCAGGTCGGCGCGCACGCGGGCGACCACGGCATCGGCTTCCGCATCGGGCGCGAGATACAGGTGCAGCATCCGCGGCTCACCGCCCACATGGCGGATGCCCGCGAGGTGTTCCTCTTCGAGGACGATCTGACGGCTCGCGGGAACGTCGACCATCCCGTGGTCCGACGTGACCAGCACTCCGACGCCCGGAGGCGTGCGAACCGAGAGCGCCGCATCGACGCCCTCGAGAGCCGCCACCCATTCCGGCGAGTCGATGCCGTGCTTGTGCCCGGCCTTGTCGACCTCCGGCAGGTAGCAGTAGACCAAGGATCCCGGGTGACGTTGCGCGAGATCATAGGCCGCTGCGACCCGTTCCGCCGGTGTCGTCGCGGCGACGAACTCGGCGCCGCGCAGGGTCGCCCGGGTGAATCCGCTCGTCGCATATGCGGCGATGCCCACGGCGAAGCTGCGGTGCCCGTGCTCGGCCGCGCGCTCGAAGATCGTCGGCACCGGCTGCCAGGTGAACGGGTCCAGCCCGTCGGACTCCCAGCCGCTCAGCTGGTTCACCAGGACATCCCGCTCGGGATCGAGGACACGGTAGCCGATCAGACCGTGCTCACCCGGCCAGACACCGGTGACGATGCTGGTGAGCGCGGCGGCCGTCGTGGAAGGGAAGACCGAGTGCGCGACATCGCGTTTGGTCATCCCGCCGGTGAGCGCACGGGCGTGCCCGGCATGGGCGCGCAGACTGATCGCCCCCAGACCGTCGATGACGACGAGCACGACCGACTCCGCGCGCGGGAGCACCGCCGATTCGCCGCGGAGCGCAGCGAACAGGTCAGCCGCCACCCCGACGACGCTCCGGGCGGTAGCCGACTCGGACGGTAGCATGAGGGACATCCGAGCCAGTCTGACACAGGCTCCTTCACGCCCCCAGGAAGTCCATGCCGAAGACCCCGCCGCCCGAGCCCGTCGAGGAACGCATCCAGGACATCGACCTCGGAAGCGAGATGCAGGGCTCGTTCCTCGAGTACGCCTACTCGGTGATCTACTCGCGCGCACTCCCGGATGCCCGCGACGGACTCAAGCCGGTGCAGCGCCGCATCCTCTACCAGATGGCGGAGATGGGTCTCCGCCCGGACCGTGGTCACGTCAAGAGCGCCCGCGTCGTCGGCGAGGTCATGGGCAAGCTGCACCCGCACGGCGATTCCGCGATCTACGACGCCCTGGTGCGCCTCTCGCAGGACTTCGCCCTCCGCGTGCCGCTCGTCGACGGCCACGGAAACTTCGGCTCGCTCGACGACGGTCCGGCCGCCGCTCGCTACACCGAAGCACGGCTGGCAGGCGCGGCACTCGCTCTCACCGAGAACCTCGATGAGGACGTCGTCGACTTCATCCCGAACTACGACGGGCAGTTCCAGCAGCCGGCCGTCCTTCCCGCAGCCTTCCCGAACCTCCTGGTCAACGGCGCCAGCGGCATCGCCGTGGGCATGGCGACCAACATGGCGCCGCACAACCTGATCGAGGTCGTCGCGGCAGCGACCCACCTGCTCGAGAACCCCGACGCGACCACCGAAGACCTGATGGAGTTCGTCCCCGGCCCTGACTTCCCCTCCGGCGGCATCCTGATGGGCCTGGACGGCGTGAAGGACGCGTACACGAACGGACGCGGCGCCCTCAAGGTGCGCGGCAAGATCTCCATCGAGCCGCTCGGGCCGCGCCGCACCGGCATCGTCGTCTCCGAGCTGCCGTACATGGTCGGTCCGGAGCGGCTGATCGAGAAGATCCGCGACGCGGTGCAGTCCAAGAAGCTGCAGGGCATCAGCGACGTCACCGACCTCACCGACCGCAACCACGGCCTGCGGGTGGCGATCGGCATCAAGACCGGTTTCGACCCGAACGCGGTGCTCGAGCAGCTGTACCGGCTGACGCCGCTGGAGGACTCCTTCAGCATCAACAACGTCGCGCTCGTCGAGGGGCAGCCCCGCACCCTCGGCCTCAAGGAGATGCTCAGCGTCTACGTCGGGCACCGCCTCGAGGTCATCACCCGCCGCAGCCGCTACCGGCTCGCCCGTCGGGAGGAGCGCCTGCACCTCGTCGAAGGCCTCCTCATCGCCATCCTGGACATCGACGAGGTCATCCAGGTCATCCGCTCGTCCGACGACTCGGAGCAGGCACGCACGCGCCTGCGCTCGGTCTTCGATCTGAGTGAGCTGCAGGCGGAGTACATCCTCGAGCTGCGCCTGCGCCGTCTGACGAAGTTCTCGCGCATCGAGCTCGAGACCGAGCGGGACGCGCTGCTCGCGGAGATCGCCTCCCTGCGGGAGCTCCTCGCGAGTCCGGTGCTGCTTCGCGCGGTCGTCGCTCGCGAGCTCGACGCCGCCGCAGACGCCTACGGCACCGCGCGTCGCACCATGCTCATGAACGCCGCACCGCCCAAGCCCCGCGCGGCCAAGGGCGGGGTCGACCTGCAGATCGCGGATGCCGCCACCGTGCTGGTGCTCTCGACGACCGGACGGGCCGTGCGCGTCGACCTCGGCGAAGGCCAGGAACTCGCTGTTCCGGCTCGCCGGAGCAAGCACGATGCGATCCTCACGACAGTCGAGACCACAGTTCGCGCCGAGCTCGGTGCGCTGACCAGCACCGGTCGCGTCGTGCGCTTCTCCCCCGTCGACCTGCCGTCCGTGCCGGCGACGTCCGTGCAGCTGGCCGCAGGAACCCCGCTGCGCGACTATCTCGGCATCTCGACCAGAGGGGAACGGGTCATCGGCTTCGTGCGCTTCGACAGCGAGACGCCGATCGCGCTCGGTACGGCACAGGGCACGGTGAAGCGCATCGTGCCGACGACGCTACCCGTGCGTCCGAACCTCGAGGTCATCGGCATGAAGCCCGGCGATACGGTGGTCGGCGCCGCCGACGCACCGGACGACTCCGAGCTCGTGTTCGTCACGACTGATGCGCAGCTGCTGCGCTTCCCGGCATCCGCGGTTCGTCCGCAGGGGGCACCGGCGGGCGGCATGGCCGGGATCAAGCTCGGAGCGGGCGCCTCCGTGCTCTCGTTCGGAGTGGTGGCTCCGGGGACGGACGCCGTCGTGGCCACCGTCTCGGGCGGCGACAGCATCCTGCCGGGCACCGACCCGGGGCGCGCCAAGGTGACGCCTTTCTCCGAGTACCCGGCGAAGGGCCGCGCGACCGGTGGCGTGCGTGCGCACTCGTTCCTGAAGGGCGAGGACCGGCTCACGGTCGCCTGGGTGGGACCGAGTCCTGCCCAGGCCGTCGATCCGACAGGCGCCGTGCGCAAGCTTCCCGAGACGGGCGCCCGGCGCGATGCATCCGGTCAGCCGATCGACGGGGTGATCGGCAGCATCGGCCGCACGATCGTCTGAGCGTTCCCGCGCCTCACAGACGAAGAGCGAGGATGTTCGCGGTGAGACCCGCCGCCGTGCCGCAGAGGATGACCGTGTCGCCGGCTCCCACCCGCCCGGACTCGAGAGCGCGCGCCAGCATGAACGGCACGGATGCCGACACCATGTTGCCGAAGCGCGCGACCTCGTCCACGCGACGGTCCTCTGGAATCCCGAGGCGGTCGAGCATCGGTCCGAGCGCGGCCGAGGCCTGGTGCGGCACCCAGAGAGCGACGTCGTCGTAGGCGAGACCGCTCTTCGCGTGGAAGCGCGCGAAGAAGTCGGGCAGCACGCGCATCATTCCGAGCAGTGCCCGCCGTCCGTTCATGTCGAACAGGTAGTCGCCGGGGTCCGACTGCGCGTAGAGCTGCGCCGGCGACCGCGAGAGACCGCCCCGGATCTCGGTGTCGTGCGCGTACGACGGCCAGGTCTGCTGCGCGCTGGCGATCACCCCACGGTCGGAGTCGTCGGAGCGTCGGAGGACCATGGCCACCGCGGCATCACTGAACAGCTCGTAACTCTCGGGCTGGGCGGGGTTCAGGAACCTCGTCCCGACGTCGCCGGCGAACACGAGGACGGTGTCGTGATCCCCGGAATCGAGGTACCGAGAGGCCACATCGAGCGCGGTGATGAAGCTGGTGCAGGTCGAGTTCACGTCGAAGGCGGCGGCGTGGCCGGCGAGGGTCAGTCGTTCCAGGACCAGCGCGGCCGTGCACGGGATCGGCTGGATCCCCGCGGCGGATGCTCCCAGCACGAGATCGACGTCATCGATGTCGATGCCCGCGTGGGCGAGTGCGCGGGTGCAGGCGCTCGCGAGCATGTCGAGGTGCGACACGTCCTCCGCGATGCGGTAGCGCACCTGGTCCTCGAAGCGGACGGAGTCCGGGGGCAGCACACTCCCCCATCCGACGATCTCACAGCTCCGCATCGGCGTTCCCCCTCCACGTCCGCACCACTCGGCGCAGCTTCACCGAACCGTCTCGCTCGAACACGTCGAAGACGATCTCCGGGCGTTCGCAGCCCAGCCGATCGGCGAGCGCGTGCACCTCGTGCGTGACGCTGTCCGTCGTCTGATCATCGAGCACATCCAGGGAGATCCTCAGCAGCGACGCGTGCGTCTGCACCACCCGGTACTCGTCGAACCCCTCGGCATACAGCAGGGCCCTGGTCATCACGTCGGCGAACACCGGCACGCCTCGACCGTCGAGTCCGCGGAACAGCAGCGTGTCGCCCTCCCGCCCCTCGATGCGCTCGATCGCCGTCAGGGCGCTTCCGCACGGGCACGGCGTCGCCCGGATGCGCAGCACGTCGCCGAGGCGGTAACGCACGATCGGCTGAGCCCGTCGCCGGAGATCGGTGATGATCGGGGTGAACCGCTCCTCGTCGAGCGGCTCGCGCTCGAACAGCACGCTGTCCTCGTTGAGATGGATCACGCCCTCTTCGCAGGTGTGCGCGAGGAATCCTTCCGTGCATTGGTACAGCTGATGCAACCGCTCCTGGCCGAGCGCCGCGGCGATGCGGCGCTCGTCAGTCAGCTCGAGGACTTCCGCGACGGCGTAGACCTTCTGCGGGCGGGTGTGGAGGATTCCGTCCTCGGCGGCACGGGCGATCAGCCGGAGCACCGAGGGCGGCGCCACCAGGATCGTGGGGCGGAAGGCCTCGAGCCGGCGGATGTTCTCCGTCATGTCGGTGTGCACGTCGAAGTACGAGAACGACACCGCGCGCGATCCGACGGATTCATAGAGGCTGTTGTCGGCGCGCAGGAACAGGGCGATGCGGTGTCCGAGCAGCCGTCCGCGCGGCAGGGTGCGCGCGAGCACGGTCCCGACCCACGCGTCCCGCTCCTGCGGACTCACGATGAACAGGCCGCGGTGACCGCTCGTGCCGCTGGAGAGCCCGACGGAGTTCTCGCCGAGATCCGCCGCGAAGTCCCGAGAGCGCTCGTTGGCGATCGCCAGGGCCAGCGCTTCATCCCGGTGCACTCCGACGGTGTTGATCTCGTCGAACCGACGCATCATCACGCTCTTGTCCATGAGTGGGAGCGCGTCGAACGGGTGCGCGTCCAGGAGTTCGCGGAAATGCGGCGACCGGCGGCGGAGGAAGCGGAGGTGTCGTCGCAGCAGCCTCGTCTGACGTCGCTCCACCCCTGCGCGTGAGCGCAGCGGCCGGCCCCACCGCACGGCGGCGAACTCGCGCAAGATCCGCACCCGGGACATCAGGACAGCAGCTCTTTCTCATCGAGGGGGTCGTGGCTGCACACGATGCGGACGCCCCCGGCAGCCACGGCCTGCAGGTGCGCGGCCGTCCGCGTGTAGTCGGCGTAGTCGTGCTGCACCGCACGAGGGATCGCCCGGAGAGCATCTGCCGCTCCCAGCAGGTCCCGACCCCACCCCGCATCCCCCGCGAGCAGCACACGGCCATCGACCAGGGCGCCGATGTGGCCGTCCGCATGCCCCGGGAGGTCCAGGATCCGGTAGCTGCCGTCGCCGAACAGGTCGGCGGCCGACAGCGGAACGCCCCCGACAGCGGTCGGACGGAAGTCGCGTTCGCCGAGCACGATCTTCGTCGCGTCACTGAACCACGACGGAAGGAGACCTGTGAGGATGCCGGCTCGGAGCCGCGGCGCGGCCAACGCCCGCTGCTGACCCGATGTCATCACGAACGTCGCCTCGGGGAAACGCGCGACCCCGCCCACGTGATCCGGATGCAGATGCGAGAGCACCACGTGCGTGACAGATGCCGGGTCCACGCCGTCTTCCCGCAGCTGTCGGGCGATGTCATCGTCCGGCGCGACCGTCGGCGGAAGCAGGCGGCGGTACACGGCACCGCGCCAGCCCGTGCGCCATTCGCCCGTCGCGTAGCCGGTGTCGAAGAGCACGCGCTGCCCGCCCGCTCCGTCGTACAGGAAGACGCCGGACGGGAACTGCCTCACCTCGTGCGCCCCGCCGCGGAACATCGCCGCAAGATCATGGCTCGTGCTTCCGCACACGTAGTGCCGCAGGCGCCCGCTCATGCTGCCGCTCGCAGGTGCGCAGCGACGCGGGCGAGCGCGCCGTCGAGGGAGACGTGCGGCCGGTACCCGAGCTCTGCCTCCGCGCGGGAGATGTCGAGGGTCTGCGAGTAGGCGATGGTGCTGAGGGTGTACCGAGTGAGCGGAGGCTCAGGGCGGCCAGGTGTCACACGGCAGATCGCCTCCAGCGCCGTCGCCAGCGCCCACGCCGCCCGGCGGTTCATCGGCCTCATCCGCGGCGTCTCGCCGAGGAGCTCGAGCAGCGTCGTCAGCAGAGCACGGAACGATCGAGGGTCGTCGTTGGTGATGTTGTACACGCCGCCGGCCGGATCGCCCGCGTCGAGCGCGAGCCGCAGCGCCGTCGCGACGTTCTCGACAGCGGTGACGTCGATCAGGTTCTCGCCGCCGTCGAACAGCGGGATGCCGACCCGGCGATGCACGTCGAGCAGGCGGGGGATCAGGCTCGGGTCGCCGACGCCGATCAGACCCCGCGGGCGCAGGATCACGAGCTCAGAGATCTGCCCCGTGCGACGAGCCTCCTGCAGCAGCGCTTCGGCGGCGATCTTCGAGCGGATGTACCCGTTGAGCCGGTTGTCCGTGTCGACCTCCTCTTCGCGGATCAGCAGGTGATCCCGGGGAGCGGCGTACACGCTCGGAGACGACACGTGCACGATCCGGCGCACGCCGTTCCGGCGGGCGAACTCCACGACGCGCGCTGTGCCCTCGACATTCGCCTCCTGGAAGGCCCGCCAGGGCCCCCATGGGGTCGAGAGCGCCGCGCAATGGATCACCGCGTCCACGGAGAGCTCGGCGGAGGCCAGGGACCTCAGATCGCCGCGGATGCGATGCTCCTCGTCGGCGACCGCGGCGAGGGCCGGGGCGTTACGACCGGCGGCGAACACCTCGTGGCCGTGCGCGTCGAGATCGCGCACCACATGGCCGCCGAGGAACCCGCTCGCCCCCGTCACCAGCACACGGGCTCCGGACATGCTCCTCACCCTAGCGGCCATAGTCTGAGGGGGTGCGCATCGCCCTGGTCACCGACTACTACCTGCCGACGCTCGGCGGAGTGCAGACCGTGGTCAAGGCGCACAAAGAGGAACTGGAGCGCTCCGGACACGAGGTGTGGGTGTTCGCGCCCCTCTCGGCGGAGAGCACCGATCCTTCGGTCATCCGCCTCCCGACGGCCCGACGATTCGCGCCGGACGGCTATCCGTTCACGTGGACGCCGTCTGGCGCCGCTGCTCTGCTGCAGCGCGAGCTGAGAGAGCGCCGAGTCGACGTGGTGCACGTGCACACCGAGATGTTCGCCGCACTCGCGGGTTTCGAGGCCGCCCGCGCACTCGGCATCCCCGTCGTGCAGACGATGCACGGTCGGATCGACGTCTACACCCGTTCCGTCCTCCCGCTGCCGAGCGTCACCACGGCACTGCTGGCCGGGATGCATCGCCGGCGGATGAGTCATGATCTCGCGCGAGTCGACTCCTCGTCCCCGTACACGCACACCCGCACGGCGCGACGGATGTGGCGGCTGATGGTCAGTCAGGCGAATCACGCGGATCGCGTGATCGTGCCCTCGGCGCATTTCGCGCACAAGCTCAGCGCGCAGGGAGTCGAGACGCCGATGACGGTGCTGTCGAACGGCATCGAGCGATCGGTACTCGATGCCGTCGGCGCTCCCGAGCCGCGAGTCGTCGCGCCCGGCGAGCAGCTGCGGGTGATCTGGTGCGGTCGGCTCTCTCCGGAGAAGCGTCCCGGAGTGTTCCTCGACGCTGTGGAGCAGGTGCCGGACATCGCTGCGCACATGTACGGCGACGGCGTCTCGCGGGCTTCCGTGTCGCGGCGTGCCGCAGCGCTCCCCGACGGGCGCATCCGCGTGCACGGCAGCGTTCCGCAGTCCGAAGTGCTCGCGGCGATGCGCGACGCGCACGTCCTGGTATCCAGCTCCCTCGACTTCGACAACCAGCCGATGGTGATCCTCGAGGCCATCGCCACCGGTCTCCCGGTGATCGTCACCGATCCCGACCTCGCGGAGACCCTGCCGCCCGGCGGCGGACTCGTGACGGCGAGCTCGGATGCCGCGGGGCTCGCAGCCGCTCTGACCCGGCTGCGCGATGATCCCGCCTCGGTGACCGACCTCAGCGAAGCCGCGATCGCGCACCGCGACCAGGTGGCGCAGGGCACGCATCGTGCCGCACTGCTCGAGGTCTACGACGCCGCACTGCGCGTCGCCCGCTGACCCGACCGTTCAGGCGTCGATGGCTTCTCGTGAGAGCTGCCCCGACGAGTCGATGATGAACTCACGGCGCGGGGCGACCTCGTTCCCCATCAGCAGTTCGAACACGCGACCGGCTGCCTCGGCATCCTGCATCTGCACCCGACGGAGCAGACGGCCGGACTTGTCCATGGTGGTGTTCGCGAGCTGTTCGGCATCCATCTCGCCGAGGCCCTTGTAGCGCTGGATCGGCTCGTGCCAGCGCTTGCCCGCCTTGCGGAGCTTGGCGAGCAGCGCGTGCATCTCCTGCTCGCTGTACGTGTAGATCGTCTCGTTCGGCTTCGAACCCGGATTCATCACGATCACCCGATGCAGCGGAGGCACGGCGGCGAAGACGCGGCCGTGCTCGATGAGCGGTCGCATGTAGCGGAAGAAGAGCGTGAGCAGCAGGGTGCGGATGTGCGCGCCGTCCACGTCGGCGTCGCTCATCAGGATCACCTTGCCGTAGCGCGCCGCATCGATGTCGAAGGTGCGACCGGAACCCGCACCGATCACCTGGATGATCGACGCGCACTCCGTGTTCGACAGCATGTCGCTGACCGAGGCCTTCTGCACGTTGAGGATCTTGCCTCGGATCGGCAGCAGCGCCTGGAACTCGCTGTTACGGGCGTTCTTCGCCGTGCCCAGCGCCGAGTCGCCCTCGACGATGAACAGCTCGCTGCGTTCGACCTCGTTGGTGCGGCAGTCGACGAGCTTGGTCGGCAGGGTCGACGACTCCAGCGCGTTCTTGCGGCGCTGGGTCTCCTTGTGCGCCCGCGCGGAGACGCGCGCCTTCATCTCGGAGACGATCTTGTCGAGCAGCTGCGCCGCCTGGTTCTTGTCGTCGCGCTTGGTGGAGGTGAAGCGCTGCGCGAGGTCCTTGCGGATCACCTGCGCCACGATCTGCCGCACGGCCGGTGTGCCCAGGATCTCCTTGGTCTGCCCCTCGAACTGCGGTTCCGGCACGTTCACCGTGAGCACCGCGGTGAGCCCGGCGAGAACGTCGTCCTTCTCGAGCTTGTCGTTTCCGACCTTCAGCCGGCGGGCGTTCTGCTCGACCTGGGAGCGCAGCACCTTCAGCAGCTCCTGTTCGAAGCCCTGCTGGTGGGTTCCGCCCTTGGGCGTGGAGATGATGTTGACGAAGGAGCGCACCCGCGTGTCGTAGCCGGTGCCCCAGCGGAGCGCGATGTCGACGGCGCAGACCCGCTCGACCTCGGTCGCGATCATGTGCCCGTCGGCCTGCAGGACCGGCACCGTCTCCTTGAAGGTCCCCTCGCCCTGGATACGCCAGTTGTCGGTGACGGGCGGGTCGGTCGCGAGGTAGTCGACGAACTCGGAGATGCCGCCCTCGTAGTGGTACGAGGTCACGTTCGGTGCGCTCGCGTCGATGGCCGTGCCATCCTCGGCCGTCGACGACGGACGGTCCTGAGCGCGATCGTTGCGGACCACGATCTCGAGACCGGGAACGAGAAACGCCGTCTGCCGGGCGCGCGTCTCGAGTTCGCCGAGCTGGAAGGTCGCATCCTTGGTGAAGATCTGCCGGTCGGCCCAGTAGCGGATGCGGGTGCCGGTGACCCCTCGCGGCGCCTTGCCGACGACGCGCAGCTCGCTCTTGTCCTCGAACGGCCTGAACGGCGCATCCGGCCGCTTCTCGCCGGTGTCGGTGAAGATCCCCGGCTCCCCGCGATGGAACGACATCGCGTAGGTCTTGCCACCGCGATCGACCTCGACGTCGAGACGCTCCGAGAGCGCGTTGACGACCGATGCGCCGACGCCGTGCAGGCCGCCGGATGCCGCGTACGAGCCTCCGCCGAACTTTCCACCGGCGTGCAGCTTCGTGAACACCACCTCGACACCGGTCAGGCCGGTGCGCGGTTCGACATCGACGGGAATGCCGCGGCCGCGGTCGTGCACCTCGACGCTGCCGTCGTCGTGAAGGATCACATCGATCTTCGACCCGTTGCCGTCGACGGCCTCATCGACGGCGTTGTCGATGATCTCCCAGAGGCAGTGCATCAGGCCCGGCGATCCGTTGGAACCGATGTACATACCGGGACGCTTGCGGACAGCCTCGAGCCCTTCGAGCACCTGGAGATGATGGGCGGAATACTCGGCGGTCACAATCTCCGAGTCTATTCTCGACGGGCCCGAGCCGGCCGCCGACACTCCCCACCGGATCCCAGCCCGTGCCGTCTGCGTACGCGCTGAGCGAAACACGCCGTCAACCGGGCATGCATACAGGTGCAGCGTGGTTACATTGAGCACACCCACAGCGAGGCCGACACCCGAGGAGGCACCGAGATGAATGCAACGACCGAACGTGAGGCTTCCGCCATCGAGTTCCGCCTGACCGCACTGGATCGTTGTGATTCGTGCGGCGCTCAGGCGTACATCGCGGCCGAAGTCAACGGATCCGAGCTCCTGTTCTGCGCCCACCACGGCCGCAAGTACGAAGAGAAGCTCCGCAGTGTCGCGACCAGCTGGCACGACGAGAGCGCACGCCTCGTCGAGACCGTCTGATCCCCACGACTCCAGGCTCCGGGTCTGCGCTTCGGCGCGGTCCGGAGCCTTTCTCGTTCCCGGACGGGCGGCAGTCCCCTGCTGACTCTCAGTCCAGGACGACGCGACGCACGCGGGGACTCAGCCGGGTGAGGATCTCCTCGCCCACGGTGTCGATGCGCTCGGCAAGGCTGGTCGCGCTGGATTCCCCGTGGCTTCCCGGGCCGAAGAGCGTCACCTCGTCGCCCACCTGCATGCCCGGCCACTCCGCGACGGTCGCCGTCGTCTGATCGATCGTCCGCAGGACGCGAGCACCCGCAGGGGTCCCGACCGGTGCGCCCGAGAGTGTGGAGGGGACGCCGTCGAAACTGCCGATCCCGATCACGGCTTCGCCCTCGACCAGCTCTGTCACCTGGGCGACCAGTGCGGCGACGGGTCGGACGCCCTCGAGTTCCGGCCCGTCCGCCGATCGGATGCCGTAGCAGAAGGCGCCGATCCGTGACACGGATCCCCGCAGCTCGGGTCGCCACCAGGATGCGGCAGACGCCGTCAGGTGACGCGAGGCCGGCGCGGTCCCGGATTCGCCGGCGATGCGGACCGCCTGCAGGAATGCCGCCTGCGCCTCGTCATCCTCCTCGTCGCTGGCCTCGGCGATATGGCTCCACACGCCGTCGAGCTCGATGAGCCCGGCGCGCTCCGCCTGCCGGGCCTCGGCCACGGCGCCGGCCCAATCCTCGGGGAGGATGCCGTTGCGGTGCAGACCCGTGTCGATCTTCAGGTGCACACGAGCAGGGGTGCCGAGGACCGAGGCGCGGTCGATGATGCGCCGGAGGTACTCGGTCGAGCCGACGCCCAGTTCGACATCCCGCAGGAGCGCCTCATCGATCTCGGCATCCGTCGATGTGGCCCAGGCGAACACGCGCACGCCGCCGCCGGCGATCCGTCGTGCATCCAGCCCGCTGCGCACGTCGTAGCTGCCGAACCACTCGACTCCCGCCGCGACCGCGGTCTCGACGGCCCAGGGCAGTCCGTGGCCATAGGCGTCGTCCTTGAGCACGAGCATGAGCGCTGAGGGCGTGATGCGCGCACGGACCGCCTCGATGTTGGCGCGGAAGGTCGCGCTGCTGATCCGGAGTTCGGGGCGGCTCATGCCTCCCACCCCCGTGCCGCGTGCGATCCGGCGACCGCGACGAGCTCGCCGACCGTCATCCCAGTGAGTGCAGCCCAGCGGGAGAGCCCCGGGGCGGCGGGGCCGGAGCCGCCGAAGTAGGTGACCTCGCTTCCGAGATCCGCGTCGGCACCCTGCAGGTCGACCACGCAGACATCCATCGCGACCCGCCCGATGATGGGGCGGGCGATGCCGTCGATCTCGACCTCGGCGTGGTTGCCGAGGGCGCGCACGATCCCCTGCGCGTAGCCGCCGGTCACCAGCGCCACGGTCGTGTCCGTCTCCGCCCGGAAGGTGTACCCGTACGAGACGGCGTCGCCGGCCCGAAGACGCTTCGTGGAGATGACTCGACCGGCGAGCCGCAGGACAGGTCGGGTCGCGAGCGAGCCGTCGGCATCCGGCAGCCCGTAGAGCAGCGCCGGATCGATGTCCGGGGTCCCTGCTGTCACGGCGGTGATCCCTTCCAGGCGCAGCGCCTCGATCTCGCCCTCCGAGTCCACGAGGACCTGGGCGGCTCCTGCCGCCGTCACGGCCTGCGCGACGGTGAGGACGCCGTGCCCCCAGGCATCGCGCCGCAGGTCGGCGGTCTCTCCCCCCGCGCGAACGGAGGCGGATGCCGCAGCAGCGAGCGCCGAGCGGGAGATCACCGCACGAGGCAGGGCGCTGGAAGTCGTGTCACACACGGTTTCCAGAGTAGCTTCCGCCTTCCCGGCTTGCCCTGTACGCCCCCGTAGACTGGTGAGGACCCCTACCCTCGGAGCCCAATGTCTCGTCTTTCCCTCGCGCCCCGCGTCCGCTATCTGCTGGGTCGTGCCCGCCGCATCGATGTCGGGTCGGTGGTGGAGCGAGCCAAGGAGGCGTCGGAGCAGCACCACAGGGCGGTACCGGCCATCATCGTCGACATGCTCTGGTCGGCGGCTCGGCACAATGTCGGATTCCAGGACTACATCGACTACGACTTCGCGATGCTGACCAAGGCGGAGCGCGAGACGTACATGACGCACCCCGTCTCGAACCAGCTCTCGCAGCGCTACGACCACCCGGACTTCCGCTGGATCTTCCAGGACAAGATCGAGTTCAACCGGCACTTCGCGGCACACCTGCACCGCGAGTGGCTCGTCGTCGACGCGGGGAACGCGGATGCCGTGCGCGAACTCACCCAGCGTCTCGGCACGATCGTCACCAAGGAGCCCGTGGGCCAGGCCGGTACCGGCGTGCACCGCTACCACGCCGCCGACATCACCGACTGGGACGAGTTCCACGCCGGACTGCTGAGCCGCGGCGAACTGCTCATCGAAGAGGTCATCCGCCAACACGGAGACCTCGCTGCGGTCTGCCCCGGCACGGTCAACACCACCCGCATCACTGCGTTCTTCGATGGCGAGAAGGCGCACATCCTGGCGATGGCGCAGAAGTTCGGTCGCGGCGCCGTGAGCGACCAGATGACCTTCGGCGGCTTCTATACGATGCTCGACGAAAACGGTCATTCCGTCGGCGCCGGCTACGACTCGCACGGCCACGTGCACGAGACGCATCCGGACTCGGGCTTCCGGATCGCTGACTTCCAGCTCCCGTACATCGATGAGGTGCGCGCCTTCATCGACCAGGTCGCCCGCGTGGTGCCGCAGGTGCAGTACGTCGGCTGGGACGTCGTCGTGACCCCCGAGGGCCCGGTTCTCGTCGAGGGCAACTGGGGCGCCGGTGTCTACGAGAACAAGCCCAGCGTCACCGGCATCCGCACCGGACACAAGCCGCGCTACCGCAAGATCATCGGGTTCTGAACCAGCAGACGAGGAAGGCCCGGATGCTGAGCATCCGGGCCTTCCGCAGTTCGGTTCCTGAGCCCGACGAAGGGGGTGTGTCCGTGGGCGGAGGTCAGACCGCCCGGACGATGCCGAGGGGCGTGGACTCGAGTCCCTGTCCCAGCGGGTTGTCGCCGAGGATCTTGACCAGGCGGCGCTCGCCATCCTTGTCGAGGGTCGAGCCGAGGATGTTGCCGCCGAGGTCGTTGATGTCGACGACGGCTACTTCCAGCTCTCCGCCCAGCAGCGACTTGAGGTGTGAGGCGACCCCGCGGGGGTCCTTCGGTCCGAGCACCACGGCCTCGTTGTAGGGCGGGATCGTGTGCTTGGTCGGTCCGTCGATCGCGCGGGCCTTGTCGCCGGCGATGCGGTAGAAGTCGCCCTTACGGCCGAGCGCCTTCGTCACTGCGGCGACGGCGGCGGCGAGCAGGATGCGAGGGGTGCCGCACTCCCGCAGCGCCATCTCCATCGTCTCGGGCATGCCGAGTCCGATGCCGTACGGCGTGCGCGTGACGTACTTCGACAGGAACAGCGCCAGCTTGCGCGGCTGGATCTCGTCGAGACGGTACGACCGGCCCTGCGTGATGGCGACGATCTTCTCGGTCACGAAAAGGAGGTCGCCCGGGCGGACGGCGTCCTTCGCATACTCGGTGATGATCGCGTCGAGGTCGTCATCCGGCATCACGACGCGGGTGCGCAGCGGAATCCGCGCGAACGACTTTCCGTCGACGCTCGTCTCGAGCGCCTTGCCCTCGTTCGCCTGCATCACTCGAGGTAGTCCCGGAGCGACTGCGAGCGGCTCGGGTGGCGCAGCTTCGCCATCGTCTTCGACTCGATCTGACGGATGCGCTCACGCGTGACGCCGAACGTGTCGCCGATCTGGTCGAGCGTCTTGGGCTGGCCGTCGCCGAGTCCGAAGCGCATCCGGATCACGCCGGCCTCGCGCTCGGACAGCGAGTCGAGCAGCTGCTCGAGCTGGCGCTGCAGCATGGTGAAGCCCACCGCGTCGGCCGGGACGACCGCCTCGGTGTCCTCGATGAGGTCACCGAACTCGCTGTCGCCGTCCTCGCCGAGAGGCGTGTGCAGGGAGATCGGCTCGCGGCCGTACTTCTGCACCTCGACGACCTTCTCCGGGGTCATGTCCAGCTCGCGGCTGAGCTCTTCCGGAGTGGGTTCGCGACCGAGGTCCTGCAGCATCTGACGCTGCACGCGGGCGAGCTTGTTGATGACCTCGACCATGTGCACCGGGATGCGGATGGTGCGGGCCTGGTCGGCCATCGCGCGCGTGATCGCCTGACGGATCCACCAGGTGGCGTACGTCGAGAACTTGAAGCCCTTGGTGTAGTCGAACTTCTCGACCGCACGGATGAGACCGAGGTTGCCCTCCTGGATCAGGTCCAGGAACTGCATGCCGCGGCCGGTGTAGCGCTTCGCGAGCGAAACGACGAGGCGGAGGTTGGCGCCGAGCAGGTGGCTCTTGGCGCGCTGACCGTCGCGGGCGACCCACTGCAGGTCGAGACCGAGCTGGCCGGTGCGCTCGGCGGCGGTCATCGCGGAGAGCTTCTCCTCGGCGAACAGACCGGCTTCGATCCGCATGGCGAGCTCGACCTCTTCGGCCGCGTTCAGCAGCGCGACCTTTCCGATCTGCTTCAGGTAGTCCTTGACGGGGTCGGCCGTCGCACCGGTGATCTGTGTGGAGTACACCGGGACGTCTTCGTCGTCGTTCGACGAGATGACGATCGCGCCGGTCGGCAGAGGCTCGGTGAACTTCGGCTTGGAGTCGTCGTCCTCGTCGTCCTCGACGGCGCTGGCTGCGGGAGCCTCGTCATCTTCGACGACGTCGTCGGCCTTCTTCTTCTTGACCGGGGCGCGCTTCGCCGCCGCGCGCTTGGCTGCGCTGAGCGGTACGGGCTTCTCGGGCGCGTCGACCTCGACCTCAGTGTCGACGGTGGTCTCTTCGGCCTTCTTCGTCGTCCGGGTTTTCTTCGTCGTGGCAGGAGTCACGTTTCGCCTTTCACGGGGCTGATGAGCCGCCCCGGGACATTTCGGACACTAGTAAGACCCTTGTCAAGTCCAGTGCGGGAAAACACTGATTGACAACGGGTCAGACTCCTAGTATCGCACACGTGTGGCGATGCCGACGCATTGCCGCGAAGTTGCCGCGGATTCTTCTCAGCTGCGCCGAGGCTTGTCGTCGTCGCCGGAGGGGCGCGACGCGAGATAGCGCTCGAGCTCGGCGGCCAGCTCATCGGCACTGGGCAGGTCGCGCTCGCTGAATCCGCCCTCGTCGTACGAGTCGTCGTCGGGGTTGCGGCCGGCCATGTAGGCGTCATAGCGGCGCTCGAGGTTGTGGACCATCTGCTGCAGCTCGTCGTTCCCGGTGACCTGCTCGTCGACCCGGGTGAGGTAGTCGTCGCGGCGTTCCTGCACGGCGTCGAGGATGAGCACGAGGCCGGTGGAGGCCATGAGCTTGTCGGCGGCGGCGATGACGGCGTCCGGGTTCTCCGTCTCGGCCAGATAGTGCGGCACCAGGAGCACGAAACCGACGACGCGGAGACCCTGCTCCGCGAAACGGAACTCGAGCAGGTGACCTGCCGTGGCGGGGACCTGCGTGCGCGGACGCCACACCGAGTGGGCGACGGTGAGCTCGCGGCGATTGCCGCTGACGGTCGTGCCGATGGGGCGGGTGTGCGGCACCGGCATCGCGATCGAGTGCACCCAGTTGAGCCCGGACACCTCGAATTCGGCAGCGAGGTCGAGGACCGTCTGCGCGAAGGCGTTCCAGGCGAAGTCCGGCTCGTAGCCGGCGAGGAGCAGGAACGGCTGACCCAGAGCGTCGGTCGCCAGCGACAGTTCGAGCCGAGAGGGACGGAACTCGGTCAGGTGGTCCTGATCGAAGGAGATCACCGGGCGCCGAGCACGGTAGTCGAGCAGCACGTCATTGTCGAACACGACGATGGGCTGCGGCGAGGCGGTCTCGCGCAGGTGCTCGATCAGACCGGAGACCGCGCTGCCCGCGTCGGTGAATCCCGTCAGGAGCACGACCAGGGGCAGGCCGCGCGGCACCGTCGGTGCGTTCGCGACACGTTCGTGGATCTCACCGGAGAAGGGCATGTCACCATGCTACGAGCACCTCCCGGCACCCGGGCTGGGCTCGTCATGCTGAGAGCGAACACGCGGCCCCGTCCCCGCGCACCACGGCTGCGACGGGCTCCTAGGATGGAGACATGACGCTTCCCGTGCTGTCGCACACCACAGATACGTTCCCCGGAAGCGCTGCAGATGCCGCAGTGCTCGTCGTCTCCGATCTTCCCGCATCGTCCGAGTCTCTGGCAGGGTTCCCCGGTCTGGCGGATGCTCTGGCGGGCATCGGATTCACCGGATCCGCCTCCTCGTTCACGCGGGTGTACGCGCCCGAGGTGACCTCGCTCCCGTTCGCCGTCGTCGGCGTCGGCGCCACGCCCGACGAAGCTGCGGTGCGCAACGCGGCAGGCGCAGCGCTGCGCTCGCTGACCGGCTTCGAGAGCGTGGCGCTCGGCCTCGCTCCGGGACTGGAGTCGTTCGCCGCTGCGGCGGCCGAGGGCGCCGTGCTCGGCGGATACCGGTTCGAGACCTACCGTTCCGAACCGGGCAAGAAGCGGGCCGTCTCCGTCACGCTGCACGCCGAGATCGATGACCACGAGATCGCCCGTGCGCAGGCCGTGGGCGATGCCGTCGCTCAGATCAAAGACCTCGTCAATGTTCCCGCCGAGTGGCAGAGCCCCGAGCAGCTCGCCCAGAGCGCCGCGGAGAGCGTCGCCGGTCTCGACGTCACGGTGGAGATCCTCGACGAGACGGCTCTCGCCGAACAGGGCTTCGGCGGCATCCTGGGTGTCGCCCAGGGATCCGACCGCCCCCCGCGCCTGGTGCGTCTCGACTACTCCCCTGCTGATGCCACCCGCCACATCGCGCTGGTCGGCAAGGGCATCACCTTCGACACCGGTGGCCTGTCTCTCAAGCCCGCGGCATCCATGGTGGGGATGAAGTTCGACATGGCGGGCGCCGCCACGAGCCTCGCCGCGCTGCGCGCGATCGCCACCCTGGCGCTGCCGGTGCGCGTGACCGCCTGGCTCTGCATCACCGACAACATGCCGTCCGGCCGGGCGCTCCGCCCGGGCGACGTCGTCCGCATCCTGGACGGCACCACCGTCGAGGTGCTCAACACGGATGCCGAGGGACGGCTGGTCCTCGCGGACGGACTCGTGGCCGCGAGCCGCGAGCACCCCGACGTCATCATCGACGTCGCCACGCTGACGGGTGCGATCGTGGCCGCGCTCGGCCACCGGCACACCGGGGTCTTCGGTGACGACGACACCGTCGCGGAACTCCTCGCCGCCGCCGCGCAGACCGGCGAACCGGCCTGGCACATGCCGCTGCCGAGCTATCTGGAGGAATCGCTCGAGTCGCCGATCGCCGACCTGCAGAACGTCAACATGAGCGACCGGATGGGCGGGGCGTCCTACGCCGGCCTCTTCCTTCGGCGCTTCGTCGGACGCACGTCAGATGAGGCGGACGCCCCGCGCATCCCCTGGGTGCACCTCGACATCGCCGGCTCCGGCGAGCACGGCGGGGCTCCGTACGGCTTCACCGAAAAAGGCCCCACGGGGGCGATGGTCCGATCGATCGTCGCCTTCGCCGCAGCATCCCACAAGGAGGCATGACACATGACAACGCACACTTTCGACATCGTCGTCCTGGGCGGTGGCAGCGGCGGGTATGCCGCAGCCCTGCGCGCCAGCGAGCTCGGCAAGTCGGTCGCCCTCATCGAGAAGGACAAGGTCGGCGGCACCTGCCTGCACCGCGGCTGCATCCCGACAAAGGCTCTGCTGCACGCCGCGGAGGTCGCCGAGCACGTTCGTGACGCCGCGCACGTCGGCATCACCGCGACCCTCGAGGGCATCGACCCCGTGGGCGTTCGCGCCTACCGCGAGGGCATCGTCGCGAAGAAGTTCAAGGGACTCGAAGGGCTCGTCAAGGCTCGCGGCATCACCACGGTCCCGGGACTCGGCCGCCTGAACGCCGATCGCAGCATCAGCGTCGGCGACGACCTCTACGTCGGGTCCGATGTCGTGCTCGCCACCGGCTCCTACAGCCGCTCACTCCCGGGCCTCGACATCGGCGGGCGGATCCTGACCAGCGAGCAGGCTCTCGGCCTCGATGTCATCCCCGAGCGCGTGCTCATCCTCGGCGGCGGTGTGATCGGCGTCGAGTTCGCCAGTGTGTGGCGGTCGTTCGGAGCCGAGGTCACGATCATCGAGGCGCTGCCCCACCTCGTCCCGAACGAGGACATCGCGATGAGCAAGGGCCTCGAGCGCGCGTTCCGCCGCCGCGGCATCCAGTACTCGCTCGGCGTCCGCTTCCAGACCGCCGTTCAGGACGAGAACTCGGTCACCGTGACCCTCGAGGACGGCAAGGAGTTCACCGCCGACTACCTGCTCGTCGCCGTCGGACGTGGCCCGGTCACCGCCGACCTCGGCTTCGAGGAAGCCGGCGTGAAGCTCGACCGCGGATTCGTGACGGTCGATCAGGAGCTGCGCACCGGCGTTCCCGGTGTCTGGGCCGTCGGCGACATCGTGCCCGGCCTGCAGCTGGCCCACCGCGGATTCCAGCAGGGGATCGCCGTCGCGGAGCGCATCGCCGGCCTCTCCCCCGTGAACATCCCGGACTCGCAGATCCCGAAGGTCACCTACTCGAGCCCTGAGGTGGCATCGGTCGGTGCCACGGAGGAGGGCGCGATCGCCGAGCACGGCAGCGATGCGGTCATCGCCTACGAATACAACCTCGCCGGCAACGGCAAGAGCGAGATCATCGGCACGGCGGGACTCGTCAAGGTCGTCCGTCTCAAGGACGGCCCCGTCATCGGTGTGCATCTGCTCGGCGACCGTGTCGGCGAGCTCATCACCGAGGGACAGCTCGCCGTCGCCTGGGAAGCCCACCCGGAGGACATCGCGCCTCTGGTCCATGCGCACCCGACGCAGAGCGAGGCCCTCGGGGAAGCCTTCCTCGCCCTGGCCGGAAAGCCCCTGCACGCCCTCTGAGCACCAACCGGTGCCCGAGTCACTAAGCTAGATACGCGTCATACAACTTCCTGAAGGAGACTCAGTCATGAGCACATCCGTCGTCCTCCCCGCTCTCGGTGAGAGCGTCACAGAGGGTACGGTCACCCGCTGGCTCAAGCAGGTGGGAGACACCGTCCAGGCGGACGAGGGCCTGCTCGAGATCTCGACCGACAAGGTCGACACCGAGATCCCCTCCCCCGTCAGCGGTGTGATCGAGGAGATCCTCGTGGCCGAGGACGAGACCGTCGAGGTCGGTGCTCTGCTCGCGCGGATCGGCGACGGCAGCGCCGCCGCCCCTGCCGGGGATGCCCCCGCTGAGGAAGCTCCCGCTGCTGAGGCCGCTCCTGCTGAAGCTGCTCCGGCTGAGGCCGCTCCTGCTGAGGCCGCTCCGGCTGAGGCTGCTCCGGCCGCTGAAGCGCAGCCCGCTGCCGACGCTGCTGCGCCGGCCGGCGACGCGAAGGACATCGTGCTTCCAGAGCTGGGTGAGAGCGTCACCGAGGGCACCGTGACGCGCTGGCTCAAGCAGGTCGGCGACTCCGTCGAGGTCGACGAGGCACTCCTCGAGATCTCGACCGACAAGGTCGACACCGAGATCCCCTCGCCGGTCGCCGGCGTGCTGCAGGAGATCGTTGCCGGCGAAGACGAGACCGTCGCCGTCGGCGCTGTGCTCGCACGTGTCGGTTCCGGCGCTGCTCCCTCCGAGGCTCCGGCTGCAGAGGCTCCGGCCGCTGAGGCTCCCGCTGCGCCTTCCGAGACTCCTGCTTCTCCGGCTGAGGCTCCTGCGGCTCCGGCCGCTGAGGCGCCGGTAGCTGAAGCCCCCGCTGCGGAGGCTGCCCCGGCACCTGTCGCGCCCGCGCCCGCTGCGGCTCCTGCCGAGCCGGCGCCCGCCGCAGCCTCTGCTGCTCCTGCGCCGAAGCTCAGCCTCCCCACGGAGAACGACAACCTCTACGTGACGCCGCTGGTGCGGCGCCTGGCTTCGCAGCAGGGTGTCGACCTGGCTTCGGTCACCGGCACCGGTGTCGGCGGTCGTATCCGCAAGGAAGACGTCCTGAAGGCCGCCGAGACCGCGAAGGCCGCACCGGTTGCCGCTGCCGCCCCGGCTGCCGCAGCCCCCGCGCCGCTCGAGGTGTCGCCGCTCCGGGGCACGACGCAGCCGATGTCCCGTCTGCGCAAGGTCCTCGCCAAGCGCGCGGTCGAGTCGATGCAGCAGACTGCTCAGCTGACCACGGTCGTCGAGGTCGATGTCACGGCACTCGCGGAGTACCGCGACAGCGTGAAGGCGTCGTTCCTGGAGAAGACGGGCGACAAGCTGTCGTTCCTGCCGTTCTTCGCTCTGGCGACCGCTGAGGCTCTGCAGGCCTTCCCGATCGTGAACGCGACCGTCGACGGGGAGCAGATCGTCTACCCCGCCAGCGAGAACGTATCGATCGCCGTCGACACCGAGCGGGGCCTGCTCACGCCGGTGCTCCGCGACGCCGCGTCGAAGAACATCGCGCAGATCGCGCACGAGATCGCCGATCTCGCCGCACGCACCCGCGACAACAAGCTGAAGCCGGATGAGCTCGCCGGCGGCACGTTCACGCTGACCAACACGGGTTCGCGCGGCGCGCTGTTCGACACTCCGGTCGTGTTCCTGCCGCAGTCCGCGATCCTCGGAACAGGAACGGTCGTCAAGCGCCCCGGCCTGGTGAAGGTCGGTGCAGTCGACGCGATCGCCGTCCGCTCGTACGTGTACCTCGCACTCTCGTACGACCACCGGATCATCGATGGCGCCGATGCCGCTCGCTTCCTCGGCGCGGTGAAGGCTCGCCTCGAGGCGGCGCAGTTCGCCGCCCAGCTGGGAGCCTGACGACAGCATCATCCTGGCTGGTCCGCGACGCCGTAGACGTCGCGGACCAGCCATTTCTCGTCGTGGCGGACGAGCACCAGCATCTGCTCGGGACCGGATGCCGGAGTTTCACCTCCCTGTTCGGGAGCGGCTCGGGGTGTGCTCAGGCGGATCACGGCGACGTCTCCGTACTCGTCGACCAGCTGGATCGCCGGATCCTCTGATGACGCGGTGACGAGGGCTTCCACGACGCCGGTCGATCCCGCCGCGACCGCATCAGTGCACAGCGGGTCCTCCGCTGCTCCGCACTCGGCGATCAGGGCCAGCAATGCGGGTGCTGCGGCATCCGGCTCCTGCGCTCCGCGGGGCGACTTCCGGTCCTCACCGTCAGGCTCGGCGTCGTCCTTCGGATCAGCATCCCCTGGCCCATCATCCTTCGGCTCCCGATCCTTTGCCGCGTCGGCCGCGCGCGGCGTCGCGGGATCATCGACTGATCGAGCGACCGACGGCTCACCTGAGCCATCGTCGCCTGCCGCCTGTCCTGGCGCGTCGCCCGGCCAGAGCAGCCCGCCGGCGAGCACCACGGCGGCTACCCCACTGCCGACGACGATCGCGCGACGTCGAATGCGAGGACGCGGATGCGCTTCCTTCGCCGATGCCGGTGCCGCTGCCCTCGTCTGCGGCCGCCGATCGTCGACTCGCCCGCGGCCTCGCAATCGTCCGCCGAGCGCCACAGCGACACGGCGAACGGTACCCCGAAGGGCCTCCAGCTGCTGAATGCCCGGTGTGCGCCGGGCATCGGACCGCGCGGCCGTGGGAGCATCCGCCCGTCGGCCCCGCCGCCGTGGTGCGGCCGGTGCCGCCTCGGACAGGACGGCGCGAGCGACCTCGCGTGCCCGTTCCGGCGCGTGCGTCTCCCGCACGAGGGGGCGCGGAGCCGCGACGGACAGCACCTCCTGCTCCCATGCATCCAGGAGCTTCCGAGGAACCCTCGGCTGGGACATCGCCTTCCCGACTCCCTGGTGCACGGCCAGAAGCGCGCGTTTCAGCGCCTTGTCGGTGCTGTCCGCGCTGAGACGCTCAACGATCGACACGACCCCGGCTCGTGCATCCTGTCCTCCGCCGATGACGAAGATGGGGCGGCCGACGTCACTCAGCCACCACATCCCCGTCGGCACCCCGTCAGCGGAGCCGCCCAGCTCGTCGAGGCCACGCAGCAGGCTCGCGACGAGCGTGCTGCACTCCCCCGACGTGAGCGGAGCGGCCGCCGCCGCCCGGCGGACCAGGAACCCCAGTACCCGGTCCGTGCACCATGGCAGCAGTACGTCGTGCCCATCCGGACGCCGGACGACGTCGATCGGGCCTGCGACGTGCTCTGCTCCCGCGAAACGCCACCCCAGCCATCCCGCGAGATCGGTCGCATCCATCCGCACAGCCACGCCGTCCCCACGGGTGACCAGGGTGCCGGCGAACGGACCTTCTGCCGGATCGAGCGCGCGGACCACCCGGTGCACGCCCGGAACGAGCGCGACGCTCCGGTCTTCGATCTCGACATCTGCCATGCCCTCATCACATCCTGAGAAGCGACCGCGCGGGGCCGATCGGACTCGATGTGGATGTATCAGCAGGTCTTCGAAGGATGTGCAGGAAGAGTCGCTGCCGGTGGCTGCTCCGCTGGACGCGAACGTCGATGTCAGGACCGCCCGAACTGGGTAGGCTGGTACCCATGGCCAAGCGTGCTCCCGAACCCGAAAAGCGTCCTGGGTTCTTCTCCCAGATCAAGTCCCTCTTCAAGTTCACGCGTGAGGCCTACCCCTGGCTCCCCTGGATCCAGATCGCGATCCTGATCGGCGGCATCCTCCTCGGCCTGGTCGCGGGCTACCTGATCCCCCCGTTCCAGATCTGGACGCTCATCCTCTGGGGCATCACCGGCCTCATGCTCGGTGTGCTCGGCGCGCTGTTCCTGATGACGCGGATGTCGACCTCCGCGATGTACACCAAGATCGACGGGATGCCCGGCGCCACCGGTCACGTGCTCAGCACCAGCCTCGGCCGCAGCTGGCAGGCATCCGAGACCCCGGTGGGCATCAACCCGAAGACGCAGGAAGCCGTGTACCGCACGGTCGGCCGCGGCGGCATCGTGGTCGTCGGTGAGGGGGCGCGCGGTCGCCTCACCCGCCTCGTCAACGAGGAGCGGAGCAAGGCTCAGCGCGTCGCCCACGGCGTGCCCGTCACGGTGTTCTACGTCGGACACGGTGACGACGAGGTGGCCATCGCCGACCTCGCCAAGACCATCAAGAAGCTGCCGAAGGCGATCGACAAGACCACGATGGCTGCGGTCATCCGCCGCATCGACTCCGTCTCGCAGTCGCTGTCGTCGCTGCCGATCCCGAAGGGCATCGACCCGACGAAGGTCCGTGCTCAGCGTCCGCGCTGAGCCCCTGTAGAACGCGAGAACGCGGCCGCCCTGGACTCCAGGTGCGGCCGCGTTCTTCGTTCACTCGGAAAGCGGCTGCCGAGGAAGTCGTCGCACCTTGGCACGGCGACGACGCCGCTCCGGAACCATCGAGCGCATCTCGTCGAGCTTGCCGAAGCAGAACAGCCGGTCCTCGGCCTCGAGCACGACGTGCTTGCGCGGGTTCGGGATGACGCTCACGCCGCGGTGCAGCGTGAGCACCGTGATGTCGCGCTCCCAGAGGCCCGCCTCGCCCAGCGTCTTGCCCACCAGGTCGACCGCACCGTGGACCATGAGCTCAGCCACGCCGTAGCCGGTGGACACCGTCAGACGCTGTCGCACGTCGATCTCCGGGAAGGCGACCTGTCCGGCTATGTAATCGATGATCGCGCCCGCGACGTCGAGCTTGGTCGCGGTCTCGATGCCCTGCAGCCCCGGCGAGGAGTTGACCTCCATCACCAGCGGTCCGTCCTCCCCCTCCAGCATGTCGACGCCGGCCACCCGCAGGCCCATGATCTGCGCGGAGCGCACGGCCGCTCGTTCATATACCGGATCGAGCTCGACCGCGTCGACCGAGCCGCCACGGTGCACGTTGGAGCGGAACTCGTCACCCGCCGCGGAGCGCCGCATGGCTGCCACGACGCGATCGCCGACGACCAGAGCACGGATGTCGCGACCCCGACTCTCGGAGATGAACTTCTGGATCAACACGTTCTGCTTCGTCGAGTGGAGCGTCTCGATGATCGCCTCGGCGACCTTCACCTGCGGCGCGAGGATGACTCCGATCCCCTGCGTGCCCTCGAGGAGCTTGATCACGACGGGCGCCCCGCCGACGCGCTCGATCGCCGGACGCACGTCCGCCCGGTTCCTGACGAAGGCGGTGGGCGGCATCGCGATGTTGTGCCGCGACAGGATCTGGTTGGCGCGGAGCTTGTCGCGCGCGCTCGAGATCCCGTTCGCGGTGTTGGGCGTATAGACGTCCATCTGCTCGAACTGGCGCACCACGGCCGTGCCGAAGTACGTGATGGAGTTGCCGATGCGCGGCAGGATCGCGTCGTAGTCGCTGAGCTGCCGTCCCCGGTAGTGGAGGTCGGGTTCATCCGCGGTCAGGTCGATCGCGAAGCGCAGGGTGTTCAGGACCTTGACGTTGTGACCGCGCTGGAGCGCGGCTGCACGCAGTCGCTGGGTGGAGTACGCCTGCGGCGCACGGGAGAGCACTGCGATCTTCACGGGGATTTCCTGCCAGGATGTATCGAGTGAGTAGGTCTACCCATTCAAACACCCTTACGGGGTGGCGCGAGTGGATCAGCCTGCCCGATCTCGGAGTGGACTGGCTCAAGGCCAAGATCGATACCGGTGCCCGCACATCGTCGCTGCACGCGTTCGACGTGCACGAGTTCGATCGGGAGGGCGAGGACTGGGTCCGCTTCCGGGTGAAGCCCTGGCAGGACAGCCAGGAGGATGCCGTCGTCGTGGAGACGCCGGTTCACGACCGGCGCGCCGTGCGCAGCTCGTCGGGCCATGCGCAGGAGCGGCTGGTGGTGAAGCTGCTCATCCGGCTGGTGGATCGGGAGGTGCTCGCCGAGGTGACGCTGAGCAATCGGGACGAGATGGGCTTCCGTATGCTGATCGGCCGCGAGGCCCTGCGCCACGGATACATCGTGGACCCCGCGCGTTCCTTCCTCGGTGGTCGGGCTCCCCGGGAGACCCGCCGCCGCAACCGCGGGCGCGCCTGAGCGAGGTCAGGCGCGGATCAGGAGAGTGCCGGCGGCCTTGTCGTGGACACCGCGCTGATCGGCATCCCAGATCACCGCGGGGATGACGACGGCCAGCAGCAGGGTGCGCACGATCGGCCGCCAGAGCCCGACCCATGCGCCGTCGAGCCGGACGACTCGCATTCCGAGGATGCGGTGGCCTGGGCTTCCGCCCGCGGTCGGGATGAACAGGATCTGCACCACGACGAAGATCACGGTCGTCGCGATCGCGTCGTACTGGAAGAAGGCGATGGAGAGGATCACCGCGGCTGCCCAGTCGATCGCCAGCGCCGCGATGCGCCGTCCCGGGCGTCCCACGCTTCCGGGACCCGCTTCCGGCAGTCCGAGTCGCTCGCCGGGGTACGCGTTCACAGCATCCGTCACCGGTCCAGCTTAAGCGACCCCTGTAACATGCCTGAAACAATACGGACACCCGGGAGAAACGCCCCCGCCGTACTGTGCACAATGGCCGTGAAGCCATCGATCCGCAATCCAGGAGTCGTTACATGTTCAAAGATTCGTCCGAGGTACTGAGCTACATCAAGGAGAACGACGTCAAGTTCCTTGACATCCGCTTCACCGATCTCCCGGGTGTGCAGCAGCACTTCAACATTCCTGCATCGACGGTCGACGAGGGATTCTTCACGGAGGGTCAGCTCTTCGACGGCTCCTCGATCCGCGGCTTCGCGAGCATCCACGAGTCCGACATGCAGCTCATCCCCGATGTCACCACGGCGTACATCGACCCGTTCCGCGAGGCGAGCACCCTCGTGATGATCTTCGACATCTACAACCCGCGCACCGGCGAGATCTACTCGAAGGACCCGCGTCAGGTCGCCAAGAAGGCGGAGAAGTACCTCACGTCGACCGGCATCGCCGACACCGCGTTCTTCGCCCCCGAGGCCGAGTTCTACATCTTCGACGACGTGCGCTACTCGGTCACCGCGGGCGAGAGCTTCTACAAGGTCGACTCCGAGGAGGCCGCCTGGAACACCGGCCGCGAGGAAGAGGGCGGAAACCTCGCCAACAAGACCCCCTATAAGGGCGGCTACTTCCCCGTCTCCCCCGTCGACAAGACCGCTGACCTGCGCGACGACATCACCCTGAAGCTGATCGACGCCGGGTTCATCCTCGAGCGCTCGCATCACGAGGTCGGCACCGCCGGTCAGCAGGAGATCAACTACCGCTTCGACACGATGGTCCACGCGGCGGACGACATCCTGAAGTTCAAGTACATCGTCAAGAACACCGCCAACGAGTGGGGCAAGGTCGCGACCTTCATGCCCAAGCCGCTCTACGGCGACAACGGCTCCGGTATGCACACGCACCAGTCCCTGTGGGCCGACGGCAAGCCGCTGTTCTACGACGAGGCCGGCTACGGCCAGCTCAGCGACGTCGCTCGGTGGTACATCGGCGGCATCCTGGCGCACGCGCCGGCGCTCCTCGCCTTCACCAACCCGACCCTGAACAGCTACCACCGTCTGGTCAAGGGCTTCGAGGCACCGGTCAACCTGGTCTACTCGGCCGGAAACCGTTCCGCCGCGATCCGCATCCCGATCACGGGCTCCAACCCGAAGGCCAAGCGCATCGAGTTCCGCGCACCTGACGCCTCGGGCAACCCGTACCTCGCGTTCGCTGCGCAGCTGATGGCCGGCCTCGACGGCATCAAGAACCGCATCGAGCCGCACGAGCCGGTCGACAAGGACCTCTACGAGCTTCCCCCCGAGGAGGCCAAGGGCATCCCGCAGGTCCCGAACTCGCTGCTGGACTCGCTCGACGCACTGGCGGAGGACCACCAGTTCCTCCTCGAGGGCGGCGTGTTCACCAAGGAGCTCATCGAGACCTGGATCTCGTACAAGTACGAGAATGAGATCCTGCCGATGGCGCAGCGCCCGCACCCGTTCGAGTACGAGCTGTACTTCGGCGTCTGACCCGATGACGCGGGATTCGCTGGGCTAGCCCTCGCGGAGTCCGCGCAATCTCACGAAGAGCCCGTCCCCGCATCAGCTGGGGCGGGCTCTTCGGTGTCTGGAGTCGCTCTGCGAATCAGAGCAAGAGATCGACAAAACGGTGCCCCGACCGGTTCTGGGAAACCCATCGGGACACCTAGCCGGCTTCGCTGGGGGCCTCCACCGGCTCACCCCATCCGCAAGGAGCGTACGCCTGCTTCTCGCGAATCACCATGGGATTTCCGCGCGCGCTGATCAGGCGTACCATCACGCGGGAGAGCATGCACCAGACACGTCCTGGGGGACTGTGTCCAAGCCGCTCCGGTGTCGAGGGGCTCTTCCTCGCCAGGATCTCTCGGGAGATCCGGAGTGAGAGTCCCTCCGCTGTCGTGTCGACGCTGGCTCAGCGGTCTCGGTCGACCGCGAGGCCGAACGGCAGCCACTTGCCCTCGGAGACGATTCGCACATCGCCGTCGACCACCGCGATTGCCGTCTGATCGTCGATCGCATAGGCGGGGCCACCGATTTCCTCGGCCCACTCCCGAGCGCTCTCGGAGGTGTTCTCCGACCAGCCGGGGTAGTCCAGGTGCGGGAAGAGCGAGAAGTCGACCAGCCCCAGTCCCTCGTCGCCGCCCGCGGGGTTCCACTCCACGAAGAGATCGCCGACCCGCGGTGTCATGACCATGCTCCCCGCGCTGATGCCGACCCACACGGTCTCGGTCAACTCCGGCAGCAGCTCCACGAGGCCTGACTCCCGCATCCAGAAAGCGAGGTACATCGCATCCCCGCCCTCCACGAGGAGCACGTCCGCCTCGCGCACCCACGGCTTCCACCGATCCGGGTCGATGCTCGGCAGCGCCGTGAGCTCGAGGAGGCCGACCGACTTCCACCCGAGCTCGACGAGATCCTGTCGTTCGGGCCAGCGGCCGGCCGTGGACATCCACGCCGACTGTGGGGAGCACATCGGATGCCCCCACTGCGCGGTCGGGATGATGAGCGCGGTGGCTTCCTCGATCGGCTTGCCCAGCGTCTCCCGCAAGGCACGATGGATGGACGGGTTGGTGACGCCACCGGAGGTCAACAGTAGTTTCATGTGCGGCTCCTTCGCCCTGCCAGTGTGCACCGACCAGTGGCCCGCTGCACAGGGCGAAACCCGGCAACGGGCCACTGCCCCTCAGAACGTCGCCGCGCGCGCACCCTCCAGCGGCGCGGGCCCGTCCTGCCCGCACCACGTTAGAGATCTGTGCGTCCTGCGCCGAGGGGGTTGCCAGAAAAGGGGATCGTGACCTAGCCGGGGCCTGTGGACGGCACGGCGCTCATTTCTTGCGCAGCGCCCGGATGCGACGCACGGCGCGGCCTACGAAGTCTTTCAGGGCGCCTCCCGGCCACTCGCGGACGAGGTCGACCGCGCCGCCGTCGGTCACGGCGAGAATGGTGGTGCGACCGGCCAGCAGCGGTGACGCCCCGGCACCCGCGAGCAGGGCGGGATCGGCCGTCAGCGGAACCTCGAAGGTCCATCCGCCCCGACGGATCTTCACGCTCAAGCGAGCATGACGCGAACTGTCCGTCGGTTCGAAGACCCGCAGCGGATCGACCGCCACGCGGACCGGACCGCTCTTCTTCGGCTTCCGGCTGAGCAGACGCCGCTGCGCGCCGCCGCTCTCCGATCCGGCGAAGAGGTCGATGTGGTCGCGGCGGACGTCGCGATTCTCTTCGAACAGCGTGCGCGGCAGGTCGCCGAGATCTACGGCCGGCACCCAGGCGACGCGCCCCGAGCCCGGAACGGACTCCTCGGCGACGAAGGCATCCGCACCACCCGAGGTGATCCGAACGTCGACCGCGAGTGCGAGACCGCCCCCGCGCGTCCAGCTCGCCGAAGTGACGACGGCCTCGCACTCGAGCCCGGCCTCGAACTCGGCGAGGCGGAGGAGCTCCGCACGTCGGTCGGCCCGCAGGAGGGCGACACGGATCCGATTCGGGAAGGTGAGTCCGTCGTCGACCCCGGATCCGAACCTCGCTGCGACGAGGGGTCTGACGACATCGAGCAGACGATCGCGATACGCCGCGGGGTATCGCGCCATCTGTCGCCCCGACAGCCGCTTGAGGATCTTTCCTCGCAGCCAGTGCCGCAGGAGCTTGTCGCGCAGCCGCCCGGGCTCGGTGTGCGCCTCCACCAGGTCGAGCACGGCCTCCAGGTGGGGGAAGTACGTCTCGGGTTCGATCCGCGCCGCGCTCGCACTGCCCGGATGCTTGACCCAGGCGTAACACGGTTCGCTGGCGAAGATCGAGATGGTCCGGGCCAGGAAGTAGGCCCGCATCACGAAGAGGTGGTCCTCCAGCCGCACACGGCCATCCGGGAAGCGGATCTCATGCTCCCGCAGGAAAGCGGTGCGGAACATCTTGTGAGGAGTGAGCAGTTCGAGGAGCGGATCCTTGCCGAGCACCGCGTGCGGCACGTCGCGCCGGAAGATCTGACGCGGAAGAGTGCGACCGATGCCGACCTCCTTGCCGACGATGACGTCGGACGAGTGCAGGTCGGCGTAGTCGCAGATCTTCTCCAGCACGGCATCGAACAGATAGTCGTCCTGATCGACGAAGAAGATGTACTCCCCCGCCGCCGCCGCGATCCCCTCGTTGCGTGGCGTGCCCGGCCAGCCGCTGTGCGGGAGGTTCAGCACCCGCACGTTCGGACGGTCCTGCGCCACCGCCGCGAGACGCTCCTGCGTCGACTCGTCGGACCCGTCGTCGCAGAGCAGCACCTCGAATTCGGCGGCCGACAGGGTCTGCCGGTCGAAGGACCCCACCAGGTCGTCGAAGGTCGGTCCGGGGTTGAACACCGGCACGATCACGCTGACGCGAACTCTTCTCTCAATCGTCACTCTGGCGAGCGTAGGTCATGGGCCGTGGCCGATCCTGAAGGTTCACCGGCGTGCTCCGGTCTCGGCGTAGAAGTCACCCCGGTCGGCGGTTCCGTGTCAACCCGGCGTGGCCGCCTTGACCAGGCGAGGGCCGGATGGTCAACTGAGGGGTCTCAAAGAACAGAGTGAGGGAATCATGCGCCGCAAGACCGTGCACACGAAGGCTGCGCAGCAGGGTTCGACGACCACTCTCACCGAAGCGCAGCCGTCGAACGCGGTCGCCGCCTACGCCAGGACGAACCCGTTCACCTTCGGCCTCCTCGGCGCACTCGGCGTCCTGGTCGCCTTGATGATCGGCGGCATCGTCGATCAGCTCGCCACGGTGCTGGTGTACATCGGCGTGGCTGTCTTCCTCGCGCTCGGACTGGATCCGATCGTCACCTTCATCGAGCGCAAGCTCCCCCGCGCAGCTGCCGTCGCGATCGTCGTGGCGGGCGTGGTTCTCGCGTTCGCCGGCATCATCCTGGCCATCGTCCCCCTCCTCGTCGAACAGATCAGCAACCTGATCAAGGACGGGCCGGGGATGGTCGAGGACTTCATGAACAGCGCGTGGTTCAAGGACGTCAGCGGTCAGTTCGGCTCCACCATCGAGGATGCCGTCCAGGGCGTGCTGGACTTCTTCAAGGACCCGGACAACTACGCCGACATCGGCGGCGGGGTCTTCGCCGTCGGCGCGGGCATCGCGGGCGGGTTCACAGGGATCACCATCGTCCTGATCCTCACCCTCTACTTCATGGGTTCGCTGCGCAGCATGAAGCGCACCGCCGCACGGTTCGTTCCCGCCTACCAGCGCGCGACCTTCACCGACCTCCTCGAGGACGTCTCCGGAGCCGTCGGCCGCTACGTGATCGGACAGGCGAGCCTGGCGCTGATCAACGGCATCCTGAGTCTCATCTTCCTGAGCATCATCGGAGCCCCGGTGCCCGCTCTCCTCGCCCTGATCGCGTTCATCGGATCGATGATCCCCCTGGTCGGAACACTCACCGCCTCGATCATCAACTCCCTGATCTGCCTGTTCGTGTCCCCCGTGACTGCGCTCATCGCGATCGGCTACTACCTCGTCTACATGCAGATCGAGGCGTACGTGCTCTCGCCGCGCATCATGAGCAGGGCCGTGGCGGTGCCCGGCGCCCTCGTCGTGATCGCGGCGGTCGCCGGAGGCGCGCTGGGCGGCATCCTGGGCGCGCTCGTTGCCATCCCCGTGGCGGCGAGCATCATCATCATCGTGCAGAAGGTGCTCTTCCCCGCGCAGGACCGTAAGACGGTCCCTCCGGTCGTCACGACTCGCTGATCGAAGCCTGCACGCGCTGGCGCAGCGCGAGTTCAGCGGACGAGCAGAGCGCCCGGCTGCACGCGGACATCGAACGAGGTGACCTCGCCGAGCTCCTCGCCGTCGATCTCGAAGATGAGCGGGGTGGCGAGCTCGACCGAGATCGTCTCGACCGGCAGGTGACGCGCCGAATCCGTGCTGACCGCCTCGTCGACCGCACCGAAGAGACGGCGAATGCCGTTGTCCCACACGAACGAGCGGAGCGTGTCGAGCCACTGCAGCGCCCCGTCGGCGCTGATCATCAACACATCGAGCTTCCCGTCGTCGAGCACGGCGTCGGGCAGCAGGCGGATGCCACCCTGCACCATCCCGCAGTTGCCGATCAGCATCGTGTGGCCGCGCACGGCGACCGCCTTGTCGCCATCGATCGCGAGAGTGATGTCGGTCATCTCGGTGCCGGCCAGTGCCCGCCCCATCGCCTCGACGTAGGCGAGCCATCCCGCCTTCGACTTGAGATCGTCATCGGTCTCGACCAGCATCTGCGCGTCGACGCCGAAGCCGACCATCACCGCGAAGGCGTGCTCGGTGCCGTCGTACGTCACCCAGCCGAGATCGATGCGGCGCTCCTCTCCGTCACGGACGCGCTCGAGCGCGGCCTTCACGTTGTTCAACGGAACCTCGAGGTTCCGCGCGAGGAGGTTGCCTGTCCCCTGAGGCACGATGCCGAGGGCTGTCTCCGAGCTGGCGAGCGACTCCGCGACCGCACGCACCGTTCCGTCGCCGCCGACCGCGATGACGACCTCCCGGCCGTCCTCGACGGCCTCCCGTGCCATGCCCCGACCCGGGTCCTCGGGCGTCGTCTCCCACCAGCGGATGTCGGCACCGGCGTCGAAGACCGCACTCACGGCATCCTGGAGAACCTCCTGCTCGACCTTGGAGGGGTTCCAGATGATTCCGATTCGTGCGTCGCTCATAGCGCCAGCTTGGGTCACGGCGCCGGATACTGCAAACTCGCCGCGCGTACTACCCGTAGAACAGGTGCTCGAACGTCTTCCTGGCCCTGCGCGTGACGCCCAGGAAGTCCTCTTCGAGCTCTGTGGCCGAGCGATCCGGGTACCCCAGAAGCCGGCCGATCGCATCGAGCTGCCGGCGGTCGGCCGGGAGCACATCGCTGGTCTGACCCGTGAGCAGTGTGATCGCCGAACGCAGCCTGCTGGCCAGCCGCCAGGCCTCTCGCAGGCGCTCTGCATCGGGCTCGGGCACCAGGTCGGCGGCGACCGCGGCGTCGAGGGCCGAGAGCGTGGAGGTCGTCTGCAGCCCCGGCACGTCGTGCGCGTGCTGCAGCTGGAGAAGCTGCACGAGCCATTCCACGTCACTGAGCGTGCCGGGTCCGAGCTTCAGGTGACGACGCGGGTCGGCCCCCTGCGGCAGTCTCTCCCCTTCGACGCGCGCCTTGATGCGCTTGATCTCCCTGGTGCCCTGCAGGTCGACGTCCTCGGGATAGCGGATGGTGTCCGCCAGAGCGGTGAAGCGCTCCACCAGCTTCGCGCTGCCCGCCACGCCGCGCGCTCGCAGGAGCGCCTGCGCCTCCCAGGAGAGCGACCACCGACGGTAGTACTCGGTGTACGCCGCGATGGATCGGACCACCGGCCCCTGACGCCCCTCGGGACGCAGGTCCGCGTCGAGATCCAGCGGAACCCGATGGTCGGTGAGGTGCTCCCGGAGGCCCGCGACGATCTGGGTCGCGAGCGTCTGCGCCCGCTGCGCCTCGACCCCGTTGGCCTCGTACACGTAGAGGATGTCGGCGTCGGAGCCGAACCCGAGCTCTGCGCCGCCGAAACGGCCCATCGCGATCACGGCGAAATCGAGGGCACCGTCCTCGGGCGGCACCACCTCGCGGATCACGGCTCGCAGCGCGGCCTGGATCGTCGCCTCGGTGATCTCGGTCAGCGCCGTCGCGACCTCTTCGATCGTGAGCACGTCGAGCACCCCGCCCATCGCGGTGCGCAGCAGCTCCCGTCGCCGCAGCGCCCGGATGGCGCGCGAGGCGTCGGCGACCGTCTCGTGGCGGGTCTGGATTGCCCTCGCCTCCTCGTCCAGGGCCGCCGCACCACGCGGACGCAGCCGACCGCTGCTGTCGAGCCAGGCGACCGACTCGGGGATCCACTCCATGAGCTCCCCGACGTAGCGGGACGAGGAGAGGAGTCGCGTGAGGCTCTCGGCGGCACCGGACGAGTCGCGCAGCATCCGCAGGAACCAGGGCGTGTCGCCGAGGCGCTCACTGATCCGGCGGAAGGCGATGAGGCCGTAGTCGGGGTCGCTGCCGTCGGCGAACCAGCGCACCATGATCGGCATCAGGTGCCGCTGGATCGTGGTCTTGCGGCTGAGCCCCGTCGTGAGGGCTCCGATGTGACGCAGCGCCCCCGCGGGGTCGCGGAAACCGATCGCCGCGAGACGGTCGTGCGCCTGCGCCGCAGAGAGCGTGCGCTCCTCTTCGGGCAGTCCGGCGACGGCGCTCAGCAGAGGCCGGTAGAAGAGCCGCGTATGGATCTCCCGCACCTCCCGGCGCACGCTCTCCCACCGCGCCCAGACGCCCTCCCCGGTCTCGGCAAGCCCCGTGCTGCGGGCGAGGACCCGCTGGCCGGCGGGAGTCCGGGGCATCAGGTGCGTGCGACTCAGCTCCCTCAGCTGCAGACGGTGCTCCATCAGTCGCAGGACTCGGTAGTCGTCCGCGAAGGTGGCCGCATCCGCCCGCCCGATGTAGCCACCGGCGACGAGCGCGTCGAGGCTCTCCAGAGTTCCGCGCGTGCGCAGCGTCTCATCCGTCAGGCCGTGCACGAGCTGCAGAAGCTGCACCGTGAACTCGATGTCACGCAGACCGCCCGAGCCGAGCTTCAGCTGGTACGGCGCGTCCTCGGCATCGATGTGCTCCATCACCCGCTCGCGCATGCGCTGCACGCTCTCGACGAAGTCCTCCCGGGCCGCGCTGGACCAGATCTTCGGCTGCACGGCGGCGATGTACTCGGCGCCGAGGAGCTCGTCGCCGGCCAGCGGCCGCGCCTTGAGAAGCGCCTGGAACTCCCAGCTCTTCGCCCATCGGTCGTAGTACGCGAGGTGCGAGGACAGCGAGCGCACGAGGGCTCCCTGCTTGCCCTCCGGACGCAGGTTCGCATCGACCTCCCACAGCGGAGGCTCGATCTCGATCCCGTCGAGTCCGCGCATCGTCTCCCGCGCGAGGCGGGTGGCGATGTCGATCGCGCGAGCTTCGCCGACGACCTCCTCATCGCCGGTGCCTCCGACGAAGATCACGTCCACGTCGCTGACGTAGTTCAGCTCCCGGGCACCGGACTTCCCCATCCCGATGATGGAGAGGCGGGTCGCCGCGATCTCGGCCTGCGGCGTCGTCTCACGCAGTCGGGCCCTGGCCACGGCGAGGGATGCTTCGAGGGCGGCGCCTGCCGCATCCGCCAGTGCCGCGGACACCTCGGCGACAACGGTCTCCGGCGAGGCATGTGTCAGGTCGAACGCGGCGATCGCAGCGAGATTTCGGCGATACGCGACGCGGATGGCGACGACCGCGGCGTCGTCGCCGGTCTCCGCGAACCCGTCGCGTGCACCGACCGATGCCAAGAGCCGCTCCCGCAGCACCTCGCCGGAAGGGAGCACGTCGTTCGGCTCGCCGAGGACGGGCAGCTGGTCCGGATGCCGGAGGAAGAAGTCCGCCAGCCCCTCCGAGGCTCCGAACACCCGCCAGACTCGGCGGCGCGACTCCTCGTTCGCGAGAAGCGCGCGCAGCTGCGTCGCATCCCGTCTCGCCACGCGGACCATTCCCCGCACCGCGGCGTCGGGGTCGGCGGCATCCCCCGCTTCGAGCAGCAGGGAACGCGACAGGTCGAGGATCTCCGCGAGTTCCGACAGCGATGCCGCAGCCTCGCTCAACTCCGAGAAGCCGAGCCGCGCCAGTGCGGAGAGCGAGACGGAGTCGTCCGGACGGGCCATGCGCGTCCCTCAGAGCAGTTCGAGGTTGTTCTTCAGCTCCAGCGGAGTGACCTGGCCGCGGTAGGCCTCCCACTCCTTGCGCTTGTTGAGGAGCACGTAGTTGAAGACCTGCTCCCCCAGCGTCTCGGCGACGAGCTCAGAGGCCTCCATGTACTCGAGCGCGTGGTCGAGACTCGCGGGCAGTGCCGAGTAGCCCAGCGCACGCCGCTCGGCGTCGCTCAGCGCCCAGACGTTGTCCTCCGCCTCGGGCGGGAGCTCGTAGCCCTCTTCGATGCCTTTGAGGCCGGCGGCGAGCAGGAGCGCGTACGCCAGGTAGGGGTTCGCCGCCGAGTCCAGCGCACGGTACTCGACGCGTGACGACTGTCCCTTGTTGGGCTTGTACATCGGCACGCGCACCAGCGCGGAACGGTTGTTGTGGCCCCAGGTGATGAAGCTCGGAGCCTCGTCGCCGCCCCAGAGCCGCTTGTACGAGTTGACGAACTGGTTGGTGACCGCGGCGATCTCGTTCGCGTGCCGGAGAAGACCCGCGATGAAGTGCCGGCCGGTCTTGGAGAGCTGATACTTCGCGCCCTCCTCGTAGAAGGCGTTCTGGTCGCCCTCGAACAGGGACATGTGCGTATGCATGCCGCTGCCGGGCTGACCGCTGAGCGGCTTCGGCATGAACGTCGCGTAGACGCCCTGCTCGATCGCCACCTCCTTGATCACCGTGCGGAAGGTCATGATGTTGTCGGCGGTCGTCAGCGCGTCGGCGTAGCGCAGGTCGATCTCGTTCTGCCCCGGGCCGCCCTCGTGATGGCTGAACTCGACCGAGATGCCCAGATCTTCCAGCATCCGCACCGAACGCCGGCGGAAATCGTGCGCGGTGCCACCGGGAACGTTGTCGAAATACCCGGCGGAGTCCACGGGGACGGGGCCCTCGGGCCCGAACGACGACGACTTCAGCAGGTAGAACTCGATCTCGGGGTGCGTGTAGAACGTGAACCCGGCGTCGGCGGCCTTCGCGAGCGTGCGCTTGAGCACGTGGCGGGGGTCGGCGACCGCCGGCTGCCCGTCGGGCGTCGTGATGTCGCAGAACATCCGTCCCGTCGGGTCGATCTCTCCGCGCCATGGCAGCGTCTGGAAGGTCGTCGGGTCGGGCTGTGCGAGCAGGTCCGACTCGTAGGTGCGGGTCAGTCCCTCGATCGCCGAGCCGTCGAAGCCGATGCCCTCAGCGAAGGCTCCCTCGACCTCGGCCGGCGCGATCGCGACGGACTTCAACGTGCCGATGACGTCGGTGAACCACAGCCGCACGAACTTGACGCCGCGCTCCTCGATCGTCCGGAGGACGAAGTCCCTCTGCTTGTCCATGACTACTCTGCGCCCTGGCCCTTTGCGTCGCCGCTCTTCGCATCCCAGCCCTGCTCCGCGGCCTCCTCCTCGGCCCAGGCGCGCGAACGCTCCTTGACGACCTCGGGGGCACGAGCGGCCTCCGCCTCGGTGTCGAAGGGACCGACACGGTCCACCGACGGCGAGATCATGCCGAACTCGACCTGACCGGTCTCTGAGTTGTACCAGTACTTTGCGTCGCCGTCAGACATGGCTGTCCCTTCCTCGCGTGATGTCATCGATCCTACTGGCGTGTGCGGCGGTCGCTAAGCTAATGCTCATGGCAAAAGCGATCGGCGTCGACATCGGCGGCACGGGAATCAAAGCAGGACTCGTCGACCTGGCGCACGGCACGATGGCCTCCGACAGGGTGCGCGTCCCCACTCCCGAGGGCGCATCCCCGCAGGATGTGCTCGTGGCCGTGCAGTCCGTCCTGAAGACGCTCGACGTGCACGACTCGACCCTCCCGCTCGGTGTCGCCTTCCCCGCGATCGTCAAGCGCGGGAAGACGCTGTCTGCGGCAAACGTCTCGAAGGAATGGGTCGACTTCGACGCGGAGCGGTTCTTCCGCGACGGCCTCGGACGCAACATCGTCTTCGTGAACGATGCGGATGCCGCCGGCGTCGCCGAAGCACGCCACGGCGCGGCGCGGGATGTGCGCGGCCTGACCCTCCTGACCACGCTCGGCACCGGTATCGGCTCGGCCTTCATCTACGACGGCGTGCTGCTCCCGAACACCGAGCTCGGCCACCTCAACTTCGGCGAGTTCGAGTCCGTCGAGCAGTGGGCGGCGACCTCGGCGCGCGAGCGCGAGAACCTCAGCTGGGAAGCCTGGGCCGAGCGCCTGCAGGCCTTCTACTCGCACATCGAGTTCCTCTTCAGCCCCGACCTGTTCGTGGTCGGCGGCGGCGTGTCCAAGAACGCCGGGGACTTCCTTCCCCTGCTGGACCTCAAGACCCCGATCGTCCCGGCGATCCACCGCAACAACTCGGGCATCATCGGCGCGGCCTCCCTCGCCGGCGACTGATCCTTCGACAGGCTCAGGAACCCATTTCACGAGGAAGGCCCCGCTGATGCAGCGGGGCCTTCGTTCGTGCGAGGGCGAATGGGCCGACCTGTACGCCGGGTACGGAGCCTAGATGGTTGACGACCGTTGGCGCTGGTGGATTCTTCGGTCTGATCGGGAATTAACCCGTTGACCGTTGCGAACGGTGGTCGCAGCCAGGCCTTCTCTCACCAGGTGCTGCATGCGACGAATGTCTGTCGCGCGAACCGAGGACAACGACGTCCCGGCCCCGAGCGCGGGCACGATGTGGGTGATAACGGCGCTTCTGTATCCGTCGGCCGTCCGCGGTCTCAGTTGCGGGTACACGCACTCGGCGAGCCAGTATTCGAACCACTCTCCGACAGTGGTGACACCAGCTCCAGATGGGTATTCAGCGCTACGCGGCAAGTCCGTTCCCTGGATTGACCGTTCAAAATCACGAAGGTGCTCCAGAGCCGCACCTCGGCTCTTGAACCGCTTGACGCTCCGCTTTCGCGTGCCGTCCTGCGATGGGAGCGGCAACGCCACCGTCCAATATCCGCGTTGATCCTGAAAGACGGTGCCGGTCCCCCTGACGCGACGTGTAGCCATGTCGAGACCATAGTTCTCGGGTATGCGCGTATTACGCCAGCCGCCGCCTCGTACGTCGAATATGACGTGTGAGGCGGCAGAGGTGACGTGCTGCCACCGCTCGCGCCTCGAAATTCTTACGAGTGCAGGACCGAACGAGTTGCGCGACGGCCGCCAGATAGGCTTCCCGTCATGCACAGCAAGATCGGGGCCCTCGTCGGCCTGGCAGTAGTCGGCCTTCTAGTGGCGGGATGTTCAACTCCTGCCGAGACACCTGGTGCGCCGTCGCCGGCCCCGAGCGTCAGCGAGTCTGAAAATCCCACCGAAGTTGAGAGCGCATCTCACGCCTTCGGGGAGACTGTGACACTCGAGTTCGATGGGTCCGTGTGGGAAGTTACCGTTCAGGCGCCTCAAGAGGCTCCAACGCGCCTTTCGGACCTCTTCCCGTTGGAACAGTCCGGCACGCGCTACGTGACCGTAGCGGGGTCGATCACTCGCGTCGGCGGTGACCCGGTCGAACCCGCGTCCGAGCTCAACGTCCAAGCCATCGTGAACGGTGTCTTCCTTGATGATGAATACCTGCTCGACGACGAGTTCCGCTCGCTCAACGCCGCTCCGAAGATGCTCGCCGGAGGTGAAGCGGCATTCGCCCAGACCTTCGTCGTCTCCGAGGGCGATGAGGTAGAGACTGTCCTCGTGTCGCTCGGCATGGGAGAAGCCGCAGCGATCGAAACATTCGGCGAAGCTGTGGATCTCGGAGGCTCCGATTCGGCTGAGGGTGCCGACGCACTTACGCCCGACGTCGAATCGATGATCTATCTGTGGGATCAGGCGAGCCCGGAGCAGCAAGAGAAGTCGCGCTCGAACTGGGGACTGGACGGCGGAACGGTTACAGATGCGGGAATCGCGCAACTGATCCGTGAAAGCAGCGAGGCTGGCGTCATCCTGGACGAGGCTGAAGCTCGGTCGTTCCTCGAATGGCTGATCACGCCGTAGCCAGCGTTCCGGCGCGGGGGTACGGGTACCGGCTTGACCGCCGACACCTTCCGGCACGCTGCGTCCCCCCGCAGGCTCGGCGGAGGCTCAGAACGCGGAGCGCGACGACCCCAGTCTCAGTCATCCCTTGGTGTGCTCTGGGCCCGCAAGTCGATCAGCTCTACCCATTCACGTTGACGCCCCGTGCGGAAGATTGACCGAACCATAACCAAAGGGTGCGTGCCGTGACGAAGGTGAGCACTGCGAACAGGCTTTGACTCATGATCCCAAACCACGAGAGTCCGCCGACCAGAATGAAGACGGTCCAGTTCACTGCGATGTCGACGACCATCACGGTGACGCCGAGCACGATGCCGGAGCGCCGTCGAAGGTAGATCAACACAGCGGTGACGGGATCCAGAATCGTGAGTGTCACCCAGAACAGCCGGAGTCCAGGCGGGAAGCCGGTGTAGACGTCCAATCCGCCGACGATCAGATCTGCCGTGTGCGTGGTCGTTCCGATCAGGAAGCCGATCACCCACATCATCTGGAACGCTCTGGGCGCTCGTACTGGGGCGGCGGGAACGACCATCCGCTCATGATATCGAGCGGGTTCGGGCCCTCGACCACCACAAGCCCGCTCCGTGAGATCGAAACGCTCGGCTACGTCGATCCGATTTCAACGAGGTGCCGGATCGATCCGCTGCGGCGAGCGCGAGCGTTAGGCACTGGTGTCGGTGGTGGGGTCGGCCCCTGAGTCTGGTTCTGCTGCTGGGGGCGATGTGAGTATGTGGTTCTGCGCGCTCTCGAGTGTGGATCGGAGATTGTCGGCGGTCTTGATGAAGTCGTCGGCGGTGTCTCTGGATAGGGGCGCGGGGTCTTCCTTGATGGCTTCGTAGAGACGAGTGAGTCTTCCTGCGATCCGCCATGGGCCGACCCTTCCGTCAGACCTAAGGTCCGCACGGAACCCATCGAGCTCGTCGTCAAGGCGACAGCCGAGCCACCACCGTCCGTGAAGGGCTCCGCAAAGCGAGTCCGCCCCACGCCGTCGAAGCACTGCCCGTCGTCGAGGACCTCCGCGGCGCATGTGGGCTTCGGACGCTACCCTTTCATCCATGATCGATGCTCCCGCGTGCGCAGTGCTGCGGAGCGCTGCCTGAACGTAGCCGAGACGGCCTTCGCCACCGGAGATGGGTCAGACATTCGAGAGCGGGGCGTCTGCCACGAGCACGCGGCCCGACTGAACGGCGGTGACAGGTACGCATCCGAGGGACGAGCGCTCCTACTCGAGGGCGACATCCCGACGAGCATCCAGCGGATGACGATCCACGTGGACGCCAAACCCGAGTTCACCGTCACCCTGGAGCACGGGCTTTCGTCGGAGGACACCCAGGCCCTCACGCTCCGAATGCCGCCTTGGGCACGCCGTCTATTGCACTCGGCCCTCTCGAGCCGTCTTGAGGACGAGCCCGGTGATCCCTGACTGATGCGGACTCTCTGCGGACTATGTGCGGACTATGTGCCATCTTAATCAGGTAAGTCCCTGATCAAGTGGGTTAATGCGAATGGGCCGACCTGTACGCCGGGTTCTGTTCCGGGGTTCTTCGCCCCTTCGACGGCCATCTGTCTCGGCGACACGTTGCCGTGCCGCTCCAGCGGTCTACCCGAGGACTCGGCGGGCCGCGTCAACATCCTCTGTCTGACCTTGCTCCGGGCGAGGTTTACCTGGCGGGCCATGTCACCATGGCCCCCGGTGGTCTCTTACACCACCCTTTCACCCTTACCCCTTGCGGGGCGGTCTGCTCTCTGTGGCACTTTCTCGCGGATCACTCCGGGTGGGTGTTACCCACCGCCCTGCCCTGTGGAGCCCGGACGTTCCTCGGTGCGGTTGCCCGCCACGCGACCGTCCAGTCGACCCATTCGCGTGCTCAGTCTACTTTCTCCCGGCGAGCGGCGACCGCGATCACTTTTCCGCCGACTCCGCGATCCGCAGATCGAGCGGCACATCGATGGGGAAGTCGCCGAACAGCCGGCGCGTGGCCACCGCCGCGGCCACGCGCACCGCGTCGGCCGCAGCCTCGGCCTGTTCCTCCGGCACATGCAGGATGACCTCGTCGTGCAGGAAGAACGCGAGGTGGGGCCGGCGGGCGAACGGTCCTGACGAGACGGCAGGGACCGCCGCCTCCGGCGCGCGCTGCAGCCGGTGCCGGATCTCGGCCAACCAGATCAGCGACCACTCGGCGGCCGTTCCCTGGACGATGAAGTTGCGGGTGAAGCGCCCCCAATCCCGCGCACGCCGCCGCGCGAGGGCGACCTCGGCGGGATCGGCGTCGGCGCTTGTCGCTCTCGACTGCAGGTCCGCCCACTGGATGGAGGGGCGAGGGGACGAACGGCCGAGCCAGGTGGAGACGACTCCCCCGTCCTCGCCGGTGCGTGCGGCCTTGTCGACGAGCGCCATCGCACGGGGATAGACCTTCCGGAGCCGCGGCACGAGGCGGCCGCTGTCCCCCGTGGTGGCGCCGTACATCGCACCCAGCACGGCGTACTTCGCCTCCTCGCGGGTGCCGACGGCGCCGGAGGCGACGACGCCCGCGTACAGGTCGCTCCCCCTGGCGGCCTCGGCCATCGCCGAATCCGACGCCATGGCGGCCAGCATCCGCGGTTCCAGCTGTGCCACGTCGGCGACGATCAACGTCCAGCCGGGGTCGGCGCGCACGGCAGGGCGCAGGCTCCGCGGCAGCTGCAGCGCCCCGCCACCCGCCGACGCCCACCGGCCGGTCACCACCCCGCCGGGGATGTACACCGGACGGAACCGCCGGTCGTGCACCCACTCGGCCAGCCACGCCCACCCGTTGGCGCTGAGGAGCCGCGAGAGCTTCTTGTAGGCGAGCAGCGGCTCCACGACCGCGTGCGACTGATTCGCGAGCTCCCACCGGCTGGTGGACTCCACCTGCACACCGACGCGGTGCAGGGCGCGGAGCAGCTTCGGCTGGCTGTCGAGGTGCAGGGTCGAGTCGCTGAGGATCGCCCGCACCCGGTCGCCGAGCTCCACCATCCTGCTGGGCAGACCTCCGGCTATCGGGCGCGTGCCGAGCGTCTCGGTCAGGATCGCGTCATGCACGCCCTCGTCCCACGGCAGCCCCGCCGCGCGCATCTCCTCCGCGATCAGCCCGCCGGCCGATTCGGCCGCGCACAGGAGGGTCAGCCGACCGCCCCGCTCCTGCGCGATGACCCGGCGCTGCGCACGGAACTGCTCGAGCACCTCGGTCACGGGGTCGTCCCCGGCGTCGTGCTCGATGACGTCGAACAGCGCGGGGGCCGCATCGTCGGGCTCGCGACGAACCCAGGCCGGTGAGGGCGGGAGAGGCCGGGCCACCGCATCGGTGTCGCGCAGGATCGCGTGGCAGAGCAGCAGGTCGTGCGTCCGTCCCAGGCGGACTTCGCCGCCGAGGAGACGCGGATAGATGTCCCGCGCACTGCGAATGATCCAGCGCGGCGCGGCAGATCGTTCGGTCTCGGCCACCCAGGCGAGGAGCTGCTCACCGGACAGGAGGACGCGACTGCGCTCAGCGTCGCCCTCATCGAGCTCGACGGCCGCGAACTCATCGCTCCCGACGGCCACCAACGCGATGCGCCGCTCGTGCGACGTCGACGAACTCATCGACGGCGCGTGCGGGCCCCGCTCAAGCGAGCCCGGATTCTTCGGTGCGCACGAGGATGCAGCCGCACTCCGGGCACGTGACGACGAGGTCGGCCGGCGCGCGGCGCACGTCGTTCAGGTCGGTGCTGGGCAGCTGCATGCGGCAGCCGTTGCATGTGCCGCGGGTCAGCAGAGCCGCGCCGGCGCTGTTCGCGGCGCGGCGGGTGTACTCGGCCAGCAGGTCTGCCGACACGGTCGCCGCGACGGCGGCCCGGTCGCGCGCGAGCTGCGTGCCCTGATCCGTGGCGGCCGCGACATCGGCCTTCGCCTGCGAGGTGAGAGCTGTCCCCTCGGCGGTCGTGGTCTCGAGCAGGGCCTGCTGAGCGGCGACGGCGGCCTCGGCCTCTTCGAGACGCCCCATGACGTCGAGCTCGGCATCCTCCAGGTCGCTCTGGCGGCGGGCGAGGCTGGCGAGCTCGTGCTCGAGCGCCTGCGCGTCCTTCGCGCTCGTCGATGCGGCCAGCCGCTCGGCGTCGCGGTTGCGGCGCTGCTCGACGACGGCGACGTCGGACTCCAGCCGCTTCAGCTCGGTGCGCACGTCGTCGCGGGTGCCGGTCAGCGAGGTGAGCTCCCGGAGCTGATCCTGGCGGATGGCGACGAGCTCGCTGATCCGCGCCGCCTGGGCAGGCTTCGTGCGCGCACGCTCCGCCTGCGCGATGCGCCGGTCGAGGTCGGCGATGTCGAGCAGGGTGCGCTGGTCTTCGGGGGTGGCGTTCACGCTCTCAAATCTAGCCGCTGCCGCGACATCCCGCCGGTCATCGCACGTCGCCGTCGAGGTAGTACCACTGCCGTTCCTCACGCACGAAGCGACTGCGCTCGTGCAGCGCTCCGCGCTCGGCATCCTGCACCCAGTGCGCCTCGAACTCGACGACGCCCTCATCGTCGAACGGTCCGCCGGCCACGCGATCGAGGATCACCAGCCGCAGCCAGCGCAGCCCTGGGTCGAAATCGACGGCGAGGGGCCGTGTCGTCGGATGCCAGGTGCGCAGCAGGTACGCGGCATCCTCTCGGCTGAACGCGGTGAACCGGGACCGCATCAGCCGCTCCGCCGTGGGTGCGGCAGCCCCCTGCAAGAGCGGCCCACAGCAGGAATCGAACGTGTTCCCGGAGAGACACGGGCATCGTACGGAATCTGTCATGGGAGTCCGGCGCCGAGAGTCATGAGAGCCATGATCCCGCACGCCGGTGTCCTGACCCAACAGTCGAGCGCTGACGTGCCCGAACCGCAAGGCCTACGCTGGGGGAACACTTCCCGAAGGAGATCCGATGCCCGCTGTTCCCACCTTCACCGCCCACAACGGCTTCGCGCTGCCGGCCATCGGTCTCGGCACTTACGCACTGAACGGCGACGAGGGCGCTGCCGCCGTCGCCGGAGCCCTCGATGCCGGCTACCGGCTGGTCGACAGTGCTTTCAACTACGAGAACGAGGGGTCGGTGGGCCTCGGCGTCGCGGCATCCGACGCTCCTCGTGAAGAGATCATCGTCACCACGAAGCTGCCCGGCCGCCACCATCCGACCGAGAAGGCGCGGACGAGCATCGAGGAGAGCCGCTCGCGACTCGGCCTGGACATCACCGACCTCCACCTCATCCACTGGCCGAACCCGAGCCAGGACGAGTACGTGCAGGCCTGGGCCGCCCTCGTCGACGCGCAGGAGCGGGGCATCGTGCGGCAGATCGGCGTGTCGAACTTCCTCCCCGAGCACCTCGAGCGCATCGAACGCGAGACCGGCGTGCGACCGGTCGTGAACCAGATCGAGCTGCACCCCTATTTCCCTCAGGAGGAGCAGCTGGCCTACCACCGCGAGCACGGCATCCTGACCGAGGCGTGGAGCCCGCTCGGGCGGGCTCGCGAGCTGGTGGAGGAGGCTGTCGTGGCCGAGGTCGCGGCCGCGCACGGCATCACCCCGGTGCAGGCGGTGCTCGCCTGGCACGTCGCACGCGAGGTCGTGTCCATCCCGAAGGCATCGTCCCTCGAGCACCAGGTCTCGAACCTCGCCGCCGCCGAGATCGTCCTCGACGACGCGGAGGTCGCGGCGATCACGGCTCTCGGACGACCGGACGGACGGCTGTTCGACGCCGATCCGCGGACCCACGAAGAATCCTGACGGGAAGAAGACGATGACCGCGACACAGGCCGGCTGGTACGACGACGGCTCCGGAACGACCCGATGGTGGGACGGTCAGAACTGGACCGACACCGTGCAGCCCCCGCCTCCCGAGGAGCCGGGGCTGAACGGGGTCATCAACAGGATCCAGGCGGATGCCGTGTCGGGCGCCCAGCCCCGGCCCGCGGCGACCGGCATGAGCTATGTCGTGCTGCAGGTCGTGCTCAAGGAGAAGATGTGGGGCTCCGGGTCCGGCAACCTCACCGAGCTCGAACGCGCCATCAACGCCCAGGCCGCGCTCGGGTACCGCCTGCACACGATCACCACGGCGTCCTCCGGGAGCGCCGGCTTCGGCGGCGGCGATCGGATCCAGGCGACCCTGGTCTTCGAGCGCCTCACCTGATCCGCAGCCGCGCGTCGCGGCTCAGGACGAGTGCACGGTCTGAGTGCCGAGGACGCGGACCAGCTCGAGCTTGCCGGCGGCTTCACTCCCCGGCGCGGCGGTGAGCACGATCAGCGCCTGGGACTCGTCCTCGGTGAACAGGGCCTGGCAGTCGACCTCGATCTCGCCGAGTTCCGGATGGATGAGCACCTTGTGCTCCTCGAAGCGGCGGCGCACCTCGTGCGTCTCCCACAGCTCGACGAACTCCGGACTGCGCGGGGTGAGTTCGCGGACGATCTCGGCGGCGCGGGCACGTGTGCCCTCCGCGCCATGCGCTGCCCGCAGTGACGCGACCAGCGAGCGACTCTGCCGGGCGTGATCGGCCTCGGGATAGCGACCCCGTTCGGTGCCGGGGCGAGCGAACCAGCGGTAGATCCCACTGCGCTCGAGCCCCCGCAGGTGACTCGCGTCGCCGAGGAGCGCGCGGGCGGCGTCGTTCTGCACCAGCACCTCATCGAGCCCCGAGACGACGAACGCGGGTGAATCGTGCAAGCGGTCGAGGATGCGCTGCAGGCCGGGGCGCACGTAATCGGTGAAGACCGAGCGGTCCGGCGCGCTGTACCCCGCGATCCGGTGCAGGTAGTCGCGCTCGTCGGAAGTGAGCCGCAGCGCCCGCGCCAGCGCTGCGACGATCTGGATGCTCGGCTGCGGCCCCCGACGCTGCTCGAGGCGGGTGTAGTAGTCGGTCGACATCGCCGCGAGCTGGGCGACCTCCTCCCGGCGCAGTCCCGGCGTCCGTCGCCGCGCCCCTTCGCTCAGACCCACGTCGGACGGCCTCAGGCTCTCCCGTCGCCGCAGGAGGAATTCAGCGAGCGCGTCTCGATCCATCCGTTCAGTATCCCTCCCGGCAGCGGGTCCATCCAGGGACCGCCGATCCCTGGATGACCCGTCCCTGGTGCGCCCTCGGATGGGAGCCGAGGGTGGAGACATGAACATCAGCGGAAACACCATCTTCATCCCCGGCGCCACCAGCGGCATCGGCCTCGCCCTCGCTCGTGCACTGCGCGCGAAGGGGAACACCGTGATCGTCGGCGGACGACGCGCCGAGCTGCTCCGCACGATCGCTGCGGAGGACCCGGGAATCCACACCGTGCAGATCGACACGACGGATGCCGACAGCATCCGCTCCGCCGCATCCGAGGTGATCACCGCCCACCCGAGCCTGAACGTCGTCATCACGATGGCCGGCGTGATGCGTGTCGAGGACTGGTCGGCGCCCTCCGGGTTCCTCGCGACCGCCGAGGAGACGATCACCACGAACGTCCTGGGTCCGATCCGCCTCATCGGTGCTTTCATCGAGCATCTGCGCAGCGTGCCGGATGCCACGATCATGACCGTGTCCTCCGGCCTGGCGTTCGCTCCCTTGAAGGCGACGCCCAGCTACAACGCGAGCAAGGCGGCCATCCACATGCTCAGCGAGTCGCTCCGCCTGCAACTCGCGGGATCGACGGTGAAGGTCGTCGAGCTCGAGCCGCCGTCCGTGCAGACCGATCTGCTGCCCGGGCAGAAGGAGAGCGATTTCGCCATGCCGCTCGATGACTTCGTCTCCGAGGTGATGGAGCTGCTCGAGGCACAGCCCGACGCGACCGAGATCCAGGTCGAGAACGTGAAGTTCCTGAGGTACGGCGAGGCTCGCGGCGACTACGACCAGGTGGTGTCGACGATCAATCGCCTCGACCCCCACGGGCACTGAGCGCGGATCGACCCTGCGCGGAGGCGGATCACACGGCGGAGTGAACCGCCTCCGCCGCGGTGGGGTGCGTGAAGTGGAACCCGGTCTTCTCCAGCACCGTCGGGCGCACATCGGCGTCCGACACCAGGAGCGAGTCGGCCGCCGCGGCGCTCAGCGCCAGACGCAGGGCCCAGGTGGGAGCAGGGAGCCAGAACGGGCGGTGCATCTCGCGGGCGAGCGCTCGGCCGATGTCATTGGCGGATGCCGGCGTCGGACCGGTGAGATTCACGGGGCCGCCGATCTTCGCATCGATGACGTGGCGGATCGCGCGCACCTCGTCCTCCAGCGACATCCACGGCCAGATCTGCGTTCCGGGCCCGATCGGCCCGGCGACTCCGAAGCGCGTGAGCTGGATGAGCGGCTTGAGCACGCCCTGGCGATGGATGACCGGGGCGGTGCGCAGCAGAGCGACGCGGGTGTGATCAGCGGCCCGGAGCGCTTCCCCCTCCCACTGGACGCACAGCTGCGCGAGGAAGGTCCCTCCGGCCGGAGAGTCCTCAGTCAGCGTCTCGCCCGGGGCCGATCCGTAGTAGCCGACGGCGGATGCCGAGACGAGGGCGGGCGCGTCATCGCGCAGGGCGCGAAGGGCGGTCGTGATCGTGCGGGTGCTCTTCAATCGAGAGTCGACGAGTTCGTCGCGGTAGCGGGGTGTCCACGGCAGGCGTCCGACGCTCGCGCCTCCCAGCGCGACGACCGCTTCCGCACCGGCGAACACATCGGGATCGAGGTCGCGCTCCCCCGGCGCCCACTGCCGCTCCGTGTCGCTCCTCGGCGGGCGGCGGACGAGCGTGATGACCTCGGCGCCGTCCGAGCGGAGCGAAGAGGTCAGCGCACTTCCGATCAGACCGGATGCCCCACTGATGACGATGCGTCGCGCCATGATCGCTCCCGGTGTCCGTTCCCCTGCACTGATCGTTCGCTCACGGTGTGAGTGGTGTCCACACTATGCCCGTGGGTGACTGCGCCCGCGGATGATCCGAGGTCATCTCGCTGCAGCGGGACGACGGGCCACCGCGTAGCGGAAGGCGTTGACCAGGCGGTATGCGCCGGTCTCCGTCCGGAACGACTCAGCCGCTGCGAGCACGACAGGTGCGATCTCGGAGACGATGTCGGCATCCTCGCCCATCAGCACACCCCGCAGCAGCGTCTTCGCATCCGGCGCCTCCCAGGGCATCTCGACGAGCCCGGCGGACACCACCTCGAACCCGCCGTCCGCGAGGAGCTGCGCCACGCCGCCCTCCCGACGGAGCTCCCCGTCCGGCGTCGGCTCATCGCCCTCGGCGGCCGCGACGGCGGTATCGATCGCGTCGAGGTCGTTCCGGTCGCGCTCGGCCCAGTTCACGATCGCGACGAGGCCTCCGGGTGCGGTCACCCGGTGCATCTCCGCGAGCGCATCGAGGGTGTCCTCGGCGAACTGCAGCGCGTTGAAGGCGGTCACGACATCGAACGAGGCATCGGGCCAGGGCAGCTCCTCTGCCGCGCCCACACGTACATCCGCCGCGGGGGCAGCCGCTCGGGCGATCTCGACCATGCGCCGGGCGGGATCGATGCCCGCCGCCTCTGCTCCGAGTGTGCCCAGCATCGCCAGGAACTCCCCGCTCCCGCATCCCACGTCGAGCACGCGCGAACCGGGTCCGATCCCGGTGGCATCGATGACGACGCCACGCGACGGATCGGCGAAGCTTCCCCACAGCTCCGCCCACACGTCGGCGATGGCCGACCACTCGGAGTCTTCCGCGTCGATCATCGGTTCTCGGGAATCCGGTCAAGCACGCACGAAGACATGTGTCCCGTGTCGACCCGGGCGCGGGGCTGGTCGGTGATCACCAGAGAGAAGAACCGTGGTTCACGACTCGTCGCGGAAGTCGGAGATCGTGCGCTCCACGAGGCGGGGTTCGTCGAAGACGACGTCGCAGCCGTCGCTCTGAGGTGACTGGGCCTCGAATCCGACCTCGAGCGTCTTGTCGCCGTTCGGGAGCGCGAACGCGCGGATCAGCATCCATCGTTCGCCGTCCGTGGAGGCGTGGAAGGCGAAAACCGTCCCCTTCCGAGATACACGCAGGTGCACGTGATCACCGTCGACCGTGAAGGCGTTGGCGTCGTCGGACACGCGATCGTTGACGACACTGACGATCATGCCCTGCCCGCGCGGCGAGAACTCGAAGCAGAGCTTCGCCCACGTCTCACGGTCGTGGCGCAGGAACAGCACGCCGGCATCGAACGTGCCTGCGAAGCGGACGCGGACGCGCGCGCTCAGCTGGAAGTCGCCGGCGGGAGCATCGGTCAGAAGTGTCGCGGCGTTGTGCAGCGTCGACGACGTGACTTGGTCGCCGTCATCGCCGCCCGGGTCGGTGAAGATGTCAGTGCCGGGAATGCTGGACACGCTGATGCTGCCCGAGGCAGGATCCACCGACCAGCGGTCTTCTGGGAACGGGCGGAACGGGGTCTCGATGCTCGGGATGTATACCGTCATGCGATCAGGCTAGCCCCGATCCGGCATCGACTGGTGGGCCCTGCCGGGATCGAACCGACGACATCCACGGTGTAAACGTGGCGCTCTACCAGCTGAGCTAAAGGCCCTGGTGCGTCCAGTGTATCGGGCGTCCGATGCGTACCCCTGTCGTGGAAGAGGGATAGGCTGAACCCGGCGCGCGTTGTGCACAGCCGACAAGGCTGCCCGCGTCGCTTCCCGTTTCCTTGGCATGACCTGCCAGCTTGACGAAAGGCTCCACCCCGTGACTGTTCACGACCAGGATCCGTATTCCCAGGGCCCCCTCGACAGCGATCCGGAGGAGACCGGCGAGTGGCAGCAGTCGCTCGATGAGCTGGTGGATGCGAAGGGCCACGGTCGTGGCCGAGAGATCATGCTCAGCCTGCTCAAGCGCTCGAAGGAGCTGCACCTGGGCGTGCCGATGGTCCCGACCACGGACTACATCAACACCATCGCACCGGAGAACGAGCCCGAGTTCCCCGGTGATGAAGAGGTCGAGCGCCGCTACCGCGCCTGGATCCGCTGGAACGCCGCGATCACGGTGCACCGCGCGCAGCGCCCTGGCATCGGGGTCGGCGGACACATCTCCACCTACGCCTCCTCGGCCGCCCTGTATGAGGTCGGCTTCAACCACTTCTTCAAGGGTGCGGATCACGCGGGCGGCGCCGACCAGATCTTCGTGCAGGGTCACGCCTCCCCCGGCACCTATGCACGTTCCTACCTCGAGGGTCGCCTGACCGAGGATCAGCTCGACGGCTTCCGCCAGGAGAAGTCGCACGCCCCGAACGGCATCCCCTCCTACCCGCACCCGCGCCTCATGCCGGAGTACTGGCAGTTCCCGACCGTCTCGATGGGTCTCGGCCCGATCAACGCGATCTACCAGGCGATGTCGAACAAGTACCTCGAGAACCGCGGCATCAAGGACACCTCCGCCTCGCGCGTCTGGGCCTTCCTCGGCGACGGCGAGATGGACGAGGTCGAGAGCCGCGGCCAGCTGCAGGTCGCCGCCAACGAGGGCCTCGACAACCTCACGTTCATCGTCAACTGCAACCTCCAGCGCCTCGACGGGCCGGTGCGCGGCAACGGCAAGATCGTCCAGGAGCTGGAATCGTTCTTCCGCGGCGCCGGCTGGAACGTCATCAAGGTCGTGTGGGGCCGCGAGTGGGACGACCTGCTCGCCCGCGACACCGAGGGCGCACTGCTCAACCTGATGAACGTCACCCCCGACGGCGACTACCAGACGTACAAGGCCGAGTCCGGCGCGTACGTCCGCGAGCACTTCTTCGGCCGTGACGAGCGTGCCGCAGCCCTCGTCAAGGACTACTCCGACGACGACATCTGGAACCTCAAGCGCGGCGGTCACGACTACCGCAAGGTCTATGCCGCGTTCAAGGCCGCGACCGAGCACAAGGGCAAGCCCACCGTCATCCTGGCGAAGACCGTCAAGGGCTACGGCCTCGGTCCGCAGTTCGAGGGCCGCAACGCGACCCACCAGATGAAGAAGATGACGCTCGACAACCTCAAGACGTTCCGCGATGCGATGCACATCCCGATCACGGACGCGCAGCTCGAGGAGAACCCGTACCTTCCCCCGTACTACAACCCGGGACCCCAGGACGAGACGATCCAGTACATGCTCGAGCGTCGTCAGGCACTCGGCGGCTTCCTGCCGGAGCGTCGGTCGACGCACGTCGGACTCTCGCTGCCGGACGACGCCGCGTACGCCCTGCCCAAGAAGGGCTCCGGCACGCAGGAGATCGCCACCACCATGGCGTTCGTCCGCCTGTTGAAGGACCTCCTCCGCTCGAAGGACTTCGGCCACCGCATCGTGCCGATCATCCCGGACGAGGCACGCACCTTCGGCATGGACGCGTACTTCCCGACCGCGAAGATCTACAACCCGAACGGCCAGCACTACACGTCGGTCGACCGGGAACTGCTCCTCGCCTACAAGGAGAGCCCGCAGGGCCAGATCGTGCACGTCGGCATCAACGAGGCGGGCGCTCTCGCAGCCTTCACGGCCGCGGGCACCTCCTACGCCACCCACGGCGAGCCGCTCATCCCGATCTACCTCTTCTACTCGATGTTCGGATTCCAGCGCACGGGCGACGCGCAGTGGGCGGCCGGCGACCAGATGGCCCGCGGGTTCATCATCGGCGCCACGGCCGGTCGCACGACGCTCACCGGCGAGGGACTTCAGCACGCCGACGGCCACTCGCACCTGCTCGCGGCCACCAACCCGGCCACGGTCTCCTACGACCCGGCGTACGGCTACGAGATCGCGCACATCATGCGCTCGGGTCTCGAGCGGATGTACGGCGGGAACCACGAAGACCCGAACGTCATGTACTACATCACGGTGTACAACGAGCCGATGGTGATGCCGGCAGAGCCGGAGAACGTCGACGTCGACGGCATCGTCAAGGGCATCCACCGGGTGTCCGTCGGCGAAGGCGAGGGCCCCCGTGCTCAGCTGTTCGCGTCGGGCGTCGGACTCCCCTGGGCCCTCGAGGCGCAGGAGCTGCTGAAGAACGACTGGGGTGTGATCGCCGACGTCTGGTCGGTCACCTCGTGGACCGAGCTGCGCCGCGACGGCCTCGCCGCCGACGAGCACAACTTCCTGTACCCGGAGGAGGAGCCCCGCACGGCCTACCTCACCCAGAAGCTGCAGGGCGCCGAAGGTCCGGTCGTCGCGGTGAGCGACTTCATGCACGCCGTGCAGGACCAGATCCGCCCGTGGGTCCCGAACCGCTTCGCCACGCTCGGCGCCGACGGCTTCGGTTTCTCCGACACCCGTGCTGCGGCACGTCGCTTCTTCAAGATCGATGGCCCGTCGGTCGTCGTGCGCACCCTGCAGTCGCTGGCGGAGGACGGCGTCGTCGACCGCTCGCTCGCGGCTCAGGCGATCCGGAAGTACAGCCTGCACGACGTCAACGCCGGCACGAGCGGCAACGCAGGCGGGGAGAGCTGAGCCCTCGGTGACAGGTTCGTCTTCCCGCAGCATGGACAAGGCTGCGACGCTCACCTGGCTGCGCCGGATCTCCGGCGACATCGCCTCGGTGACCATCAAGCGGCTGGAAGACACACTTCCGTGGTACGCCGACATGCCACCAGCCCGCCGCTCGGCGGTCGGGCTGGTGGCGCAGGCCGGCATCACCTCGTTCATCCAGTGGTACGAGGACCCCAATTCCACGCCCTGGATCGCGGCCGACATCTTCGCGGCGGCGCCCCGCGAGCTGCTGCGCAGCGTCAGCCTTCAGCAGACGC